>JAHDEE010000086.1 GCA_020629005.1 Chitinophagales bacterium
GCTGTGGTCTCTCCGCAGGCTCCGAGCCCCCATCAGGCATGCCTCAGTCGCAGCGTCCTACGGCTCATACCGCTTCAATCCCTCACGCAAATAGCGGGGTCGGAAACACGAACAATTTATGCCAGAATCGCAAATATGATGAAATGTGCCTCTGAATAATCTTATTGTAATTAGCAATTTAAATAATTGATGATGTATGTATACGGCACAAATTAGCTCTGAAAATTTGCTAACAGAGAGCGTTGTCAAAGCATTTTTGAGCTAAAAAGTTGGATTTTATTTTTCGTGCCAAATTTTTTACAGCATCCTCAATCAAATTTTTGCTCTGCACAATTTATTCTCGTGTTCATATGCCGGGTCTGGCAAACCATTAACGAAATATCTGGCTGATCATTTACTAATCAATTTGCAACAGATGAGCTGCTCGGAAATCTATTCTTATAGCTGGCGTCAATTGATTCTTTGTTTTCAGATTAATTTTTCTCATGCAAAGGGTGAAGCCTTGTCATTTTACGGAAGCACGCCAGATGGCAAGGTATTTGAACATTGGACCGCCGAATAGCTCTCAGTCTGGCAAACTGTGGATGATTGAGTGCGACCATTAAAAGAGAGAAGAGTTCAAAACCGCGTGAATACGCTCACTCGTATTGCGCTAAAATTTGTGTATGAGAATATTTTACAAGAACCCGGTTCGGGTTGTTTTAATGTTGGTGCTAATGTGGCTGATGGGAGTCCCACTGGTTACGGCCCAAACATTAACCATCCCCGAAGACGTGTCTGTGGAATGTAGTGGTAGCATCGCACCCACCGTGTTAGCATCGGCGACAGCCTCTGATGGTTGTTCCATTACCGATATCACTTACAATGATGCGGAGAATCTGACAAGCTGTAACAATACTGGTACAATCGTCAGGACTTGGACTGCAACAGACAACTGCGGCAACGAGCTGTCAGAAGACCAACTAATCACGGTGGTAGATACTACTCCTCCGAGCCTCGTGGTTCCGGATGATGTAGTTGTTGACTGCGGTGGTTCAACAGATCCAGAAGCTGAAACTACTGGAATTGCCACAGCATCTGATGCTTGTGGAATTGGTGCTATTGCAGCAACTTTCCAGGATGATGTAACAGGCCTTACAGGTTGTAGCAGCACAGGAATCATTGTGAGAACCTGGCGCGCAGTAGATGATTGCGGCAATGTCATGACTGATACGCAAAATATTGAAGTACAGGACAATGATCCTCCAACGATAAACTGCCCCGAATCGGTGAGCTTAGGTGTTAACACAGATGGTGATGTTCCGCCTGCAGATCCGGCTTCGATTGTTGCTATTGATGGTTGTGATGACAATCCGACTGTGACCCACGCGGGTGATGTCCTAAGCTCAGAAGACTGTTTATATACAGTTGAAAGAACTTATCAGGCAGTTGATGCCTGTGGAAACACCTCAACCTGCGTGCAAAATCTCTATTATACCGTCGGTGGCCCAAGTGTTACGGCTATTCCGGGTACTTGTAATCCTGCCAATCAATCTTACGATTTGGATATCGAGGTTACCTTCGGAGGAACTGGTACCTTCAACGTAATTTTGAATGGAGTAAGCCTGAGTACCAATCCATATACCTACGATGCTGACGGTGTCACGAATGTGATGGTCAACGGCTTACCGGCAAATGGATTCTCGGGAGTAACGGTAGAAGTTGATGATCCAGCTACTTGTTCAGGTATCGCCGTTTACAATGCTCCGGACAGTTGCATTGAAACGCAGTATGACGGTAGTATTTCTGGTACTGTATTCTATGATCTGAATGGTAACGGTACCATGGATCCGGGAGAAAGTGGTTTGTCAGGAATACAAGTGACACTGACCCCTGCTGGAACCGGAGGTGGACCAACTACTCCGATTGTACTCTACACTGACTCCAATGGAGACTACGAATTTGGCAACCTTGCACCGGATGATTACACGATTGTTGTTGGAAGCGGGCCTACTGGTTACACAATTACGACCAGCACAACAGACTCAGGACCATTGACAGAAAACGAATCTGACGAAGACAATAACTTTGGATTCCAACCCGCAGAACTTCCGCCTTTGGAATCTTGTGAAGTGCCAAACATTACGCTTTGTACAGCGGCAGTTGTACCAAACGAAATTTGTCTTCCTGTGGAATACACTGGTCCAGACTGGTTCATCAACGACTATTCTGTGCTGTACGATTGCAGTCTTGAGCAAACAGATGACTGTATCATCTATACAGCCCTTCCAGGCTTCGAAGGCAATGAATTCCTGGTAATCCAGGCATGTAACGTGGATGGAACCTGTATTAACTACTGTGCAGAAATTGTGGTCGGCTCTTGCAATGAGCCTCCGGTAGCTGTTGAAGATGCAGGAACTACAGATTGTGGACCTATCACGATTGCAGTACTAAGCAATGATTTCGATCCGGAGGATGAAGCAATGGTAATTTGTAGCTACAATCAGCCTTTGAATGGTTCTGTGATGCAGTCAGGGGAGTTTCTGGTATACACACCATTCCCTGGATACACTGGCAATGACATTTTCACCTATGATGTTTGTGATGCTTCTGGCAATATGAGTACAGGAACTGTGACTGTTGCGGTCAATTGTGAAAACTCGATGAACAATCCGCCATCAGTCATAGATGACATAGCGAGTACATCCTGTGGCGAGGCTGTGACCATAGATGCCCTGGCAAATGATAGTGACCCAGATGGAGATCCACTGACAATTTGCGATAATATTCAGGCATTTAATGGAACAGTGGCACTTGTTGATGGGGTCTTCACTTACACTCCGAATGCTGGGTATGACGGAAATGATGTCTTTGTATATTCTGCTTGTGATACCAATGGCGGTGAGACAAGTGGAATCGTGACCATAAATGTAGAAGCTTGTACGAATGAGAATAATCCGCCTCTTGCTTCAGATGACACCTGGGAATGCGTAAGCAGCCCGCAAGCTCTGGATGTAATGGCTAATGATAGCGATATTGATGGTGACGAGATATACGTGTGCGACTTTGCACAGCCAGCAAGTGGATTTGTCACGCTGGAGAACAACGTGTTCACCTATACAGCGGACCCATCTTTCATTGGAACCGTTATCTTCCTTTATAGCGTCTGCGATGCAGCAGGGGAGAGCAGCACTGCAATCGTTACCTTAACTGTTTGTGCAGAGAATCAAAATCCAATTGCTGTAGATGATAGCGGAGTATCAAACGGAAACCCAATTACCATCGGAGTTGTCACTAATGACAGTGATCCAGAAGGCACTGATTTGACTATTTGCGATTACACTGTACCTGACAACGGAACAGTGTTCCCAATCGACGGAGCATTTGTATACACTCCGAATGAAGGATTTGTGGGTAATGACAGCTTCACTTATGTGATCTGTGATGAAGATGGAGGAACAGCAACCGCCACCGTAAATGTTGTAGTTACCAGTGGCGAATGTGAAAACATCACTATCTACGGTTGTACTGCTCCGATTGTGGCATTGGAAATCTGTCCTTCTTACTGCGGAATCGGCCCAATCTATGATATTACCGAGGTGCATAATCTCTACAACTGTAGTATTGTAATCGAAGAAGACTGTATATTCTATACACCGCTGCCTGGATTCTACGGGCAGGAAACTTTGACCATCACAGCTTGTAATAGTGATGGAATCTGCGAAGAAGCGACAGCGATTATTACTGTTGTTGACGATTGTCAGCAGCCAATCAATATGCCTCCAACGGTTAATGATGATGTGGTGTCCTCAGCTTGCGATATGATCACGATTGATCCGATTAGTAATGATTCCGACCCTGACAATGATGTTTTGACCATTTGTAGCTTCACTGCTCCTATGTATGGAAGCATCCAACTTGCAGGAAACACATTTGAATATACGCCATCTTCAGAATACACTGGTGTCGACGCATTTACCTACACAGTATGTGATGAAGCTGATCACCAGGCCACTGCTACGATAACGGTTAACGCTTCTTGTGGTGGAAACACGGGTAATAATCCTCCTGTGGCTGTAGAAGATCAGGTTACTTCGAACTGTACTCAGACAACAATAGATGTGTTGGCTAATGATTCTGATCCAAATGGTGATCAACTGAGTGTTTGTGGTAGTCAGCAGCCAATTAATGGTACGATAACACTTGAAGGAAACATCTTCACCTATACACCAAATGCCAATTTCACTGGCTCAGATGTATTCTTGTACTCGGTTTGTGATGGAAATGGTGGACAGACAACAGGCATTGTAAATGTTACTGTAGTTTGTGATGGTAATCTACCACCAGTTGCAATTGATGATAATGCTACCAGCCTATGTGCTGCTGTTGCAATAGATGCAATCGGAAACGATGGTGATCCGGATGGAGATGCCATTTTCCTCTGTAACTTCACACAGCCGTCGAACGGCTCAGTGATCCAGGCAGGAAATAGCTTTATCTACTCACCTACTTCAGCTTTCAACGGAACAGACAGTTTCGAATATACCATCTGCGATGGAAATGGTGGTGAGGATACTGCAATGGTCACAATAACTGTGGTTTGCGAAAATGGAAATGAATTGCCTGTTGCGCAGGATGACACAGCTCTGAGCAACTGCTCCGCCGTGACCATTAGTCCTCTGACAAACGATAGCGATTCCGATGGAGGTACATTGTCCATCTGTGGACTTGGAACGCCGACAAATGGAACTGTTAGTCAGTCGGGAACTTCGGTAGTGTACACACCAACAGCTGGATTCGTTGGAACGGACTCATTTACTTATCAGGTGTGTGATGGACAAGGTGGTCAGGACGAAGGCACGGTAACGGTAACTGTAACCTGTGATACCGGCAACGAATCACCTGTAGCCGTAGGGGATTCTGTTTCTGCTGGATGCGAGATGATTACCATTAATCCATTGACAAATGATACCGATCCTGATAACGATGTGCTAAATCTTTGCGGCCTTGGAACTGCATTGAATGGAACCGTTGCACAGGTAGGTAACGCAGTTACTTATGTTGCAAACACCGGCTTCAACGGTACTGATTCCTTTACATACACTGTATGCGATGGAAACGGAGGACAATCTACCGCAACAGTGATTGTGTCCGTAACCTGTAATGATAACAGCAATACACCACCTGTAGCGGTGAACGACACAGCCACTAGTGAGAATTGTCAATCTGTGACTATCGACGTAATTGCAAACGATTCGGATGCAGACGGGGATGCCTTGTTCATTTGCGCAATTCAGCAGGCTTTGAATGGTTCTGTTGTACAAGCTGGAACGAGTTTGATTTATACGCCTAATGCAGGCTTCAATGGAAATGACTCTTTCACTTATGATGTATGCGACGGCCAGGGAGGTCAAAGCAGTGCCAGTGTAACGATCAGTGTAAGTTGTGATAACAATGGAAACTTGCCTCCTGTTGCTGTTGATGATTCAGGCAGCAGCAATGGCAACCCGATTACCATTACGCCACTTCCGAATGACTACGATCCGGATGGGGATACCATTACGATCTGTGGACATGGGCAAGCAAGCAACGGAACCGTGACTCAATCTGGTAATAATTTCATTTATACTCCGGTAGCAGGATTCACTGGTTCTGATAGCTTCACCTACACGATCTGTGATGGCAATGGAGGTACGGATACTGGTACAGTCAATGTCACAGTGACTGGAGACACTGGCTGTGTTCCAGAAGTTATGAACCTCTGTGTAGAGAGCTTGACCCCTACGCCAATCTGCCCAGACTTCTGTCTGCTCGGTGGAAATGCCATAACAATTGTCGAGGTCAACTCACTGTATCAATGTGGAGTCGATATTGATGGTGGATGTGTCATCTACACTTCTCTGCCTGGATTCCCTGAAGGTGCTCTTCAGCAGCTCACTATCGAGGCCTGTACGACTGATAATAGCATTTGCGAATCTGTAACAGTAAACATCACGATTGGCGGTTGTACTTCAAACGATCCTCCAAACGCGGTTAATGACAACTACAGCACATCGCAGAATACACCAGTGACCAATAATGTTTTGGCTAATGATTCAGATCCTGATGGCGATACCCTTACCATCTGTAATTATACCCAGGCTTCAAATGGTTCTGTAACGGTGAATGGTAGTAATCTGGTCTATACTCCGAATAGCGGATTTACTGGTGTAGATTCCTACACGTACAGCATCTGTGACGGAAACGGAAATACTTCTACTGCGACAGTGACAATTACTGTTACTGGTGGCAATACAGGAAACAATCCGCCAAATGCGGTGAATGACTCGTACACTACCACGCCTGGTACGGCGGTTACCAACTTGGTGCTAGGCAATGACAGCGATCCAGATGGTGATTCAATCTACTTCTGTGGATTTAGCCAGCCGTCAAACGGCACGGTAATCCAGTCCGGCTTTGGGTTTATCTACACTCCAAATGCTGGTTTCACTGGCGCTGATTCCTATACATATACCATTTGCGATGGTAACGGTGGCAGCAACACTGCAACAGTTAATATTACGGTAAGTGGTGGATCAACAGGAAACAATCCGCCGAATGCAGTTAACGATTCCTATACAACAACTCCAGGTAGTCCGGTAACGAACCTGGTACTCGGAAATGATAGTGATCCAGATGGTGATACCCTGTACTTCTGTGGATTCAGTCAGGCCTCAAATGGTTCAGTAATCCAGTCAGGTACTGGCTTTATCTACACTCCAAATGCTGGCTTTACTGGTGCTGATTCTTACACTTATACCATCTGCGATGGTAACGGTGGCAGCAGCACTGCAACAGTTAATATTACGGTAAGTGGAGGATCAACAGGAAACAATCCGCCAAATGCTGTTAACGATTCGTATACGACAACTCCTGGTAATCCGGTAACGAACCTGGTGCTTGGAAATGATAGTGATCCAGATGGTGATGCCCTGTACTTCTGTGGATTCAGTCAAGCCTCCAACGGCTCAGTAGTCCAGTCAGGCACTGGCTTTATCTACACTCCAAATGCTGGCTTCACTGGTGCTGATTCATACACTTATACCATCTGCGATGGTAACGGTGGCAGCAGCACTGCTACAGTTAATATTACGGTAAGTGGAGGATCAACAGGAAACAATCCGCCAATAGCGGTCAACGATTCCTATACCACAACACCGGGTACTCCGGTAACCAATCTGGTACTTGGAAATGATACAGATCCTGATGGTGATGCGCTTTACTTCTGCGGATTCGGCCAAGGATCAAATGGTTTGGTAATCCAGTCAGGCACTGGCTTTATCTATACTCCGAACTCAGGCTTCACTGGCACTGATTCTTATACTTACACTATATGCGATGGCAATGGAGGAAGCAGCACAGCTACTGTTACGATTAACGTAAGTGGTGGAACAAGTGGAAATAATCCGCCAAATGCCAATGACGATGATGTAATTTCAAGTGGTGGCTCAGTGACCATAAATGTATTGAACAATGACAATGATCCGGATGGTGACGGTGTCTATATTTGTGGCTTCGACCAAGCTGCAAACGGAACAGTGATTCAATCAGGTTTCGGGTTTGTATACACTCCAAATTCCGGTTTCAGCGGTGCAGATGTCTTTAGCTATACGATTTGTGATGGCAATGGCGGAACGGATGTGGCAATGGTGATGATCAATGTAAACGGTGGAGGCAATGGCTGTACTAATACACCTATGTACGTTTGTACTGAGCCGCTTACTCCGATTCAGATCTGTCCAACATCCTGTGGGCTGGGAGCTGGCTGGACGATTACAAATATTGCTTCGCTTTACAACTGTGGCATAGCAATTTCAGGGCAGTGTGTAACATATACTCCGCTACCAGGCTTCCTGGGAATGGAAAATCTAACTATAACCATGTGTAATGGAGGTGACTGTGAGAATATGATTGCCAATGTGAATGTGGCAACTGATTGTACAGCTCAGAATGCGAATCCAATTGCAGTAGATGACAGTGTCAATAGTGCTTCTTCTGGAGTGACCATTCAGGTTCTCAATAACGATAGTGATCCTGACGGTGACGCTCTTAGCATCTGTGGATTTGGAAATGGAGCAAATGGTACAGTTACTGCCAGCGGTGGGGCTTTGTACTACATGCCGAATGCTGGATTCACTGGCACTGATAGTTTCACATATACAGTCTGTGATGGGCATGGAGGTACAGATACGGCTATAGTTTCTGTCACAGTCAGTGGATCTGGTTGTCAGGAAGCAGTTAATGTTTGTACCGGTCCTATTACTCCAATCGACATCTGCATTGACTTCTGTGGATTGACAGGTCCTGTAATGATCAATATGGCTAGTACTACTTACAATTGTTCTCTGGGACTTCCTGGAGGTAATTGTGTAAGCTATACTCCACTACCAGGATTTACGGGTAACGACACGATTGAAATACTGGCTTGCGATATGAATGGAAACTGTACAACTGCTTATGCACACGTGTTCGTTGGCGACTGTAGTGGCGGTGGAAATAACGGCGGCGGAAACAACGGCGGAGGTAATAATGGTGGTGGAAACAACGGAGGAGGCTCTGGTGGTACTGGTGGTCCTGAAGCTCCATATGCTATTCCTGATGTAATCAACACTTTGACCGGTGTAGGAGTGGATATCAATGTACTCGCAAATGATTCAGATCCTAATGGAGATCAGATTTCACTGTGTGGAAACACCAATACAGTAAATGGTACAATTTCCCAGTCTGGAAATGGATACTACTACCAACCAAATGCTGGCTTCGTGGGAGTTGATAACTTCTATTACACTCTCTGCGATACCAACGGTAATAGTTCGCTGGCTGAGGTTACGATTTATGTAGGTACCAATGGCTCCAATAATGGGGGTGGAAATACCGGCAATAATAGCAACCCGAATGTGATTAATGATGCGGTAAGTACCAACGTTAATACTGCTGTCACTGTAAATGTATTGTCAAATGACAGTGATCCAAACGGAGACAGTATTAGCCTCTGCGACTTTGGCTCCGCATCCAACGGTACGGTTTATCAATCAGGATCTTCGTTGGTGTATACTCCGGTCTCAGGCTTTACCGGAACGGATAGCTTCCTGTATACGGCTTGCGACACAAATGGTGGTTCTTCTGTAGGAACAGTTACAGTGACCGTGCTCGGAAATGGAGGCGGCAACAATGGCGGAGGAAATACAGGCGGTCCTTGTGATGAGGTATCCATCACGACTGCATATGACTATCCGACTGCCAGCATTGCACAAAACACCTCATACACTTACACAAGTGGTTGCGGATCTTTGCAAGCAACTGAAATGGTAGGGCCTGTTAACGGTACGCTTACTATGTTGTCTGACAACAGCTTCAGCTATGTTCCAAATACTGGTTTCGTCGGAATTGAGAACCTATACTTCAACAGTTACACCATGGTCGGTACATGTGGACCTTACTTGTGTCAAGTGACGGCTCTAAGCATCACTGTTACCGGAAACGGTGATAATGGTGGTGGTGACAACGGAGGCGGAGACAACGGCGGCGGCGATAATGGTGGCGGCGATAACGGCGGCGGCATTGTAGTAGCCAATGATGATTATTACACAACCTTGAACACGAATCCTGCTACGATTCTGATCCTACAGAATGACGTTTATCCTGCAGGTGTACAAAACTTGTCGATCACGAGCCAGCCATCAAGTGGAACGGCAATGACCAATAGCAATGGGACGATGACCTACATTCCTACTCCAGGGTTCTCTGGAATGGTTAGCTTTGATTATTTGCTCTGTGTAAATGGATACTGTGATCCTGCTACTGTGACGATAAGCATCGAGGATAACTCACTTTGTGACCTGGGTACTTCATCAACTATCATCTCAAACGGAATTGAGGCGAGAGGTCTGCTAGAAGTTGATCAGTCAGCTTTAGAGGAATGTTATGCCGGCGGAACGCTGACGCTGGTCATTTTCAACAAGGATGGTAAAGTCATCTTCGATCAGGAACAAAAAGTGAATGGATTTACAGGATTTGATTTTGGTTCGCTGGCCTCTGATTGGGGTGGAGAACAAACGAATACATACTACTATGCGATTGAGGCAATAGGCGATAACGCTTATAAGAGAGACTCAGGGCACATAGTGCTGATGAGATAAAGTTGGATAGAAGATAGATAGATAGAGGGCTTACCGCACTGCGGTAAGCCCTTTTTGTTTGTCGCCCGAGATGGTGCTAGGAATCGAGCTTTTGTTGCCATTTCCAGGCAGTCTCCATCATGTCTTCCAACGAGTACTGTAGTTGCCAGTTTAGTTGCTCTTTAGCTTTTCTGTTATCTGCATAAACTGCTACTACATCTCCTGGCCTTCGATCCCCCATTTCCCAATTGAGCTTCTTGCCAGAGGCCTTTTCAAATGCTGATATGAGTTCAAGTACCGTTACACCTTCTCCAGAGCCCAAATTAAATACCTGCACCTTTTCTGGTTTGGTATCTTTTTGCATGTACTGCAAAGCTTTGGTATGGGCATTTGCAATGTCCATCACGTGGATATAATCGCGGATGCAGGTGCCATCTCTAGTTGGATAATCACTTCCGAAGACTGTCATGCTTGCTCGGGTTCCATCAGCGGTTTCCAGCAGAATCGGCATTATGTTCTCCGGCCTGCCATTAGAAAGTTCGCCAATTAGGGCAGAAGGATGAGCGCCGATTGGATTAAAATAGCGCAGCAAGGTGAACCTGCAATCGCTGTTATGCGAAAAGTCAGTGATGATCTGTTCGCTCATTTGCTTTGTAGCGCCGTAGGGCGATTGGGGGCTCACCACAGGACTTTTTTCACTTACAGGAAGCTTTTCCGGGTTTCCATAGACCGTGCAGCTCGACGAAAATACAAAGTGCTTTACCTTATGTTTGTTGACACAGGAAAGTAGATTGACCAGTGAGTTCAGATTGTTTTCGTAGTACAGGAGCGGGTCTTTTACAGATTCTCCTACATACTTGTAGGCCGCAAAGTGGATTACAGCTCCAATGTCCCCTCGTTCCTCGAAAAGTTGCTGTACTGCGACTTTATCGCTTAAGTCAATTTCGTATAGCGGGATTTCTTGTTTGGCGGCCTGTTGTACCCCAGCCCACATTTCCTTTCGAGATCGAGAAAGATTATCGGCACAAATTGGCTCGAATCCGTTGTCAATCAAATCTACTACGGTGTGACTTCCTATGTAGCCATTACCACCAGTTACCAGTACTTTCATTTATTGCTTTCTAATTGAAAAATTTGCCTCTAAGGGGGCCAAATGCCACTGATATTTTCTGTAATTTCATCAACTCATTGCGTTTTTGAAAGTGGCAGGTTTTCGGTGCCAAGTTAACCGAATTTGGTGAAACTCAGTGCCGAAAACTGGTGAAAGAATGGAAGATGGATTTAGGTGACGATAAACAGCGGACAGATATCTCGGAAGGGAATGCTGGGCCGTTGAAACAGCGTCGTTTTTTCTGGGCTTTGGCCTTGTTGTTGGCTCTTTGTATGTCCAGTCTTGTTTTTTGGCAGCTCTTGATTCAACAAAAAGTCTATTTATTTCTGGATATCGGTAGTGATACAATCAATACCTTCTATCCGGATATGGTGCACGACCGGAATTACTCGCTCTCAGAAGGTGAATCGGTAAAGTGGTCGTTTCAGCAGGGGATGGGCCAGAATTTGTACGCCGGATACCGTTTACATCCAATCCATCTGATGGAGGATTATGTGCTCGGCTGGATGGAAGAAGCGTATCGAGTCGGCTATCTCGAATGGTTGAAGCTAATGCTTACCGTATTGTGCTTCTTTGCCTTTCTGCGATTGAGGGGCCTGCATGAATGGGCAGGAATCGCCGGTGCGCTGCTCTACAGCTTTTCAGGCTATATGATAGTGGGTGGAAGTTGGTATGGCCATTCGCTGGTTGTATTGAATACTGCTTTTGCCTTGTTTGCCTTCGAGCTTTTGATTCAAAAGCGATTACCCTGGCTTTTTGCTTTGGCAGTATTGTTTATTGGGGCCGGACCGGGATTGGTTTTTTTTGCTGCATTCCTGATGCTCTATATGGCCATTCGCTACTTTGAATTAGGTTGGTCAAATAAGCAGCTGTTGCGCATTATGTCGATGTCAGCTGTGTTTGGTGCGCTTGGTGCGCTGATAAATAGTCCGGCTTTGGTATCGGCATTTTTTCGCATTGTTGACAGTCCGCGACTGGGCGGTGGGGAAGTTGGTGGAGGTAGTTTGTCACAGTTTCCTCTGCTTGGCATGGAGGGTTCCTTGCATTATATCACCGCAATCCTCCGCAGTTTTGGAAATGACTTACTAGGAAACGGGAGCCAATATCATGGATGGAGAAATTATCTCGAATCCCCTCTTTTCTATTGTGGTCTGCCTTCTTTGCTACTACTACCGCAATACTTTGCTCTAAACAGGGGGCGCAAAGTGATTGGCCTCGGCCTGGTACTTTGTATTTGGTTCTTGATTATCCTTTTCCCGTTTTTCCGATATGCCTTCTACTTTTTTTCCAGCGATACCTATAAGGCAGCCGTATCCTTGTTTTATCCAACTACAATTGTGCTTGGTGCGGTAGGAGCTTTTGATCTATTGTTGAGAGGTCGGAAATTGAACATTATAGTCCTGCTAGTTAGCTTGATTGTTTTGTTGGCCTTGTTGAACTTTCCGTATACGCTGGAAGAAGGAAGTGTGCAAGGCAAATATCTCGGCAGTGGCTTGCTGGTGCTGTATTCAGGCGTGTTGTTGTTGTATACCAAAAGTGACAAGGGGCTCCGCAGACTTGCGAGCATTCTTTTGCTTTCTGGAATCGCTTTGGAACTGAGCTACATTTCCTATCGGACTGTGAATGATCGAGAAATGGTGAGCGCGGCAGCATTTGAGTCAAAAAGTGCCTATCGAGATTATACAGTAGATGCATTGGCTTTTGTGCAAGAGCGTGAAAATGGCTTTTACAGGATAGACAAGGATTATACATCCAGTAATGCGCTACACTATGGTTTAAATGATGCGAAGGCGCAGAACTATTATGGTACTTCTTCTTACTCATCATTTAACAATGCCTCCTACATTGATTTTCTTTCGGGCGTTGGTGTCCTAAAGATGAATAATCCGAATGATCTGAAGTGGCTACCTGGATTGTCCAGCAGGCCTATATTACAACCAATTGCTTCTGTAAAGTACAATCTTAGCAAGTCGGAGGATTCGTTTTACGAGTCGTATGGTTATGGAAATCGGGTTGCTGAGTTTGGCAATGTAAAGGTGATTGAGAACAAGCATTTTCTTCCGCTGGGCTTTTGCTATGACAAGTACGTGAGCAGAGCTTCCTTTGATCAGCTTGCCGATAAGCAAAAAGGCATGGCAATGCTGGCTGGCTTCGTAATTGACCGGGTACAAGCTCCGCAGTTCAGGAATTTCGACAGGTTTGATGTGAATACCATACCGGGAGACTATGATTTTGAGGACTTTGCGAATGATGTAGATGTCAGTAGAGGGATTCTAAATCTGACTAGTTTTAAGCAAAACAACATTGAGGGAAGTGTGGATTTGGAACGGCAAAAGTTGTTGTTCTTTTCTATTCCTTATGATCGTGGTTGGACTGCCTTTCTTAATGGTGAGGCAACGGAGATTCATAAGGTGAATCTCGGATTTATGGGCTTGATAGTGCCCAGGGGCAAAAGTCAGGTTCAATTGAGTTTCAATCCACCCATGTTGGGAATGAGCCAGGTATTATCTGTTGTATCACTTTTGTTGTTAATCGGCCTGTCCTATTGGATGGGAACAGGACCGAAATTTGGCAAGAAAGCTGATGTGAGTGAGCGTAGAGAATAAGTCTAGAAGGAGTGGCCGTGCAAAATAGCCCTGATGGGAGTGGAAATGCAGGTGACAGTGTGGCGACTGAGTGCCAGCAGAGCCTGGCTGCGAGTATGCGAGCAGACAGGCTCTGCTGAGCAACGAAGCGACACAATGGTGCCTGCATTGCAGCGGACAGCAGGCAGGCAGATTCTAGAAGGGATAACGTTTCGCTTCTAAAGATTAAAAATGTTTTTCCGTAGGATTCATATAATTATTGTGTTATGTGATTCAAATGCTCTGCGGCCACATTATTTAGCAGCATATCTGTTATCGAGATGGATAGATGCTCCAGGAAATACTGGCAAAGGAAAAGTTAACTAATTGTGAACTTTTTGCTAACTTGAAGCAGCCAATTGAATACCAACACTAATCTTACCTTCTCGGAGTAGCTCAAGGGCTGCTTAATCTACTATATTGTAGTGAAGTTCTGCTTTAGAATGAATTGATGAATACCCCTTTTCTCAATGTCCTATTGCTCATATTTGCGTTTGGTATTTGTGGTTGTGTGAGTGCCACAAAGGAAGACAAGCCCGCCGAATCCGGCAATGTGCAAAAGCCCAATATTGTGATTTTACTTGCTGATGACCTTGGTTGGAATGACGTTGGTTATCACAATTCTAAGATGCGTACGCCGCACATAGATGCATTTGCCAGGGAGAGTGTAATGTTGGAGCGATTTTATGTTTCTAATGTGTGTTCGCCTTCGAGGGGAGCTCTGCTGACGGGTAAATATCCTGGAAGGTTGGGTTTGAATAATGGGGTGATTACACCCGAAAGCAAATTCGGTTTGCCACCTGAAGTGAATACCTTACCTGAATTGTTGCAGCATGCTGGCTACAAGCAGCGTGCTTGTATCGGAAAGTGGCATTTGGGGCATTCTGATGTGAAATATCATCCTTTGCAAAACGGATTCACCTATTTCTATGGCCATTATGGTGGGATGGTTGATTATTTTCTGCATAAGCGCCGTGGGCAATTGGATTGGCATCGTAATTATGAGACATGCAGAGACGAGGGTTATGCCACAGATTTGATTGCGAAGGAGGCTGTTAATTTTATTAGCAATGCCTCGGATGAGTTTTTTCTATATGTTCCGTTTAATGCCCCTCATTCTCCATTGCAGGCTGAAGAAGAAAATTTGAAATATTATGGCTACGACCAGAATCTCGGTTTTTTTACTGATGATGGAGGTTTGAAGAAGGGTGAGATTGAGCGACCTAATCAAAGGGGGCGTGGTAATACTCCACGGCAGACTTACAAGGCGATGGTGACCAGTATGGATGATGCTATTGGCGAGATTTTGGCCGCAATTGATGCCAAGGGTATCAAAGACAATACGATTGTGTTTTTTCTCAGTGACAATGGAGCGATCACCAGATATGGTGGCAGTAATTTGCCTTTGAAGGGAGAGAAGGGGGGAGTGCACGAAGGCGGAGTACGTGTGCCTGCTGTGATTCGTTGGCCGCAAATGCTGGAGGGTGGACGGACGCTAAGGAGCATGATGGGTCATGTGGATTTGGTACCTACCTTGCAAGATCTTCTGAAACTCCCGGAACAACATGGAGGAACGGATGGAATCAATATACTACCGCAGCTAATGGATTCGGAAAAGAATTCTGGAGATCGCCACTTCTATCTGGGTCGTGAGGCTATAGCTACCGAAGAGTGGAAGTGGGTAAAGGATCAGCTTTTTGACATTCAGAAAGACATGAGAGAGTACAGGGATTTGTCGAGGCAACATCCGGAGATTGCTAAAGACCTCCAGGAGAAGCTTACCAAGATGCGATCGGAAATCGAAATTTCTGTGAAGCCTGACAGAAGTTACCGGCTGCTCGATAACTGGTTGATGCCTGGAACTGAACAGGTGAAGCCCAAAAAGGACAAGTCTCAGCCTGTTTCCTAAGGCTTCATCCTATGATCAAATCCCTATTCTTGTTCTTCTAACTCAGTAGCAGTGATTGCCGAATCTTCGGGCAGTTTTGGGCTGCCATCTTTATTGAACTTTTGAGCTTCTCCGATCATCACATTATTTTCGAAATTCGCTCGGCTTTTGATGGTTCCGTCGTAGTACCACATGACTTGTTCGCCTTGTTTCATTCCTCTGCGATCGAATGTGGTTTCCATTTTGCGCCCTCCATTGTCATGCCATTCCTGCCTCAAGCCAGTTCGAATGCCGTTTCTGTAGAACTCTTCGGATTTCTTGTTGCCATTGGCGTACCATTCAATTTTGATACTGTCCAGAATTCCTCTTTTGTAGAATGAAAGAATCTTTTGAGAACCGTTTTCAAAGTAGGAGGCCTTTGGTCCATCGGGAATTCCATTCCAATAATTTTCTTCCAGGCTTGGTTTGCCATTGTTATGCCAGGCTTTCAACGCGCCGTGAAGTGTATCGTTTTTGTAATTGGCTTTACGTTTGAGTATTCCGTTTTCGTACCAGGCTTGTGTTAGTCCGCTCTTAGCACCCTTCTTATAAGGAATCTGTCTGGTTAGTCGTCCATTTTGGTACCATTCCTTCTTTTCTCCATCTGGTAAGCCATTCTTGAACGATTGCTCTGACTTTTGCCTTCCATTTGGATATTGGCTCTTTGCAATACCGGTAAAGAGCTCTCCTTTAAATCTAAAGGGCCCTTTTTTGCTTTTGGATGAAAGCTGATCCGGCTTTACCGTGGAGCCTGTGCATGCTGCAAAGAATAGAAGCAGCATGCCAAATGCAGTCAAGGGGAAAAATTTGCAGATGACAAGATTAGTGATGCGGTCTACATTGCCAGTGGAATTAGTAGTATGTTCTAAGAATGGTTGATCGGTGTTTCTTAGCAGTTTCATCGCTGGTTTTCTTGGTTAAGAAATCAATCCGAGCAGATATTGTCCGTATCCGCTTTTCTTGAGTGGCGCAGCCAGGGCAGCAACCTGGTCGGCATCAATAAACTTCATATGGTAGGCAACTTCCTCGATGCAGCCAATTTTCAGTCCTTGTCGCTTTTCAATTACTTGTATAAATGAGCTTGCCTGCATTAGCGAATCGAAGGTGCCCGTGTCGAGCCATGCAGTTCCGCGACCGAGAATACTGACTTTTAGCTGGCCTGCCTCCAGGTAATGGCGATTAACATCAGTAATCTCGTATTCTCCACGTGCACTGGGCTTTAGGTTCTTAGCAATTTCCACAACCTGATTGTCATAGAAGTAAAGGCCCGGGATTGCATAATTGGAAACTGGCTTTTCTGGCTTTTCTTCGATCGATATAGCTTTATGATTTTCATCAAATTCTATGACTCCGTATCGCTCTGGATCCGAAACCTTATAAGCAAAGACTACAGCTCCATCAGGATCTGCCTGGTCGCTGATGTTTTGCTGAAAACCATCACCGTAGAATATATTGTCGCCAAGTACCAGTGCAACTTTGTCTTCTCCTATGAATTCTTCACCGATGACGAAGGCCTGAGCCAGTCCATTTGGAACTTCTTGCTTTGCGAACGAGAACTCACAGCCCAGGTCCCGACCGTTTCCTAATAAACGTTCGAAGTGTGGTAAATCGTAAGGAGTTGTGATGATGAGAATCTCCCTAATTCCTGCCATCATCAGCACTGATAGCGGATAGTAGATCATGGGCTTATCGTAAACAGGCATCAGCTGTTTGCTCACCCCTTTAGTGATAGGGTAGAGACGAGTACCTGATCCACCGGCTAGAATAATTCCTTTCATATGGCTATGCTTCCGCTGATATTAGTGGTGTATTCGTTTACGTACCAATCCACGAAATGTGCGATTCCGGTTGCCAGGTCAGTGTTTGGTTGATAGTTGAAATCCTCGATCAGGTCGCTGACGTCGGCCCAGGTTCTTGTGACATCTCCCATTTGTATAGGTTGTAGGTTGATGATGGCTTTTTTACCTAGTTTATCTTCAAGTGTGCGAATGAACTCCATCAAATCCACTGGCTGAGCGTTTCCGATATTATAGACCTTGAACGGTGGCTTTCGCTCAGGATTAGTGACATCAACTGATGTCGATGTTGGTGGCTTATCAATCACTTTGATCACTCCGTCCACAATATCCCCTATGTAAGTGAAATCTCTTTTCATATTGCCGTGGTTGTAGACGTCGATTGGCATTCCTGCGGAGATTTTCTCCGCAAAAATGAAGTAGGCCATATCGGGCCGTCCCCAGGGACCGTAGACGGTGAAGAATCTCAAACCTGTGGTGGGAAGATCATAGAGGTGGGAGTAGGAGTAGGCTATCAGCTCATTCGCTTTTTTGGTTGCAGCGTAGAGGCTGAGCGGGCTATCTGCCTGATCGCTTGTTTGAAAGGGCACTTTTGGGCTTTGGCCGTAGATACTAGAGCTGCTGGCATAGACCAAATGTTCTACCCCAACTTTTTGGCAGGCGTGTAAAACGTTGAAGAATCCAACCAGATTGCTATCGATGTAGGACTCAGGATTTTCGACGCTATAGCGCACCCCTGCTTGAGCTGCCAAATGACATACACGGTCAAACTTTTCCGTTTGTAGCAGCTTCATGATGACTTCCCGATCCATCAGGTCCATCTTAATGAACCGATAATTTTCATGGATCGAGCTCTTGACGGCTTTGCCGCTTTCTAGTTCTAAAGCAGCTATCCCCGAAGATTCAAGTCGGGCAAACTTTAGTTTGGTATCGTAATAGTTATTGATGTTGTCGATACCTACCACTTCATCGCCGCGTTTAAGCAGCTCTAATGCGGTGTGATATCCGATAAATCCAGCTGTTCCCGTAACCAGGATTTTCATGTCGCAATTTGTTTAGCTTATTAACGTGAGATCAGGAACCAGGGGTTCAATAGATCTTCCTTGTTGTACTGAAGTTCTATCCCGGATTCTGCTTGTAGAACCTTCGCTCCTGCAAACTTGGCGATCGCATGACCAGCAGCTGTATCCCATTCCATAGTTGGAGCAAACCTTGGATACATGTCGGCCTTGCCTTCTGCTACCTGACACATCTTCAGTGAACTGCCAACAGAGATAATTTCCACTTTTCCATGTGTCTGTTCCTGCTTTGCAATAAAGTCTTTTGTCGCATCATTCATATGAGATCGGCTACCAACAACTGTAAACGGTTTCCCTTCAGCTTCCACATTTGGCAGTTGTTCACCGAGAATTTGCAGAGTGGAAAAGAACTGCTCGTCACTGTCGTTTTGATCTGCTTTCATGACTTTAGCGGCAGCGTCATTGATCTTAAATGAGCCAAGCGTTGCAGAGGCAACAAAAAGTTCATCTAAAACAGGCACAAAAATCACGCCTGCAATTGGGCTCTGTTTTTCAACAAGGGCAATATTGACTGTAAATTCCCCATTCTTCTTGATGAATTCCTTGGTTCCATCCAAAGGATCCACGACCCATAATCTGTCCCAGCCCTTTCGCTCCTGGTAATCCATTTTCTTGCCTTCTTCACTGAGAATAGGTATTTCGGTATCTTTCAAGTACTTGCAAATGATTTCATTGCATCGCTCATCTGCGATTGTGAGTGGGGATTCATCTTCTTTGTACTGAACATCAAAATCTGTCTCATAGATTTCCAGGATTGCTTTACCGCCTTCAATCGACCCAAGGATCGCTTTGCGCAGGTTGGCAGGGGAAATAGGTTGGTTCATGTTTATGTCTTGATTGTGTCTTGCTTTCGCACTAATATTACGCCACCAACACACAAAGTAACGAGAGAAACAGCTCATTATGCAGTAAGCTGCAAATCGCGTTTTCTGCATGCAAATCCTGTGACTTTGCGGTCCTTCATTGTCCATTAACAGGGCGTGAGGCAAAGTTAGGATTATTTGTTGGTCGGAACCAAGCTAAGATGCTTTATACAAGCTAGAACTGCCTGCATTGTCGACCAGCACCCAAGCAGCTTCGTGTAAGTTCAGCTTGAGCGTTTACGAGTGTTCGTTTGGCGCCAAAATGACCCTGTAGCTGCTTTGTTCTCAGTTGCTTCAATACTTTTAGTCCCTGGCAAATACGCCGGATAAATTTTCTTACTTTTGCGTCGAATTTATGGAGCCTAAGTCGAACATATACCCAATCTTTGATGATATTCTGCAGCGAGCTGACCACGAAAAGCTACTGAAACAGCGTGCAAAAGTACTCTGGATGACGGGGCTATCGGGGTCTGGCAAGAGTACCGTGGCCAAGCAGGTAGAACAAGTAATGTACGAACGCGGGATTTATACTAAGCTGCTTGATGGTGACAATATAAGAAGCGGTATCAATGCCGACCTTGGTTTCTCCGTCGCGGATCGTAAAGAGAACATTCGGAGAATTGCCCAAATCGCAAAGCTCTTTGTAGATGGAGGGGCAGTTGTTATTGCCAGTTTTGTAAGTCCAACCATAGAGATTCGAAATCAGGCTCGTGAGATAATAGGACCTGAGGATTTCCTGGAAGTGTATATAAATACGCCCCTGGAAGTCTGCGAAGCCAGAGATGTAAAGGGCTTGTACAAGAAAGCCAGGGCAGGAGTGATTCCTGATTTCACAGGTATTAGTTCGCCTTTTGAAGCACCAGAAAGTCCAGCTATTGAAGTATTGACTGATGGAAGATCAATAGCCGAATCCGCAGCAGATGTACTGGATTACATACTGCCGCTTGTTACAATAGAAGAAGAAAAATAGTATGCAAAATTACAGCTTAAGTCACCTCGAAGAACTAGAATCGGAGGCAATCTTCATCATAAGAGAAGTTGCTGCACAGTTTCAAAATCCGGTTCTTTTATTCTCGGGTGGAAAGGACTCGATAACAGTATATCACCTCGCAAAGAAGGCCTTTTGGCCGGCAAAGATTCCTTTCCCATTGATGCATATCGACACCGAACATAACTTCCCTGAAGCCATCACTTTCAGAGATCAACTGGCGGAGAAAGATGGAATTAATATGATTGTCAAATCAGTTCAGGATTCGATAGATCAAGGTAGAGTAGTGGAGGAGACTGGTGTAAATTCAAGTCGAAACCTCGCCCAGATAACCACCTTGGTAGACTCCATTGAAGAGCTAAAATTCGATGCTTGTTTGGGTGGAGCACGACGGGATGAAGAAAAGGCGAGAGCCAAAGAGCGGTTTTTCTCTCACCGGGATGAGTTTAGCCAATGGGATCCAAAGAATCAGAGACCTGAGCTTTGGAATATCTTCAATGGTCGCTGTAAAATGGGAGAGCACTTTAGAGTCTTTCCAATTAGCAACTGGACGGAAATGGATGTGTGGCAGTATCTCAAGAAAGAGAACATAGATATTCCCAATCTTTACTTCGCACATGAACGTGAAGTAGTCAACAGAGATGGAGTGCTTTTGGCAAAGTCAGAATTTCTCACGCTGAAAGAGGGAGAAGCTTATGAAAACAGAATTGTTCGCTATCGAACGCTGGGAGATATGACCTGTACTGGTGCTGTGACTTCGGAGTGCTACAATCTGGATGACATAATTGAAGAAGTAGCTGCAACAAGAATTACCGAGCGAGGAGGCAGATTTGATGATCGAAGATCTGAAACTGCTATGGAAGACCGTAAGAAAGACGGATACTTCTAGGCAAGGGCACGTAAGCGAACAATTGTAAAAATCGATTAGAAAAATAATAGGATGAGCTATTTGGATATGACACTGTTGCGATTTTCTACCGCAGGCAGTGTGGATGACGGGAAGAGTACACTAATAGGTAGATTGCTTTACGATACCAAGTCTATTTTTGAAGACCAGTATCAGGCTCTGGAGAAGTCTAGTAATCTAAGAGGTGAAGAAGAAGTTAATCTCGCCTTGCTAACCGATGGTTTGAAGGCTGAGCGGGAGCAAGGAATTACTATTGATGTGGCCTATCGTTACTTTGCCACTCCAAAACGTAAATTCATTATTGCCGATACTCCCGGGCATATCCAATACACAAGGAATATGGTGACCGGTGCCTCTACAGCCAACCTCGCGATTGTGTTGGTAGATGCACGTAAAGGGGTGCTGGAGCAAACCAAACGTCATTCATTTATCTCCTCGCTGCTCGGCATTCCTCACCTCGTCGTTTGCATCAACAAGATGGATTTGGTGGATTATAGCGAAGAAGTCTACGAAAAGATCCGTTCGGAATTTGAAGATTTTGGTGCTCGCCTGGCTATCAACGATATTCGCTTCATTCCGATTAGTGCCCTTAAAGGAGACAATGTAGTGACTCGTTCGGAACATACTCCCTGGTATGGTGGAGCCACGCTGCTGAATGTGTTGGAAAATGTTCACATAGGTTCAGATAATAATTTAGTCGACTGCCGTTTCCCAGTGCAGTTTGTCGTACGACCCAATACAGATGAGTATCACGATTACCGAGGTTACTCTGGTCGTGTTGCTGGCGGTGTATGGAAAGTAGGGGACGAAGTGAAAGTGCTTCCTTCTGGTTGGAACAGCAAGGTGAAATCTATTGATACTTATGGCAAGTCTTTGCAGGAGGCCTTCCCACCAATGTCCGTCACCATCACCCTGGAAGATGACATTGACATCAGTCGTGGTGATATGCTTGTGCGACCAAACAATCAACCGGAACAAACTCAGGATCTGGACCTCATGGTCTGTTGGTTCAATCCTGTTGCCTTAAAACTCAATGGTAAGTATGCTATCCACCACACCAGCAAGGCTGCTCGATGTGTGGTGAAAAAAATACTGTACAAAGTCAATGTCAACAACCTGCATCGCGATCAGGAAGACAAGACAGTAGGTATGAACGACATCGCTAGAATCTCTGTACGAACCACAGCTCCTCTTTTTGTGGATCGTTATACACGAAACAGAAATACTGGTTCGCTGATTCTTATTGATGAGGCTACTAATGAGACTGTAGGTGCGGCGATGGTTTTAAACTAGCGCCCGAGGCAATAGTGCCAAGTGACTGTAAGGATCGAGCAGCGGTAGGCTTGTAGAGAGTGCGTTAGTGCGTATCTTAAAGCTTCTAATGACATCCAAATATTCAGGTATGAACAAACTATTTGCCTGTTGCGTCTCAATCTTTTTTCTCCTGGGGATTTGCTGCAATCTTAGCGCTCAGATCTTGAGCGAGGATACCGACATTATTATCAGTAAATCCTGGTCTCAAGAGCCAGATGGCTGGATCTATCCGATTGAAATCAGAGTGCCTGAGGGAGAGGCTCCAGAGGGTGGTTTCCCAGCGCTTGTTTTGCTTCACGGAAACGGTGGCAACGGCAATGGAATGGCCAACCAAATGCAAAACATCTTCGATTGTCACATCTTGGTGGCGCCTTCGGGCTATCTCTCCAGCTGGAACATTTCCAATGAGCAATCCGAAGCCCCCGATGTGGAAATGGTAGCAGAGTTGGTCGTGCAATTGCAGGGCTACCAAAACGTAAATGCGAATCAGATTCGACTGCTCGGTTTGTCCAATGGCGGTGCACTTGCCAACCGCATATTGATCGAGAATGACAACCCAGGGATCGACGCAATCTGTGCCGGCATCTCCCAACTTTCGGAGGCGCAGTATCATGATGGACAATTCTATATGCCCAGTGGTGAAACAGGAGGTCCCGATCCTTATGACGGCTACGATACCCCTGTAACACCAATTCAGGGCCGCAAATACCTAAGCATCTGCAATGAAGATGATGGGTTGATTCCGTACGAGGGTGGTCCGGCGGTTGGTGTTGTGTTTTTGTCCGCTCAGGAGGCGGCCTACATCGTTGCACAAAGTCAGGGCTACACGGGAAGTCAATTGTCTGATGATGGTGTAGCTATTGAAGGATCGGACATGTTCGAATATTCCTACCTCTCCGGCCAGGTGGTGCATGTGAAGGGCTTCGCCGGTCATGGGGTACCTCCCTTTCAGTTGCAGTATGTACGCGACTTCCTCCGCGACTGTTCGGTCGAAGTTTCTGTGCAACATCGCTTACATGAGCAGGTAAATTTCTTTCCCAATCCTTGTTCGGACCTTCTACAAGTCCGATCGAATGAGCCTTTAGACCAGCGCTTTCTATTGCTTGATATTAGCGGCAGAACGCTAATGCAGGGTGTGCTGCAATCTGGTATCACTCAAATCAGCCTTGCCGAGGTACAGGCGGGCATCTATATTCTGAAGATTGCGGATCGTGTGGAGCGCCTGGTGAAATTGTGAGCTGAGGAATGTGAAAAGACACCTTGGTAAGACGCGGGGAAAGACACACGCGGTGTGTCTCTACGTTTAGATTCGTTTTGAATTTTGACATGAGTGTTTGGGAGCGCCGGCTTAGTGAGACCAAGGAGCCGATTATCTGAATTATTTTGGAGCGAAGCATTTTCCGGTCGTGGAACGGGGCTACGCGCTATCCATTGCAATGCGGGCACCCTGGGGCTGCTTCTCTGCTGCGCTGCTGTTGTCTCTGCTTGGAGCCTACACCAGCTCTGCGATTCAGCGGCCCCAGGGTGCCCGCATTTCCATTTCTATGTGCGCCTTGAACCACCGCGCGATGCAAATCACAGTGTG
>JAHDEE010000378.1 GCA_020629005.1 Chitinophagales bacterium
GACTACGCTCGGCGACCGTTGAAGACTCCGAATTGGGTTTTTACTCACTCTGGAGAACCGGAAAAAGTTCGACCCCTCTGGGGTCGTAGACTGTCACAATCTTTTATTGGCTAACATACTTGGACCCCGAATGGGGTCCCAGGTTGGCCCAAACTTGAAGCGTCAAGAGAAGCAATAAAGCAGTTTTTAAGCCTCTATTTCTTGCTCATTGGCTAAATCTTGAACGGTAAAAAACGATCGCCTCAACCCCGACATTTTGAACACCCTACCCCAGCGGGGTCGTTTAACTAAGACTATTCGGTTTAACTAACATACTCGGACTCCTAATGGAGTCCCAAGGCAGTCGAAAATTTTTAACAATATGCTAGCCGATAGGATCCTGAGCCAGACTGAGCAGTGCCATTGACAAACAAGCGTAGACAGAAGGCACGCTGGAACGCCGCTTGCAAAATAGCCGGGGCCGCAGCGGTACCGACCGCCTGCATGCGACAGTGACTGCCGGATGCAGACTGGCTCGACGATAGGAGAGACAGGCTGCGCCGAGCAGGAACAAGCAGGCAGGTGGCGAGGTACAAGCGGAGGACGCGAAGGGTGTCGACGCGTTGGACGGACCTTTCGCTCCAAATAAAAGAATGCATATTAATGCCGAATTGCCAAAATTAAGTCTTATCCTGAAGCTTGGTAAGCTTATTGTTATTGCTGATTAGTAGGCCTCAAACACCTAAGCTTATTCCATAAATAAGCCTGCCAACAACCACCTGAAGTATCATAAGTACGGGACCAAAAAACAAGTATCATGAACTATTCCACCTGCATAGCTATGCTTCTGTCTTTTATGCTGACACAAGCCTGTTTGGCACAGTTAGAACATCAGCATCTACTCTATGAACGGGAAGCCGCAATCCTGGTAGATAAGCATGATATGGATGCAGATGGCCATAGGGATTATGTGATGAATCGATCCTGGATCAAAGCGGACGAAGAGGGCAATTACGTGCAAGAATTTCTCTGGGACCAATCGTATAACATTCAGGAGGCGCGTTTTGTAGACCTGAACAGGGATGGGCTGGTAGATATTATTGCCAGACAATCGGGGGTGTCGGATTTGCTCACATTGATCAATGACGGAAGTGGACAGCTTTCGATAGACTTGATTAAGATAGGCAGTTTCATCGATATGGATGATTACGATATGGATGGAGATCTGGATCTCGTAATTTGGTCCGAAGAGCATGGGTTTGAGCTATTAGAAGACAGCGGTCAGGGCTTGATGAGTGCAACAGCACATGCATTGTTGTTTCCTTTTGACTCTCCTGTAGAAGGCATAAAAATGTACGGTC
The DNA here is from genome assembly GCA_020629005.1 of Chitinophagales bacterium. GTDB lineage: Bacteria > Bacteroidota > Bacteroidia > Chitinophagales > UBA2359 > JAHDDV01. Next base: position 1,341 of record JAHDEE010000378.1, read on the forward strand.
AGCCCTTTACGATTGGTGATGAGGCACCGGATTTTATCTTTGCTGCTGAACAGTTTGTCTATCTTGCTGTCAATGCGGGAGACTTTCATTTCAACTATTACAAGACCAATATTGAAGCTGTAGAAATCAATACTTGTACTATCGAGGATTACAATAGTGATGGCATTGCTGATCTGCTGATTAGCTGTCACGATGACTTTAACCCCAGTTACGGGCTTGCCCGTCCAAAGCTGTGCTATGGCACGACCCAAACCGGCAGTTATGATATTGATAGCGAAATCTTTGGCAACTACAGCATGGCTATAGGGGGCAACCTTCATGAAAGCAACAAGGATATCGTCCTGGGCAACATTGATATTGGGGAATGTGATGTAGATCTCTTTGTGCATGTTGCACTAGGCAAAGTTACTGGTGATTCTCTTGAATTGAAGTATACCTATAATCCCTTTGATGTAAATCACTTTAGAATCCTGGACGGAGATATTGATGAGCGGGACATGCTATCGTTTACAAGCATCAAATACAATGAATCTTATGGAGCAAATTTCTGCGATGACTGCAGCTTGCGCAAACGGCTGCCAGTTCCCCGTTTGTACAGCAATGCACAAATCAAGACCTACGAAGCGGAAACTGGGGGATTGCAAACATTTGCTGTTTGTCAAAGTGGCAGAATTGCCCGTCTTGACTATCAAGACAATGCAGCTTCAGAGCCGCGATTCATTACAGGCATAGAACCCAGTATAGGAACCAGCATTTTTGAAGATTTAGATCGGGACGGAATGCTGGAGCTGTATTTCTTCAAAAACGATCAGTGGTACTATTCTGAAATGCTAAACGAACATGAGTTTGGGGAGTCCACTGTAATCGAAATCTTTGGCGATGATCGAGATCTAAAGTTTCGAGATGTCAATGGCGATGGCATAAAGGATGTGGTAAGATCTGATAGTGAAGGAATCTGGATCAATCTTTCTGATGAGCCAGGCCATGGATCCGAGGAGGAAATGTTTCATGAAGGTTGGGTCTACGATTTCGACTTCATAGACTGGGACGCAGATGGGGATCTGGACTTGTTTTATCGATCCTCAGATTCCTTTGTGTATATACTTGAGGACTTAGTGGTACAGGAACAGATTGCCTTGTCGCTTGACTATGGACGCACTTTCTGCCAGGACCTCGATATGGACGGAAGAATGGATCTTGTGCAGGTCTCTGGCCATGATGTTTTACTGCATTCTAATTACGCAACTGGAGTAGAGACTGTGACCGTAGAATGGTCTCCCTACTATGACACTGGCTATATTGGACCGCGTTTTATCGGTGTAGCTGATATTCTGGGGCATAACGGACATGTTCAGGCAGTTTGGGAGCGTGCGATAGTTTTTTATGGTGGAGAGATGTCGCTAAGCCATTTGGAGATTGCCGATGGGCTTATTGTTTCTTCCAACAACAATGGTGGGCCTGGCATACTGGCTCAACAGCCGAAGACTGGCAATATTTTGCTTTTCAATGATCAGGAAGCTGATATATCAGCGCCATTGGACAATTCTGTAATGCCGATAAGTCAACACTTGATGGTTTATCCCAACCCTGGTCCTGGAGTGTTCAAACTTGAGATTCATCATGCACAAGTACAAGACCATAGTATTAGCGTATATGATGCTCGTGGCAGTTTGGTATTGCAGCAGTTGGTGCCAGCAGGTACTGAGGCCGCCGACCTTGACATTTCTTCCTTTACGGATGGCGTTTACCTTGTCACTCAATCCGATGGCCGGCAGTTGATAGCTGAAACGACAATTGTTAAATTGAGAAATACCTACTAGAGATTTACGCTACTAGTGCTGCGTAAACAAAGTATGTGACAACTTTAAGGAGCTTATCTTTTTGGCAGCTAAGGCGCGAGGATGGAGCATAGCCTCAGCTACGTTACAGAGGAGCAACGATAGATGACAGAAATAGAAGCCCTTAAAAGTGTTGCGTACTTCGTTTGCCTAGCAGCACTAGCAGGCAGGTGAGAGGTACAAGCGTAGGACACGACAAGTGTCTACGCGAAAGAACGACCTTCCGCTCCCAAATAATTTACTCAAAATACTTCTACCCTATCAAAGACCATCAATTTCCGTAACGCCTTTAACATCACGTCGATGTTCTACCAGTCTTCTGATTATGTCGGACAAACCCCGGCCATTCTTTACTGCTAACAACACTTGCTCTGGCTGCCCCTTGTCGGAAGTGATCAGTTTGATATTAGACAAGCCAACGAGTCGAAGCAAAAAGGGTTCTCCGACCGTAATGTCTTTGATCCGGTACAATTCGCATTGTTCGGTGATTCGGCTGAACACTCCGGAACTCATGAACAAACGCTCCGTGGTAATCTCGTACTTGGTTGATTGATTTCGATACCAGATATAGAGGGCGTAAAAGATCGGCACGACAAGCCAGAACGTCAATGCACAAAGCACGTAGATGTGAATGTGGATAATGTGATCAGGATGGCCCGACCATACTACTCTTTCTTCCTTCTTGTTTCCCGACTCTTCAGACATAGCTATTCGGTTATTGGGTTATTCGCATCATGAAAGGAGACAGTTAGGGATAGGGAATCAATAACTGTCCGATTTTGACGTCGCTGGAAATGATTTA
>JAHDEE010000379.1 GCA_020629005.1 Chitinophagales bacterium
TTAGACGAGGCATTTTTTGACAGCATCCTTGCTGGCTGGTGGAGAAAAATAACGATGGATAAATCATTTCCAGCAAGTCAAAACGGACATTTATTCATTCTCTGTCCCTTAATTCCGTACAACCTAGGTTATACTGAAAGCTAGGCTTACATTTGTGTGATAAACTCTTGAAAAAAGCCGAAAGCATGCAAAAGTTTGTCACACAAGGCCTAACATTCGACGACGTACTATTGGTCCCGGATTACTCCGATATTCTCCCCAAACAAATCAACCTCAGCACAAGGTTAACCAACAAGATCAAGTTGAGCATACCCCTCATTAGCGCAGGTATGGACACGGTTACAGAATCCAGCATGGCCATCGCTATGTCACGCCAGGGAGGTATCGGCATCATCCACAAGAACATGACTGCGCAGCAACAGGCAGAACAGGTAGACATCGTGAAACGATCTCAAAATGTGATTATCAAAGATCCATTCTTTCTATCTCCGGAACACAAAGTATTTGAAGCAGACCAGCTAATGGCCAAATACAAGATTTCTGGTGTACCGATTACAGAAAATGGCAAGCTAGTAGGAATCATCACCAACCGCGATATTCGCTTCGAAACCGATCACGCGCAACAAATCGGCAATGTGATGACTAAAGAAAATCTCATCACGGCCCCGATTGGAACAACGCTGGAAGACGCCAAGAAGATTCTCATGAAACACAAGATTGAGAAGCTTCCACTGGTAGATCAGCAAGGAGACCTCATCGGACTCATCACCATCAAAGACATCGAGAAATCTATCCAGTTTCCCAATGCTTCCAAAGATCAACACGGGCGACTGCTCGCAGGAGCAGCACTGGGTGTCACGGAAGACCTCCTGTATCGCGCCGAATTACTAAATGATGCACAAGTCGATGTAGTGGTACTGGATACAGCACACGGCCACTCAAAAGGCGTAATTGAGGCAGTCAAAGAACTGAAAAAACAATTTCCTGAACTGCAACTCATCGCGGGAAACGTAGCCACCGGACCAGCGACCCAAGCACTGATCGAAGCTGGGGCGGATGCTGTAAAAGTGGGGATTGGACCTGGCTCCATTTGCACCACTCGAATCGTTGCAGGAGTTGGCATGCCCCAAATCACCGCCGTGTACGACTGCGCCCAAATCGCAGATCATTACGACATACCTGTTATTGCAGATGGCGGCATAAAGTACTCAGGAGACATTGTCAAAGCACTGGCAGCGGGTGCATCGAGCTGCATGCTCGGCAGCATGTTTGCCGGCTGTGAAGAGAGTCCGGGAGCAACCGAACTGTACCAGGGGAGAAGATACAAAGTTTACCGAGGCATGGGTTCCATCGGAGCCATGAAAAGTGGAAGCAAAGACCGCTACTTCCAGCAAGACGCAAAAAAGCTGGTCCCGGAAGGAATTGAAGGGCGTGTAGCCTACAAAGGCCAGCTTGCCGACACCGTATTTCAGTTAGTCGGAGGAATCCGCCAAGGTATGGGCTATTGCGGCAAACCAAACATCAACAGTCTTAGAGGAAAGACAAAGTTTGTACAAATCACCAATGCTGGTCTAAAAGAAAGCCATCCACACGATGTGCAAATCACCAAAGAAGCGCCAAATTATAGCATCAAATAAGCAAATGTCAACAAGCGACCTGCAGTCAGTAAAACACACGCCTCTTTGCTGCTCTTCTTAGTCAAGCCAACGACAGCCAACCGCTTCCGTTTGTCCTCCCCCATCCGAAGTAGTAACTTCCACTGGCGCCCAAATGCGCAAATACATATGAAACATATTTTTACTGTCTGCGTCGCATTGTTATTGTTATCCTGTACCAACAGCTACGCACAAGAAATGCAGCACGCGATCACAGAAAAAGAGCGTGATCTGATGCCTCAATACCTTGAAAATCAAACGCAAAACAGCCGGGGAATTACAAATCCGCCCACAGAAGCGGTCCGATGTATGGCAGAATGGGAAGAAATTCAGGGACTCTGCGTCGCCTGGACAGGCTTCACAGAGGTTGTTAGGGAAATAGTGCGAAATGCAGTCGATCAAACGCACGTGTACATCTTCTGCGACAATGCCAATCAGGTGCTCAACAACCTGGAAAACAATGACATTCCAACTGACAATGTAACCTGCATCACGGAAGATTTCGATACCATCTGGATCAGAGATTACGGCCCCTGGAGCGCTTACCTGAACGATGTCGATGAGCTAATCACCGTCGACTGGATCTACAATCGACCACGTCCCGGCGATGATGCAACACCACAATATGTCTCCGATCTCATAGAGACTCCATTCTATGAAATGATCGAAGAACCATACGATCTCGTACATACGGGAGGCAACTTTATGGTCGATGGACTTGGAACCGGTTTCGCTTCGGAGTTGCTGCTAGACGAAAATCCAACAAAAACCGAAGAGGAGATCAATAATTCTCTGAGTGCATTTCTAGGAGTAAACCGAATGGTCTACATGCCAACCCTGCCATATGATGTCATTCATCACATCGACATGCATATGAAACTGCTCGACGAAGAAACCTTACTGGTGGGCGAGTATCCGGAAGGCGTAGCAGACGGTCCACAAATCGAAGCCAATCTGCAATACATTTTAGACAATTACAATTCCGCCTTTGGCACACCATACGATGTTGTGCGCATTCCAATGCCGCCGGATTTCAGCTACAGCTATCCAGATCAAAATGGCAACTATCGAACCTATACAAATCTCGTTTTTGTCAATGAAGCCATTTTGCTGCCCGTTTACGAAGAACAATATGACACCACCGCAATTCGAATTCTCGAAGATGCGCTTCCCGGATACGATGTTCGCGGCATAGATAGCAATCAGATCATCCAGGCACTCGGGGCCATCCATTGCGTCACCAAAGGCGTAGGCGTTAGCGAGCCTCTTCGCATCGTTCATCAGCCAGTTACAACAGTGGATGCCCAAAGTAACGAAGCAGTGATAGCTGAAGCAACTATTCAGCATGTATCAGGCATCAGTACGGCACAAATACTATATGCCGCTAACACTGAAGGACCATTTTTCAGTCTTGACCTGGAAAACACCGCTGATGATCTATGGATAGCAGAATTTCCGCAGGATGCTTTTATGGCCAGTGACAAACTTTATTACTACATTGCGGCGGAATCAAACGATGGCAAGCTGCAGACGCGCCCAATGACTGCCCCCGAAGGCTTCTGGACCATAGAGGTGCTGGGAAATTCGGTAGCAATCCAACAAGTACAGACTCAGCATCAGATAGCGCAGATTTACCCAAACCCTTCAAACGGAATCACTGTTATTCCACTGGAAGTAGCACAAAAGTGCAGGGGAAAACTGAGCTTGCATGACATCTACGGCCGCGAAGTACAGGTGCTTCACGAAGGCAATTTCCAACAAGGCGAGCAAAACTTCTTCTTCGTATCCACTGATATGGCGCCAGGAGTCTACTTTGCTGAATGGATCACCGAATATGGCAGAAAAACACAGTCCCTGATCGTAAAATAAAGGGACAAACAGAATCAACACTTAGCCAGAAGGGCCTCGGCCCTATAGGCGGCTTTCAATAATTGTACACATAGGGTTGCGGATCGAAAGGTCCGCAATTCTTATTTTAGGGATTGGGAATCAATAAAAATAATTAGAAGCGACACAGACTCCTTCGCGCTACCGAATGACCTGCTATCCGTTGCAATGAGCCGCTCGTCTGCCTGTTCCTGCTCGCTCACTGCTGTCTCTCCTAAGGTCGAGCCAGCATTGAGCGGCAGTCACCACGGCAGCCAAGCGGCTCATTTCCACTGCTATCAGGGCTATTTTGCACCTTCGGTTTTCCGCGCCAGCGTGAGTAAAAACCCAATTGGGAGTCTTCAACGGTCGCTGAGCGTAGTCGATGCGCCCGTTGAAGACGGACTACGAAGGACAATACTTTCATTGTACAAGACCTTCATTTCCAGC
>JAHDEE010000380.1 GCA_020629005.1 Chitinophagales bacterium
CCTGCCCAGAATGCTACCATTGTCATCAAATCAAGCGCACCATCTCCATTAATATCTGCTGCGACAACTTTTTGAAAGTTGTACTCCGAGGTACCTATTAGTTGAAATGGTCCAAAAGTGCCACCATTCAGATTCTCAAACCATCCAAGGGAATACCCGGACAGTCCACCAGAAACACCTACTAGATCCGGACTGCCATCAGCATTTAGATCTGCGCTCAGCATGAGTGACACGCTCTGCTCAGCGGGAAGCAATATCTGAGTATTTGAAAAAATACCGTCACCACTGTTAATACTCCAATAACTGATCGTATTCTCTGGAACAGCTTGCTCAGTCCAATACACATCTACATCGCCATCCATATCAAGGTCAGTGGCATCCAAAAATGTTATTCCAAGGGCATCTTCAGCAATAATCTGCTGAGATAAAAAGTTGCCTCCTCCATCATTGGGATACCATACGATGGTTCCGGTATTGGAAAACACACCGAGTAAATCAGCATCTCCATCACCGTCCATATCTGCTGTCTGTAGGTGCTGAAAACCACTTGCACAGAATGGCAAGATGTTCGCCGAAAGGAAATTAGCGGAGCCATCGTTTTCATACCACATTATCTCCTCATAACCCCTAGAATTGACAAGCAAATCCAAATCTCCATCCTGATCTAAGTCTACTGCTTCTGGTACTTCTGCGTGGTTGTTTTCGGATGCTAGCCTCTGAAGTCCACCAAAAGTGACCTGAGCGGTTGCGATTTGGCTAGACAGCAGGATTGTCAAAAGGAGTAGGAACTGTCTCATGTTTGAGGCTTGGGTTATTTTTCAGGAAATCTACATACGTAAAGATACAATACTTTTTATGAATTGTGTTTTACATACCACACAGCCCATCCCACTCAAGGCCCAGAGGGCCTAAATCCCACTTACCCGAGTGCGAGCCCGCCCCCCTCAAGCCACACGCAGTAAGCCACCGTTACTCCCCACGAAAATGATGCACGCCCTGCTTCTAAAAGAATGCCTAAGCGAAAGCGAGGAAATTGCTACACTAAACTTTCCCAAATCATATGTGGAAGTCGTCATTTAAATAGAAACCCTATTTCCTGTGAATATTTTTTAAGCAAAAAACGTAATATGAGTATCAAACATGTATTGGTATTAGCACTCCTGTGCCTGTGCCCAAATTTTGTCCAGGCCCAGATTTATGGAAGCTTTACTGAAATCGAAGATACCGGCGGATTAAGCGCTGCTTCTATCACGACTGCCAGCAATGGAGACCACTTTGTAAAGATCTCCTCCAGGCTCAACCGAGTGAGCCAATCAGGACAGGTATTATGGACCTATCCGGAGCCACTAACATACGTCAAAGTAGTTGAACAGGAAGACGGGGGACTGATCGTCTATTATGTGTCCACTACTTCTTCGGCTGCAGGCAATGAATTGATCCGAGCCGAGCTAACAGCAGATGGCCTCTTGATTGAATCCGAAGAAATCAATGCGGTCGACATCCATACAGGATCTGGCATCAAGGCCGACACCGACGGAGCTAGCTACTTTCTGAACAAGCAAGGTAATCGATTAACAAAACTGGATCCTTCACTAAACACAGTATGGGAATTGGAATTGCCAGACAGCAGCAATCCGAATGACCAATCTGCTCCATTCTTTCATCTTTCGGCTCCCGGATTTTTCCTCTCCGAATCGGGGGATATTGAAGTGTTTGGGATGCGTCCCTCCGAGACAGCGGAACCTGACGAACTAGTACGGTTTCAAATTGACAGCAGTAGCGGAGAAGTTTCGGATACCAGCACCATTTTGGCTGATTCAGGATACTTTAGTGTATTGATGAGGGAAGATGGTAGTTTTTCTGTCTTTCGCAAGAATCCTGTAGGTAGATCACTGGACGTATCAATAATCGACTACAGCAATGATGGAAACATTATACAAGAGTCGAATCTGACAATTAGCAGCACACTTCCCTTTGTGATTTACGGCCCTGGCACGACGGGTGCATTACACACTAAGGGGCGTTTGATTGACACAGAGATTTTGCCGGATGGTACAGAAGCAGTTTTGATCGAATTAAGTTTCGAACCGGTTAGTTTCGGCCAGCCCACAAGCATTTCATATACAGGAAACTTTCTGCTTGTCAGAAAGCAAGAGAACGGCATTCTGGAGATTCAAAATCTAATTGAACCAAGGAAAGATTTCTCCTTCAAAGCAAATAGTCTCACGCAGAATTCACAAGGAAAGCTCATCATTGCTGGAGAAAGAGACGGTCCCACTTTGTTTAAGGTGGAAGGTGCTGTTGCAGAACTATGTGATTGCCCCGAAGAGATTAACTTGGTTTGTGCGGAAAATGGCATCAGTTACCCCAATGCCTGTTACGCGGAATGTTTGGGACTATTGTACACCACTGGTCCTTGTACTTATGACCAATACGAGTCGATTTGTGCTGGAGATACTGCGAGCATTGCGGCCTATCTTCCACACACCCACAATGTCCCGGAAGCAGCAAGCGTAAATCTGAGTAGTTCAAATTATATCATCGAACCACAGGAAGGGGTTTTAAGCACCAATGGACCCAGCTTTGCCCTTGCACCAGAAAGTACCACTACCTACTATGTGACAAAAGCAAATACCCCATTAGGGCCGGGACAATATCCACACTCATGGGGCAGCTTTACCATATTCGTAGACGAATCCGAAGATTGTGGCAACCAAAACCCCTGCAACTGCCCGGAAACGGAAGCAGAAGTATGCGGCTACAATGGAGTCACTTACCAAAATTCCTGCTTTGCTGATTGTGAAGAGGTACAGTATTTTGATGGACCATGCCAAACGGAATTCACAAGCACCATCTGTGAAGGAGATCTTGTCAGTTTGCAACAACCTCCTTTTGGTCCACAAGGTCCATGTGCTGCGGGCATCAACTACACTTACTCAATAGAGCCAGAAATCGGCATTGTAGCTGGATTATTGGTGAGTCCATCGGAGCCCGTATTCTATCAGATATGTCGGCAGCATGTTGCAATTTCAGGTTTTGCGAGTGGGCAAGACTGTCCGGCTTATGAACTTTGCATCACGCACTTCGTGATTCCTGACCCTGAATGCAGCAACTCTGACTGCGGATGCACCGAATTCGGGCAGCCAGTATGTACCGATAATGGGGAGACATTCGATAATGCCTGCCTGGCCCACTGCGCGGGAGTGGAAGATTTCCAGCCTTTGCAGGCTTGTGAGGCCGATGAGGTACTACAGGCTTGCCAAGGGGCAGAAGTCATTTTGAATGCACCAGAAATACCAGAAGAGTGCCAGAGCGAAGTGGCCAGCATTACGGTATCCAACATCAACGGTAGCCCAGAAGTCTTTGAGCCTGGTGAGACAATTTCCTTTGTGAGCTTCACCTCCAATAGCTACGAGATCTTTGTCAGTTTCGAAGGCGATTGCGAGGATATCACAAAAACAATCTTCTTGCAGAGCAGCTCCTTTATGTCCTGCTACCCTGATTGTATCAACATTGGTCTTGAAGGTGAACAACTGGTTTGTCTGGAGTTTGTAGATTCTGATCCTGGCCCTGAGACTGGATATGATTGGTTGGACACCCTGCTGGAGGAGCAAGATTGTTGCACGGCCAATGCTGCTTATGCCTATCAAAGTGGCCCCTACACCTACCTTTATGTGAGCGCGGATGAATCAGGTGAATGCGGCCTCGGGACGCTCTATAATGAGCAAGGACAGTTCTATTGCAACAGTGCCCTCTCCTACGATTGCCTATCGCTCTATGGTTTGAGTAATGGACAGCTGCTTTGGTCCTGTGATGAAGGCAATGAAGAACCCGAAGAAGAACCAGAACTCCTCTCCGACTATCCCTGGATTTCTAACCAAATTGACTCCGAGGATTGCTGCGATACGGATCAGGCATTGCTAATGAGCAATGGAAACTATAGCTATGTATACATTACCTCTTGCGATG
>JAHDEE010000381.1:0-2107 GCA_020629005.1 Chitinophagales bacterium
ACTCAGCGGCTGAGCGGTGCCTCCATTTCCATTTCTATCTGGGCTATTTTGCAGCCCTGGTGTTCCGCGGCTGGTTTTTGGTACTTGGTTTTGGATGCTTGGTGGAGCCAATAAATAGTTTCGACATAGTCACTGACCTTGGGGTAATTCTCAGGCAACATCAAATCTTCACAAAACTGAGCAGTCTTCTATTTTCCAGCCCAACACATAGGTAGTAGACACCAACAGGAAGAGAGCTGATGTCCACTCTATTGGGCGATTGATTCTGTAGCAAGAACTGCCTGACCGATCTGCCAAACACATCGATGATGTGGACCGGATAAGTAGTTGGATACAATACCTTGGTTCCTTCATTGATGACAACCGTGATATCAGTAGAGGTGGGATTGGGATAGAGTTCCAGCTTGCCACTGAGCGGGTGTATATCCTCTGTATTTGTTGGCAATTGAAGGTTGGTGGAGTTGGGACTTGGCTGCAAGAATTGCCAATTGCCCAGACCATCGCCAAACTGTCCGTAGGAGATCGTACTGGTTTGAGGACCAAAGCTTATGGAATCCAGCAGAACGGCTTCTGTCGGGAAATACTGATACAGGGCAAGCTCCTCCCCTGGCGCACTGATCCGGAAGTTGCAATGCAGCACACCCTGCTCCAGGTCTCTGTCGGCCCACAGTACTTTATAGGCTCCCGGCTCTATCGTCGTTGTGGCAGTATTCGTCCTTGGGATGCGCCATTTGAGTGGCTCATTGTAGTCATCCGAAATAAAGAGACCGCCAATATTTACAGCTGTATTGCCTGCATTGTATAGCTCGATCCAGTCGTCAAACTCACCGGCCTCATCGGCAATGAGCTCATTCGCAGCCATGAATTCATTGATATGTAAATCTGTTATTGCTGTTTGTGTGGTATTTGCTGCGCCGGGAGTACCATATCGCTCAAAACTGCTGTGCCAGTTTAAAGGAACGGTGTTATCGGTGTTGGCATCGAATAGTTCTAAGGTATTGCAATAAGCGTCGGCTCCTTGAGGCCAGGGAAAGTCGTCGGCATAGAATACCATATTGACGATATTGCCCTCTGGGTCCAGTAGCTTGACAGCTGCGCCTGCATTGCTCAAGCCAAAGTCAAAATTGCCCAGTGCATTTGCATCCGGATGATAGTCTTGAAAGTTTGACAGGTCCCTGCAAATCACCAGATAGCTATTGGGTCCTAAGCTCACATCATTCGGAATTTCGAAGCAGCCGAGACCGCTTTTGATTGTCCAGGCTGAAAGGTCGACGGTCTCAGTATTGCTTCTGTTGTAAAGTTCAATCCAATCGGCGACGTCGCATTCATCGCCAGCATTGTAATTGAGTTCATTGATGATGATGTCGCTTGTGGCCGTTCCTTGAAAACTGAATTGCGCCCCAATGTCTGTTTGGGTATTGTCCGCATCGAGAGGGCTATCGGGGTCTCCATTGTCGATACAGGGTGATTGGTCTTGCAGTTCGAAATTTAACATGGAAGCATTCACAAATTCGGGTTCGGAAAAAATGTTACCTTCCCCAGGCAACAGATCTGTGTCAGAGAGCGAATAGCTAATCTCGGCCTCCGAAAATTCGTCGGCAAAGAGGGCAGCTTCACCAGACTTAGACAAACAGGTATTGTTGACCCTCACCTGGCCGCCACCGGATCCTGCGTTCTTTTCGAACACAGCGATACCGTAGTTGTTGGCAAAAAAGGTATTGTGGTCTAAGTCGGCAAAAGATCCGGTATCTTTGATGCCGATTCCTTGATTGCAGCCTACAATGACATTTTGCGAAACCTGGCAAGTCGATGCCTGCCCTACCGAAATACCTTTGTCAGCACAATTGATGATTTGATTGCCTTCGATCAAGACATTGTTGGCGCCTTCACCCAGGTCTATTCCGTCGCTATTGTCGCCAAAGAAGTTTTTGATCTCATTGTTGCGAATCACGCCATTTGAAATGCCATCATAGTCGATTGCATCTGTATCGATGGCCTCATTTCCAGTCAGCTTGCAGGATTCTACCCGGGCATAGTCTGCGTATTTGATGTTGATCAAATCGCCAGTCAGGTCCATGCTAAATGCGCAGTGGCTAATTTGTATATC
>JAHDEE010000381.1:2207-3959 GCA_020629005.1 Chitinophagales bacterium
TGATCAAATCGCCAGTCAGGTCCATGCTAAATGCGCAGTGGCTAATTTGTATATCCCCATACTCGCTGTAGAATGGCTGTACGGCATCTGGAATTTCTACATGTTCTAAGATCAAAGAGGAATGGAAAGCATTAACAGAGGCTTTCTCCCTATACCGGTTCCGACCATAGCTGGAGTTCAGTAGCTTGGTGTGGAGCAGCTCCGTTGTTCCGGTAGCATGGCTAACGGCAATGGCTCCCCATCTTGGGCCAGCAAGGCAAGCAAGGCTTTCATTGACACGGATGGTCACCGGGTTGCCCTGCTGGCCTTCTGTATGCAGTGCTCCGTGTACGATGATATTGACTTCAGGCGACAAGACCAGGTCCACCCCAGCAGCAATGCTAAGGGTGGCAAAGGAATCAACCACCAAATCTCTGGTAATATAGTAGGGACTCTCATCAAGAGATAGCAGAGTGTCCGTAAAGATGGTATCGGACAGTAAAGAAACCTGCACTGCTGTAAATGCGGGAACAAACAAGGAATCCTTTTCACAGTGATAGAGAATGGTGTCGTTGAGGTTTAGATCATTCCAATTTTGAAATGCATATCCATTACTCGGAGATGCCGTGATTCGCAGCTCTTGATCTTTGATATACGAAGCCGAGAACAAGCCCGTTTGAAGTTTGACATCGTTGACAAATACATGGCAAGTATCTGCTGAAGGCACTTGTACCCTGATGGTGACGGAACTACTTTCTCCTGAAAAGTCCAGCAGGTGTTGATACACCTGTGCCGGGCGACATTCGGCAAAATCTCGCAGATTCTGTAAGTCGTATTGCCATTGCTCAAAAGAGGAAATGGCGGAGGGGTCAAAACTCCATTTATTGATGTGTCGGTTCATTTCGCCCTCATATAGCTGTTCCAATTCCGAAATATTGGCCAGCAATGAATCTGTGCTAAAGATTGTGTTCAAATAACCAGTAAAACGCTGCACAAACTCATTCTTGAACCGATCATTGTCGAGCATTTTTCTGAAGAACAAAGTAGACCACTCTGGTAAGTCCCCATCGCTCGAGATCACTTTTTGCAAGGTGTTTACATGGCAGGAGTCGCCGGTCAATTCCGCAAAGGAATGTTCGAGATCAAAAGCCATGTATCGCCATTTACCCGGCCCTTGTTCTTTCCAATATTTTAGGTTGACCAGGTCCACCCAATAGCCAATAAATATCTTCAGGATTTTATAGTCCAGGTAAGCATCTATATCCATTTGAGAATTGACGAAGTCGTAGTTCTGGGCTTGGCTCAAATCATTGATTTCGATAAAGGAAACCAGGGCATCATAATCGGCTGTCGTGCCATGATTTGGTTCGGCATTATCTTCCAGTATATCGATCTTGTCTGGATTGAGGTCATGCAAATAGGCCACATAGTGTTCATTGAGTTTTTCCCGAAAATTGTAGATGCCCCAATAGGCCCCATTGAGGTAGACGGCCACGGGTTTGAAGGCCTGATAATCCAGGTTCAGCTTGTTCTTCTTGATAATCGACATCACTAGCGCATCCCGAAAGAAAGTGATACCATTATCATTGCCACCATTTCTTAGTACAAAATTCTTGTAGCTTACCTGTCCCCTTTCCTCAAAAATTGGGTAGTACAAAACATCACTGCCGTACTTGCCTTTGAAGGTGAACTCAAAGGGCTTCTGTTGTGCATTAAAGATATTGGTACCAAAGAGTTCTAAGCCAGCAGCTTCGCCAAATTGCTTCTTGCCTT
>JAHDEE010000087.1 GCA_020629005.1 Chitinophagales bacterium
TATACCCTATACCCTATACCCTATACCCTATACCCTATACCCTATACCCAAAAAAAAGAAGGCCCCTGCAGCAATAGCTACAGGGGCCTCTTTATGTCTTATCCGAGCCTAAAGAGCCGAAGCTCCTTAGACAGCAGTATCAAATTCATCTTACTCCTTAACGAACTTCGTAGTCGCTACTGAATCACCACTGTTAATAGTGAGGAAGTAAGTTCCTACAGGTAGGTTAGAGATTTCAAGCGTCTGCTCGTTCATGCCAGCAATAGCATCAACGTTTTCGCTTGCAACCAATCTACCAGTTACGTCATAAGTTTCGATTGTAACAACAGCATCCAAAGATGATGCGAATGCAACGTTGATCAAGTCAGAAGCAGGAATCGGGAATACTTCCATGATTGTGAATCCAGCCTCACCACGAGTCAGAGCAATTACATCAGATGCAATCGTTCTTACGTTGTCAGTTGTGATATCACTCAATCGGTAGTAGCTAGTTCCAGCACCAGCTTCCTTGTCCATGAAGTCGTAGCTAGTTGGAGTCTCAGAATCAATCGCGCCGTCAATCATTGCGATATCTTCGAAGTTAACACCATCTGTAGAACGCTCAAGTACGAAGTAAGCATTGTCAACTTCTTGTGCAGTTGCCCACATCAAGTTGTTTCCTTCTTCTTCAACTTCACCCTGGAAGGTCAATAGATCAATTGCAACCTTAGTACACTCTGCATCTACTAGCTCAGAAGTAGCTACTGTTCCAGAACCATCTGTCACTTGTAGTTGTACCTGAGTAGCGTTAGATACTGTGTAGTTAGCAATGTACCCACCGTTTCCATTGTCAATTAGATCATCGTTTTGGAAGTTTACAGACTCACCAACTACACTTGTTACAGTGTATGGAGGAACACCACCTGTGATCAAGATCACAACGTTTGGTAGAGGCTCTTCTTCGCTATCGTCACAAGTTACTTCAACTACTAGGTTCAAGTCAGCACCACCAGGAACAACAACTGTGTGTGTTGATTCTGAAGTACCACCTGGGCCAGTAATCTCGTAAGTCCAAGTGTATGAACCAGGACCACAATCTTCAACGTAGAAGATGAAGTTACATCCATCAGTTGCTACAGAACCGCATGAAGGCTGGCTAGTAATAACTGTTTGTGTAGGATCAAACTCTCCTTGATCGTTAACACATAGTGAACCCATTACCTGAGTTTCACCTGCAGCAGCTGGAGTGCTGTCTGGCTGAGCCAATGGTGGATCAAGAGGAACACATGCATCCCAGGATACAGTAACAGCATCACAAACAGAACCATCAGAAGTGATAGTAACTGAAGTTGTTCCACCGTCAAATAGTCCAGAGAAGAAGTTACCTGTAATTCCATCAGAGCTACCGTTAACCAGGTAAGTGCTGGCACCAGCGCCACCAGTAATCTGGAAGCTTACAAGAGCCTGCTCACCATTACAGTCAACATTTACATCAGCAGCAGCAAGATCGAAGTAGTAGAATCCTGTGATAGGAGTGATGTCGCCAGCACAACCTTCACCAGCTACTACTTGTACATATACAGTGTTTGGACCGTAAACAGCAGTTGGAAGAGCATAGCTGCTTCCGCTTGCCAGGAACTGAGAACCAGCAGCGTCAGCGTACCAGTTGTAAGTAGCTCCCATGTCCATTGAAGAAGTAACTACGAAGCTGATTTGACCATCTTCGCTACAGATTGAAGTTACAGACTGCTCTTTTAGTAGAATTGGAGTAAGATCCAAATCCTGAACAGTTACTTCAACAACTGCAGATACACAACCATTAGCGTCAGACGCTTGAACAGTGTGAGCACCAGTAGCAGCAGAGAATGAACCTGTACCATAATCCATTTGTACACCGTCAATCCAGATTGAGTATGGAGCAGTTCCACCTGTTGGCAAGCCAACTTCGATAGATGCACCGTCACAAGCAGGATTAACTGCACCCAATGAAACGATCGCTGCTACATCTACGCTAGTAGTTGCAGAGCAAGCTCCATCAGATACTTCAACAAATACAGTCTGACCAGCAGCACCAGCAGCTACCATTGAAGTAGCGCCATCTGGCAATGTAGTATCAGAACCACCAACAGTAACAGTTACAGTGTAACCAGCACCTGGTAGAACTACTGAGATCTCAGCATCACCTGTAGCAGGATCAGGACAACCAGCAGAAGCAGATACATTCAAAGCAGATACGTCGAAGCTTGCAACAGGTGACAGACAGTTGTTAGCGTCCATTGCCTGAACAGTAACACCGCCATTCACTGGCATTGCAGTTTCGCTGAAGTCACCTGAATCAGAAGTGTAAGCAACACCGTTGATGATCAATGAGTAAGGAGCATCACCGTTTGATGGGCTAGCTACAACAGTAACAGAACCATCTTCAGATGGGCAGCTTACACTTGCGTTAGCAGCAACTCCAAGAGGAGCAGCAACAGTTACAGGAGTAGATACACATCCGTTTCCGTCCATTACAACAACATCGATGTTCTCACCAGCAGTTACTGGGAATACAGCAGTACCAACACCTGAGTAAGTTTCACCACCATCAAGAGATACCATGTAACCGTCACCGCTTCCACCTTCTGGTGTTACGTTAAGGATACCAGTAGTTCCATTAGTACAACCGAAGCTGTAAGCTAGAGATGGAGGAGTATTAACAGTTACAGCTAGTGTAGCTGGCTCACTCAAGCAGTTTCCAATCTTGTTCCAGATTAGGAATGTATAGTCACCGTCGTCAGTGATGTGATTGTTTGGATCAAAATCAACTGCAGCAGTTTCATAAACATTTTCGAATACCTCGTAGATAGTGCCTGCAGCACCATTCTCGTCAGTCACTACAAATGTATTAACAGAAAGGATGCTGCTGATTGATACTGCATCTGTAGCAGAACCTGAACAAACTGCACCACCTGTTCCGCTTACGCTTGGCGTAGGTGGAATTCCGTAAACATTGATCACGTGTGTCTTAGCACAACCCAAGCCGAATGACTGAGTTACACCGTAAGCTTGGTGCTCATTGTCACCAAATACATCGTAATCGATATCGAACCAGTAAGTATTCGTCTCGTTTCCAAGAGAATCTGTTTCAGTCATCATGGTAACGTTAGCATCATCAGTCATCCACATACCACCTTCCGCTTCAGGAATGATTTGTAGTGGAAGCTCATCGATACAAACTACATAGTCATCGTCAGCAGTAGTCCAATCTGGAACATCGCCACCTGTTAGGATGTACAATGGAGCAGAATCAGTACCTGGACAAGCACCACAACCTACATTGTAAGTCAACACTACGTTTCCGTACTGAGACAATACTGTAGGATCAACGCTATAAACGCCACCACCTTCGTAAACAAGACCTGAAGCAGCTCCTGATGGAGATACAGATACAGAACCTTGGATGTAGTTAACAGTTACGTTCAAGTTAGCTGTCCATGGGAATGAGTTAGAGTTAACCATGAATTCCCAATCGCCAAATGCTTGAGCAGCAGTTGGAGCCATGATAGTAGTATCACCAGAAGCGTTGTCGTTTGAACCAGAAGCAACCATTGCTCCAGATGGATCATACAGCTCCCATGATGAAGCATCACCAAAGTCACCACCGGTGTAACCGTAATCAACTGTAACAGAAACAACTTCGTTCTCACCACATGCATCAGCAGGTACGCTAGCAACGATAGTTCTTACATTATCAGCAGATGTATTGAATGTTGTAACAGTTTCGCTTCCTGAGCCAGTAACTGAAGTTTCCATTGGGAATCCACCTACCATAGCTACAACTCCACCATCTCCAGTCAACTGGATAAGGTCAGCAGCTTCACAAGAAGTTAGAATAGTATAGTCTTCCTGATCTAGAGCAGCAGAGCTGTAATCAGGAGCAACAGTGATTACCATTGAAGTAGCCTGAGCACAATCGCCAGAACCAGATACGATGTAATCAATTGTGTGCTCACCAGCGCCAGCAACACCTGGATCAAAGTAGTTACCTGAAACACCTGGACCAGAGAACTCGCCGTCAGTGTTTGAACCTGGTAGGTAGAACTGCTCAAGATCAATGCTTGGGTCAGTAACACATACAGGACCATGAGAATCAGCAATTGCAGCTGTCAATGAAGATACGATTGGAAGTAGAAGTGTATTTTCTTCCTCACAAACGATATCGCCGTCAGTAGTAGTAGTTACGTAAGTAATCTGTACTGGAGACTCGTCAGACAAGTTGCTGTTCGGGTTGAACTGCCAGAATGGATCTTGCAGGTGACCGTACTCATCAAGTTGAACGTCATCTGGGTTGATCGCAGTTTCTGGACCAGCACCACCGTGACCGTAGAAGTTACCAATTGGGAAGCAAGCTGTGTAGTCAACTCTCACGTGTAGAGTAGCTTCCCAGTCATAGTTATTTGCAACATAAGCAGTGTAAGTACCTGGAGCTTCTTGCGTAGGCTCACCTGTCAACCATTCCATGATTGTCTCATCGTGGTCAACTGCAGGATCGAATACACCAACTTGCGGAGCATCAAAAGTATTATCAGGCATTGATTCCTCTAGTAGGTAGAGGTCACCAGCATCACAACATACAAGATCGCCAGTAGTCCAGTCACCACATACGTAAGGCTGGTTATTGGCATCAAGTGCGTCAGTGATTACGTACCATCTCCATAGGTCCAGGTCGCCAGCTCCGCCAGCAGTACCATCCAACCAGATTTCAAAGTCAGCGATTGTGTATCCAACTGGTAGATCTGTAGGATTGATCGTCACTGAAATCTCTGTGAACTGACCCAATAGGTAGTTGTTATCCAAACCACAGTTCCAGTAACCGATTGAGTTGCTGAATCCTGGCTGATCTGGTACACTTGGAGCACCTTGCTCGATTACCCATCCATCGTCAAACAGCTGAACTGTCTGAAGGTCACCAGTTGAAGTTGCATCTTGCCATGCTGATGAAGGAACTACATCAGTTACGTCATCTTCAGGAGCGATACCACCAAATGGTCCAGCCAAAGTAAAGTCTGGGTTAACCTGGTTAGTGAACTCACCTTCGTACATAACAAGCTCGATACGTCCGTTTGTGATGTTGTCAGGATTTTGTCCTAGCTCATCCAAACATACATTGTACAGACCAATTGCAGCAGCGTCATCGTGTAGATCAAGAACTGGGAACCAGCGAGATCCAACTTTGTCATCACCGTAAGCAGTTGTACACTGATTAGTTTGCTCGTAATCAGCAATGTCGCCAAATCCATCAACTGTATTAGCGTGGTTAGCTTGATTCTGTGAAATCACAGTGTCGTCATCAATGTCACCCCATAGCTGCATGTAGTAAGCTACATTACCAGCAGGAGTAGTAGGCTGATTACCGGTCATTGGATCAACTGTACCTTCACCTGGATTAACGTTACCACCCGTAACGTCATCGCCTAGGTAACCATTCTGAGCAACGTCAGTATAGTAAGCTGCACCATCTTCACCGATATACCATGTATCGTACATCAAACCACCTACAGGATCTTCGTTTCTGTACATAACAAGAGCATAGCAGCTCAAGTCTGTTCCGATAGGACCAGAAATCTCAACACCCTCACAGAAAGGTACGTTGGTCTCAGCTGGGCTAAGTACTCCGTTAAAGTTGAAATCTACGTCCTGGAAGAAGCAGTGATCATCGATTGACTCTTCACCTTCTCCACCGCCATTGAAGCCGTAGTTCTCATAGTTGAACTCTGAGATGAATGGTCCAGTGTTTACTGCAGGACCTGAAACAGTAGAATCGATTTCCAGGAAGTCAGAGAAACAAGTAGGCTGGATGTACTGTACTTCATCAAGAATCAATGAAGTCAAGCTAATTGGATCGCTATCCTCACAGATATTGTCTGGAAGATCCCACTCCTCGTTGATATCCATCAATACTGTCAATGTAAGTGGAGAACCATCAGTTGGTCCACAAGCAGTACCTTGACCTGTGCTGTATCCTAGAGCCAGTTTGCTGTACTCTTCGTTAGCAAACATTGTAGGATCAATCTCGTGTAGTTGTA
The DNA here is from genome assembly GCA_020629005.1 of Chitinophagales bacterium. Lineage (GTDB taxonomy): Bacteria > Bacteroidota > Bacteroidia > Chitinophagales > UBA2359 > JAHDDV01. The sequence goes on from JAHDEE010000087.1 coordinate 6,048, forward strand.
GGATATCACCATTTGGAAGAACATCAAGGATGTACTCCATAGTAGCAGCTTCAAGCTCATTAGATCCATCTGAAGTATCTGCACCCCAGTTGAAGATCTCCCATCCGTCAGTAGTGATCACCAAAGTGTTGTTTCCTGATGGAGGATCAATCTCTTGAACGTCTACAGAAACAGAACCTTCAGCAGCACCTTCAGCAGCCTGGAAGATACCTCCGTTAGTATTGTTGTTAATACCTTGGTAAGCATCTGGAACAGTGATGTCATATGGTACTGGGCTTAGGTCAGCATGACCGTAACCTACGAACTGACACATGTCACCCACTGGAATATCAGTGTGTGTAATGCTGATAGTTTCGCATGTACCTGCAACAGGATCAATAGTTTCACACTCAATAGTTGTGGTTTCGATAGGACCCGTAATTGGGAATACTGCGATACCAGCATCTGTACAGTGGATGTCGCTTAGCGCTCTGTACTCATTCAGTCCAGCAGAAGTTGTTGGAACAGGAATGATGTTAGCAAGCTCATCACGTAGTACTACGTCATCATAATCAATATCTACTGCGATTGCACCGTAGCCATTACCAGCATCTGGGAAGATGTAGTCACCTTCAATAGTCCAGATCATGTAAATCTCACCATTGATAAGACCTTCACCGTCAAGTCGAGTATCGTCTTCTTCATAGTTTGAATCGTAGAAGTAGATTGCTGTATTATTCAAGTTAGCACCAGCTGGACCTACGAACTCGATGAAGTCCTGGTTCAATAGTGGAATACTTGAAGCAACACCAGGAACTAGTGTTGAAGCAGTAGTATTTGAACACTCAATCTCAGATAGGAATGGAGCCATTGTAGCAGTGAAGTTACCGCCGTTGTTAGTTCCATCAGCCAAGTACTGAGTTAGATCAATAGTAGAATCATCAGCTGACTGACAAACTGTAGCAACAGAAACTGTTGCATCTGAACCAGCTCCGTCAGAAACGATGAATGAAGCACTTGCAGAACCACAATCAGTTGATCCAACTGAGTATGCAACAGTGTACTCACCAGCTGATAGAGTAGAAGGATCAATGTCTGCAGTTATATCACTTGTAACTCCGTCAGGACCGGTAATAGTCCAAGTACCTCCGCCGATGTTGGCAGAAGGAAGGAATGGTGCAGAATCCTCACATACTAGTGAAGGAAGACCAGAGATAACTGGAGCCTGAACCACATTTACAGTTGTTGATGCAGAAGAACCACATCCACCGTTACAAGGATCAGCATTTCCGTAAACGATAGTGATAGCACCATACTGAGAAAGACCACAAGTGTTCATAGTCCAGTTAGTACCATCAAACTCAAGTACGTTAGCCAATAGACCACCACCAGCAGTGTAAGCTTGTAGCCCACTTGTAGGATCAGCAGCATCCAATTCGTATTCAACGTTCATTACAAGACTTGCATCCCAGTACTGAGAGTTTGAAGCGATTGTATAAACAGCTGATAGAGAGAAATCACAACCAGAAACTGTAAGGTCAGTTGATGTCAACAAGTTCACACCTGCCGCAGCATCATATGCAATCAAAGTTTCTGTACCCCAGTGGTTGTCACCATCAGGATCAGCACCATCAGCAGCACCTGCGAGAGATTCTCCGCCTGGTCCTACAAGAGACCAACCGTCGTGGTCACCCTGAGCAGTACCAGTTGTTGAAGAGTACTCGTATAGTAGCGTTACGTTAGTAATTGTAGCACCTGCTGGGATACCTGTAGCTGTTGCAGTCAATACTAGAGGATCACCCTCTGGAGCATCTTCTGAAGTAGGCTTAGGATCAAATGCAGCACCAGTAATTCCAGTTTGAACTTCAGAACGATCCTGGCTTCCTGTTACAGAAGAACCACCAAGTGAACCTGGATCAGAAGCATTTATTGTCAAAGTAACATCACCACAGTCACAAACATCAGAAGCTGAAGCAGTGATTGTTGGAGAATCAGGAACAGTAATTTGAATATCATCAGATACAAGGAAGATTGCACAGCCGTTAGCTGGGTTGTCTTCAGCAGTGTATGTAATGGTGTGAACTCCAGGACCAGCACCTGCTGGGTTGAAGAAGTCACCAGTTACACCAGGACCTGACCATTCGCCACCTGTAGTTGTAGTTCCGTCAACGAAGAACTGAGGTAGGTAAACCCAACCAGTGCTGTTTGACATTAGAGACTCGTCACTAGCACAGAAAGGACCTTCTGCCAAAGTTGCATCAAATGCAGGAACAACAAGGATGTCTTTACATACTGTTTCAGAACATGCACCATTAGCGAATGAATGGCAAATGTTATAGAGTCCTTCCCATTCCGTAGGAACAGTAAACTCAACGCTACCATTGTTGATCACCGTAGAAGGATCACCAAGGATGCTCAAGAATTCTTTAGCATCGTTCACCAATGGACCACTGTAAGCAGCTGGAGCTCCCAATGAGAATACCAGAGGACTAGAAGCACAACAAGCAGTATCAGTTGCATCACAGCCTTCAGCCCATGAAGCCACTTCAATTCCAAATATATCGGTATATGCGTCCATACCAAATGGACCGGAAATATCCAGTACGGTTTCCTCTCCGGTTCCTAGATCAGTCACAACAAGACCTGCAGCAGGGTTAGAGCCAGCGCCGCACGCATCACTTGCTAGGATTCCATCACCGAAGTAATCAGTAAGTTCCAAAGTATACTCAGTTCCATCAGCAGGAAGTGGTAAAGTAATTACATTTTCAGTTGAAGATTCAAGATCATTAAAGTATACGATACCAGCATCCAAATCGAGGAATTGTGGTGCGTTAAAGATTTCGTTTCCTTCTGAATCGGTTACTCTCAAACCATTCTCAAATGCGAAACCATCTGTGGTCAAGCTGATTGAGAAACCAGTTGCAGGAGGAGCAGCATTCAAGTCACCAGCAGCAACCCAAAGAGCAGTTGTTGCTCCGACATTGTTGTCGTTTGGTGTAATTGCCAATGTTCCGCCAGCACAAACTGCTGGAGTACCGTTAGTCGTAAAGTCAGCATCAACTCCTTCGTCTACAGTAATAGTTACAGAACCCTCAGTAGTACCACATGCACCAGCAGCGGTATCAAATAGAGAGTAAGTAATCACGTGATTACCAGGACCAGCGATTGCAGGATCAAATGTATTTCCTACAACACCTGCACCTGCGAATGTTCCACCTGGAGTAGTTGGAGTAGCGCCAGCACCAGTAGGTGCAGCAGCTGGAGATCCAAGTACGAAGGTCAAAGGAGGATTCAAATCATTGATCGCACCGTCTTCACCACAACCAGATTGGTCACCAGCAGCAGCTGGATTAGTACCGAAGATCAAATCAAATGTAGATGCATCACTTGCAACGCTGAATGCGCTGTCGTTAGGATCTGTTGCTGAAATAGATGGTTCAAATGTTGCACCTACAGCATCGTCACATGTGTGAGCAGTGTTTGGTCCAAACTGACCATCACCGAATGAATCAAGCCATACTAGAGAGTAAGTTTCGCTTGGGTCAAGATCAACAGCACGGAAAGTATGACATGTATTTGCAGCGTCAGGTGCGAAGAATGTGCTTCCGCCCGCAACCTGGAAATCTAGAATTGAACCACCTGCAACAGCCTCATTTGCTGGGTTGTAACCAGCAAGAACTCCAGTAGAAGCAGGCTGAACCAAGGTAGCAAGGTTTCCATTGCTGTCAGATACATAAACACCTGTTTCTGTTGGGAACAAGTCACTACAGATTGTAATATCAAATGAAGGTGAAGGAGCTACAGCCAAGAAAGTTGAAGTCAGGTTAAATGGACCTGAATCTTCACAAAGAGATAGATCTGGACCTAACTCTGCGCTGTACTCTTCTAGCATCGTGAAGTACTCACGATCTACAAAATCACAACCATTACAAGAAAGTACTGAGAATTCAAGAGCTAGTTGGTCATACTCACCAAGACCATCAGTGATCAAAGAGTAAATTCCTGTAGCCTCGTCAAACTGAACGTAAGTACCAGTAAGTTCCTGTACCAAACCAAGATCGTAGTCGATTGACTCTAGATTAGTTGGATCTTCGTTGAAGTCAGGCATAGCAGGACCAGTAGCAGTTCCAAGAATGAAGCTACATGGTACATATGTAATCTCTGCCTCAAGATTAATTTCTGTTTGAGCACCAGTTGTTTCCAGATTGAATGTGAAATCGATGTTCTCACAATCAACTGCGAACTGACCGTCATCGTTCAACCATCCAGCAAGATCAAGAAGATCATATAGTGCTTGACCGTTAGGGTTAGTAGTAGCATCAGAATCCCAACGCATTTCAGTACATGGGAAGATGTTGTCATCTGCCACAAGTGGATCTGATGAATCACCACTTACTGCAACTTGAGCGTTACCAACGTTTACATCGTAACCATTGTGGTCACCCTGTACAACAGGATCGTCTAGCTGAGCACCGTATTCGTAGCTTATAGCTACAGAAAGGATCATCGCTCCATCAGGAATACCGTTGAATGAAACAGTAGCGGCAAGAGGTTGTGGGTAACCAGTAGCGTCTACTGTTACCTGAGTGTCTGAACCGTTGCCTGAATCATCATTGGTAGCAACATTGCAATCTACATCACCAAGTGTGATAGGATCACAAGCATCACAAGTTCCGTCTGGTGGGAAGAAATCAGGGTTTCCGCTAAGCGCAACTGGATCTGGACCCAAGCCGCTAACCAAGCCACTTCCATCATCTTCACAGATTACATCAGGGAACTCAAACTCACAACCTTCAACACCTTCGTTGAAAGTGATAGTGAATTGATCGTATCGAATACACTCACCAGAACCTGGCTGAGTATAGATAATTGTGTAATCACCTGGCATAGCTCCTTCAGTTGACCAGTAGTCACCTGTATTTACAGCAGCACCAGTAGGATCTTCAACTACGAAGTAACCAGAGCCAGAAGTAACAGCACCCAGGTACTGAGCCAAATCGATGATATCAAAGTTTCCTGAACCAGCCTGAGGAGCACAGAACTCTGTAACAGCCGGTGGAACCAATGTAGGATCGAAAGTAGAGATGATGTTGATTGTGTTGCATACAGTTGTTGAGCATGAGTCACACTCTCCTGGTACTGCAGCATCATTGCTCAAAGAGTGAGCAGTCATACAAACGATGATTTCGCCTGCATCAGACTGATCGTAAGCATCGAAGTAAACGATGTCGATTGGATCAGCACCATCTACTTGAATATTTGTACCAGTGTACTCAGTTCCGTCTGCGTTCCAAAGAGATCCACCATCAGCAGACCAAGTAACGTAATCAACACCAGCAAAGTCAGCAGAAGCGTCGTCAATTACCAATTCCTGGAACAAGTTAGCGCCAATATTAGCAGCTACAGCATAAGCAGGAAGATCATCCCAGTCTTCAGCACCAAGACCACCAAGGTCTTCACAAATTCTGTCTGTCAACTCGAAGTCAACATCCATTTCTGATGGACAGATTTCAATTGTGAATGAAACTGAGGCATTACATGAGTCATCTGCATCAATATTGTTGTCAGTTGGGTCACCAGCATCCTCAACATAGTCAGGATCTGCGCTGTCTCCAACATAAACACCGTCACCATTTGTATCAAAACCTTCGAAAGTCGCAACACCTGCAGCGTCGATTTGGAAAATTGCATTTCCAGCATCAGGACCAACAGCGTAAGTGATTACGTGAACTCCAACTGGAGCAGCACCAGGACCGCTGATAGCTAGATCGCTACCGAAGTGATCGCCACCATTTAGGTAGAATACTCCTCCAGGAGTAGTAGTACTAGACATCAATGTAGATAGATCAATGTTTGAGCTGCTTGCACAGTAGTTGAAAGTGCCGTCTCCAATTGCCATTGCAGTAGCATCTTCATATACTGTGATTGCAAACTCGTAAGTAGTATTACAGCTTGGGTATCCAACTTCTACTTGTACAAGGTGCGTACCTGGACCAGCAGCAGCTGGATCAAATGTAGCACCACCTGGCCATACATTATCAGCATCATCGTTGATAAATTCGATAATAACCTGTACATCATCAGCAGTTCCTGCAATACCGTCAGGACCTGGATCTGAGAAATCATCAGCTGTTCCTAGAAGGCCATCAGCACCAACCAAAGTTGCTGGATCAAGACCTGCAGGAGAAATAACTGTGAATGAAAGATCACCAGTAGCTGTTTCGTGATCGTTTCCTGTAGTTGTGAATCCTGGACCATCATTAAGATCGGTAACACCAGGACCTGACCATAGAATGTAACCGTTAGTTTCATCCCAAACACCACCGAATGCACCTGTCAAAGGATCTAGGTGAGGAGGATCGAAAGTAGGCTCAAGGTCATCGAACATTTGTAGAACGTCCTGAATGTCCAGCAATTCCACACCGATCGCAGGATCAGTGATACACATTGCAGTTGGCATAGAGAACTCAGGATTGAATACTGGATATACTGAAATAGTTTGATCAGTACATACCAAACAATCATCTTGAGGCTCATCATAGAAACAGTATCCTACCAGTTGCTGACCTGGGCCAGCTACGAAAGGATCAAATACAGCAGTACCATTTCCTTGATCAATAACACCAAGGTTACCGAACCACTCTCCGATTGGAGCACCACTATCAATATCGTGGCCAGTTCCATCGTCAACAAGTGTTTCCTTACCTAGGTTTGAAGCTTCAAAGATAGCCTGGTCATATAGCGTGTTTGGTGGATCATCAACACAGTAGATTGAGTTCAAACCTGTGAACTCAGGATCTGGCTGATCAAAAACACCTGAAACCACTGCACAACATCCAGCTCGGTCACAGATTTCAATCGACCAAGGCTGATCTTCTACAACTGTGAAGCTAATTTCATCACCAGCAGCAGCAGCCTGTAGGCCTACAAATGGAATTGGAATATTATTAACATCGTCAACACCGTCATAGATGCCCGTACCGGAGAAGGTGTAACCTTCTGCAAGAGGAAGCGCACCTGGCAAACCGCCAGCAAGAGCATCCAACATTACAATAGCAGATGAGTTTCCATCATCTGTATCGTCATTATTGCACTCATATATGCCATCGAACGTTGCTGCAATTTCCTCCAGGAACCAAACAGGTCCAACAACGCCTGACATACAAGCATCAGCTGTAATCGATGCAGGATCTGAACTTGCAGTACCTACAAAGTAGAATGGCGTGTTTGTAGCAGTACCCGTAAGTGGTGCTACAGGCGCTGGAATAGTGCCATCATTATCAATCACAAATGGAAGTGGGCCAGGAGTTCCGCCTGAAGCAGTAATCGCTCCCGGAGCCTGAGCACCAGCTGCCAAAGTTCCTGACTGGTAAACGTCAGCAATCCAAGAACCGCCCAAAGCAGGAGTAAGACCTGCGATCACGTCCATTGGGTTTGGTGCAGGACCAACAAGCTGAGATATTACGTATCCACCTGATCCGTCACCGTCAACATCTGGAATAACAACTCCAGCTTCATCAGCGATAGTCAGCATTAGTGACTCACCGAAGCATACTAGATTGTCATTAACAGACAGTGATCCAGCGTCACAGCCAGCACCTGCAGCTGCCAAAGCAGTACAGTTAACTGAGTAGTTCATTGTCAAAGCACCGTTAAGTAGTGCAAATGAACCATCTGCTGTTACATCGAGGCACTGCGCGCCTCCTGATGGGCCAGCACTGTCTGCACTGTCTCCATCATCTGAGTTGATTAGACAACCCAAATCAAAGATGCTTCCCGACGCATCAAACACTGTTCTACCACCGCAGTCATCTTCCCAACCAATAATGGTCACTGGAAGACAAGTGTCAAGCGGAGGCAAAACACCTGAGGCTACTACAATCGGACCACCGAACAAAGCGGTAGAGGTCACAGAGCCAGGGTTACAGTCGCCAGTCGTTGAATCCCACACATAGGCGGCTCCGTTGACTACAACAGTAAATTCAAACTCTCCGACACCTAGAAGGCTACCATCACCCCCGACAGCACAAGCGCCGAGAACGATAGAAGGATCCAAAGGCGGATCGTTCGTCCAGCTGAAATCTTCCAACACGATCTCTACCGCGTGGCCCTCATCAGCTGAAGCAAAATCACATTGTGCCTGAACGGCACTAAAGCCTATCAGCCCAAACAAGACTGCCATAAGAGCAGCTTTGCAAGCCTGTAAGCTTCGTGAATAGTTTTTCATCTTATATTTTTTTGATTTCATTCAATTAATAAATTGCAGGCTTATTGACCTAGAAAATCAGCCAGAATCGCCTCACCGCTGCTTTGCTCTTCAGCATTTAGCAGACCTGATGCCAACAGCTTTTCAAGAAGAGCTGCATGATCACCGTCGAGATTTGTATTAGCGTCTAGCAAGATGGATTTCACATTGGCCATATCAGAGGCAGCCAAGGCAGAGAAATCAACAGACTCATTAGTGGCAGCAATTGGTGAATTTCCTTGCTGAACTTCCCACTGATTGGTCTGACCGGTAACGCGAGTACCGTTTGCATCCAGTACACTATAGTACACTGGACGAGCTTCCATAGCTTCTTGCTGGGAAGCTGCATCTGCCGGTTGGTTAAAGTCTCTGACTTGGGCAGAGACCCCCAGGGCAAAAAACAGCATCAACAAGAAGGAAGAAAACATCAGTTTCTTTTTCATTTGATACATTTTTAAATAAGATTAGGTAAAAAGGTTAATTAAAATTTTTATCGTTTCTCGAACATAATTAAATACACAAGCGAATGATGCTTAGCTTATACAGCAAGTTCACCGTTTGAATACGTCCGGGTACTGCGAAGGCTCCGGGTCCACATACTAGAAAATCCCCGCTATAGCGTGGTTCCTTTTGCTTCTGGCCCTAAGAGATTCTTTCTATCAGTACGCTTGTTTGTTTGTTGAATTATCAAATAAACTAGTTTATGTCAGGCGTATCCTGTATTTCCGAAGGAAGGATTCCAGGCATACTTTTTAAAATTGTACAATATGTAAGACTCGCGCAAGTCACTGTAGAGTAATCACAAAGATAGTGAAGTTTTTTAATTCTGGTCCCTATCTACCACAGAATGATTATGCGGCAAAGACCAAAATAATCACAAACATCAATAGCCGACTTTTTGTCTGAGACTGGCGTCAATTCCCGTTACACCTTGAAAAATCCTCTAAATATTGCCCTAAGGCCTGATTTCACGCGGTTTCACAGTCAATATTGACTTGTCGTGCCAATCGATCTAAGTACGCAACTATCTCAATATCTGTGGGCTACACTATACAGTGGAATAGTCCTGTCACAAAAAAAAGGAGATTCCAGCTGATGACCAAATACAAAAATTCAGGATTTCCGTGTAAATATTACGAGCACTCGGCTTGGCAGTACTAGATCAGCTATTGCTGTCGAACACAATCACCTCTAAATCACCGGTTTACATAAATCGCAGAAACTCTTTCACAAGCAGGCTTTCAGCAAAAGCTAGCTTATTCCGCTCATTTTCCGGTTTTTTCTCGTGAATTTGCCGCTAAACTTTATCGGGGGGACAGTTTCTGCCGGTCTTGTACCGTATGATAGGCAGCAATACGGCCGAAGGCTTACGACATCACATTGCACTGTGCATCGCTGTGGCAGTCCAATAAGATAAGCATATGCTCAGCAGGAGGAACCAAACAACACATTATCCAATTTGACGTATTAGGTTATTTGCAGGACGAAATACCTGCCTGATAGCGCTCATCAAATCGTTTGGCAAGATCTACTGATCGTTTCTTCAAGGATGCCAATACTCTGGCGTGGTGCCCTCGATACTTTTTGTAGCATTCCTCCTGCATCTTGTCCGGCTTGCTCGCGCAGTAACAGTACTTTCTGGCAATTCCAGCTCCGCGATCAACCAATTTCGACTCTTCTTCTGCAGATAGTTGATTCCGCTTTCCTTGTGTAGCAGCTGCGGTTTCACCGCTTTTGGTATTATAAGGGTCATTGGTGCTTCTAGCTTTCGCTTCTTTCAAAACTTTATCATTTCGGGCAGACTGAGTTGTTTGATTGGCTTTGTTCGAACTATTTGCGGCTTCCTCGGAGCCAGTGCTACAACTAAACATGAAAAGACAGAGCACCAATAGCGATAATAGATAGCGAAATTTCATAAGGTCATTTTGAGCCACGAAGTTAGGAAAATTCGCATAGTATTGTACGAACAGACCGTCGTTAATTTGAATGCTGTCACAATTAGACATGGCATTTGGTCCACGCTCTCGGACTGCTTTTGCTACCTTTGCATCTATGAGGAACCTGTTATGGAAATGCTTGGTTGTATTTGTTTGCTTTTTCTCCTGGAAGTGTAACAATGATCAGCCAGCCGTGAATGACAAGCACAAGGTAAGTACCGGTACAAAAAAAGCTAAGTCACAAACCATTAGCCAAGACGCTGCGAAAGAAGCAGCCAGATTGGGGACCGATTTTTTGAAACAGGAATTTGATGAGGTCAATTCCAACAGCTATGTCTTAATGCACTATCTGCAGCGAAAATTTGATGTGGACCTAGGCTTAAGTCACGCTCAAGCAGTGAATACATTAAGCGCAGACAAAATTAATCAACCTACCCTGAGATACATCGATAAAAGTCAACAGATGTCTGGTGCTGAGATATCGGTTGCCAAATTGATCTCTGCGACCAATACCAGATATAAGCATCGCAATGCGGAGATTTATGGCGACATTTACAAGTCTCTTTATTGCCAAAATGTACCTTTGACAGAGGAGTATCTGGATCGTATGCAAGAAGGGATTCGCAGTGACGCTGGAAGCATGTTGATGCATACAAAGAATCTTGTCAACCTCCTGGCCAACAATTGTGATTTGGACGGAAGAGTAGCCCAGCTTAAGACGGAGTCCGCGGAACAACTGGTGGCTTTGATACATGAGGACGATGGAGGCAGTGCTACCTCAGCAACTTGTATTTCGATGCTATACCTATTGGGAGAGGACGAGCGAGTGTTAGAGCGATGGATATACGATATTCAGCAGCGACAGGATAACAAAGGTGACTGGGCAAAAGAATCGGCAGTGGTCCACATGGAAAATGTATTCTCACTTCACTGTCTGCTTGAATATGCTTTTCCGGATAAACAAGAGCCCTACGTAGTGCAATAATATTCGTATCGCGATGCCCAGCAAGTGCAAAATAGCCCCGGGCGAAAAGGAAATGAAGGGTATGGATACCGTGGCGACTGCTGCTGTATGGTAGCTCGGAGCTCTGCGGAGAGATGCCATACAGCACGCAGGAGCAGGTAGACATGCCCTGAATTGGAATGGAGCACGGGTAGACCGGTACCGACGAGCAAAGCAGCTTCGCTTCTAATCAGATTAGTGATCCTGGCAGATAATAATGTCTAAACGCGCGTTTGAGCTTCTTTAAATTTGGTGTTTTTGGCAGATTGGCGTATCATTGTGCATCAATAGGGCATGAATTGTCCCATTTCCCTCTTATTTCCCCTCATTTTCCGCATACGTTTTCCCTTTTCCTTTGTGACGAGTGTTCTGCTTATGGGCCTGATGAGGATTCCTTGCCACATATAACTGATTATTCAGACCATCCGTTTTTACCTTCTTTATAAAAACTTCCTATGTACGACATCCTGCAACTCAATGATATGTTGCTGACTGAGCTGAAAGCATTAGCTGAGTCGATGAAACTCAAGGCATACAAAAACCTGCCTAAGCAAGAGATAATATTTAAGATACTAGACGCTCAAAATACGGCCGAAGAAAGCGAAGAACCTACCGACGTAGAGGTGGTGGAAAAGCCCAAGAAAAAGACCCGAACGCGTAAGAAGAAAGTGGTCGAAGAAGTTGTGGAAGAACCTGCAACTGAAGAAGCAACTGAAGAAGAGGAGACTGAAGAGGCGAAGGAAGTCGAGTCAGAACCAGAAGCCACTCCTGAAGTAGCTAAGGCAAAGGAGGCAAAAGAAGAAAAGCCTGCCAAAGAAGAGAAACCCGCCAGAGCTGCCCGCGAAGATCGGGGTCGAGGACGCGATCGCCAGAGAGATGGTCGAGGAAGACGCGACAATTCCAAAAATGCAAATAGATTTAATATTGAAGTCGATGGAATTATTTCCGGCGATGGTGTTTTGGAAATCATGTCGGAAGGTTACGGCTTTCTACGATCGAGTGACTATAATTACCTGACATCTCCCGATGACATTTACGTTTCACCTTCGCAAATTAAATTATTCGATTTACGTACTGGTGATACTGTGAATGGTACTATTCGTCCACCAAAGGAAGGAGAGAAGTATTTCGCCCTGCTTAAGGTAGACACCATCAACGGCTTCCCTGTCAATGATATTCGGGACCGGGTTCCCTTTGATTATTTGACGCCACTTTTTCCCACCGAAAGGTTTAATCTGGCCAAGGACTCGGAGAACTACTCTACGCGTATTATTGACCTTTTCACCCCTATCGGTAAAGGGCAAAGAGGTTTGATAGTGGCGCAACCGAAAACAGGTAAAACGGTATTGCTCAAGGACGTCGCTAATGCGATTGCTCGCAATCATCCTGAAGTATATCTATTAATTTTGCTAATTGATGAACGTCCGGAAGAGGTGACGGACATGGAACGTTCTGTGAATGCAGAAGTGATTTCCTCGACCTTTGATGAACCTGCTGACCGGCATGTTAAAGTGGCCAGTATTGTATTGCAAAAGGCCAAGCGACTGGTGGAATGTGGACAGGATGTTGTGATCCTTCTCGACTCAATTACACGTCTTGCAAGAGCGCACAACACAACTGCACCGGCATCTGGAAAAGTGCTTTCTGGTGGTGTAGAATCTAATGCACTGCAAAAACCTAAGAAGTTCTTCGGTGCCGCAAGAAATATCGAAAACGGAGGCTCTCTAACCATACTCGCTACAGCTCTTACAGATACCGGATCCAAGATGGATGAGGTGATCTTCGAAGAGTTTAAAGGTACTGGTAACATGGAATTGCAGCTCGACAGAAGACTGTCGAACAAGCGAATCTACCCAGCGGTGGACGTGGTTGCTTCCAGCACGAGAAGAGAAGATCTGCTGCTTGAAAAAGATGTGCTCCAGCGTATGTGGATTCTAAGAAATCACATTGCGGACATGAACTCTGATGAAGCAATGAAGTTCCTTATGCAGCAGCTTAAGAATACAAGAAACAACGAGGAACTGATGATTTCTATGAATGGCTAAGGCCGCTGAAATTTCCAGTGAAATCTGATTGATCGCCGAAAGCGAACAATGTATTAGGGGCGATGCTTGCATGGCCCCTAATGCATTTTAAAAGACTGGCAACACCCACCAAAAACAAGACAAAAAATGTTTACCGGAATTATCGAAACACTAGGAACCATTGTAGGAAAAGAGCAGGAAGATAGCAATATACACTTGCGAATAAAATCTACTTTTTCAGATGAGCTGAAGATTGACCAAAGTGTTTCGCACAATGGAGTCTGCCTGACCGTGGTGGCCCTAGGCCCGGGAGAACATACAGTGACAGCAATCAAAGAAACGCTGGATGTATCTGCCATTGGAGAACTACAAATCGGAGACCTCGTGAACCTGGAAAGGGCTATGCTTCCTTCACAACGGTTAGATGGACACTTTGTACAAGGCCACGTGGATCAGGTAGCTAGCTGCACCCAAATCCAGGAAGCTGAGGGAAGCTGGTACTTCCATTTTGAGTTTCCGGAACAAGCAAAAGAAGTGATGGTAGACAAAGGATCCATCTGTGTAAATGGAGTCAGCCTAACGCTGGTCGATACCAGCTATAAGGATTTTTCTGTAGCCATTATTCCCTACACATTCGAGCATACCAACTTTCACAAATTTATACCCGGCAGCAAAGTCAACATAGAATTTGATGTAATCGGAAAATACGTATCCAAACTTTACGAACGTAGTGCCGGGCTAGCGCAGCGTGCCGCTCGCTAACGCATGATGTGCACATAACCGCTAAGCTCTTCGTGCAAGACCTCGGTGCCAAAACTATTAATCTGGTAAACCTGGCAGGTGTAAAAATAAACACCGTCCCCTACAGCTGAATCATTGGCTGGACCATCCCAATTAATTTCAGGATCAGTTGTTTCAAACACTTTATTTCCCCAGCGATTGAAAACTTCCAAATAGATGGAAGAGACAAATCGAACGCCGCGAAGTGGCACAAAACGATCGTTAGCCCCGTCACCATTTGGCGTGAATACGTTGGGCAATTCATAAAGGGGACAATTTTCCATGCAGATGACTTCACTGAGCAAGCTCTCGTTTTGGAAAGAATCCACCGCCGTAACGGCATAGCAACCCGACAGCGAAGATTCCAGTTGATGTACATAACCGGTACCCTCTCCCACCAGCAATGAGTCAAGTCTGTTCAGTACGGTATCTTCCCCTACAAAGCCATAGTAGACATTGTAGTATAAGACATCATCCGCACACTCAGGATCTGGATCAGTCCAGTCAAGCGAGTTTTGCAACCACTCAACTCCATCCGGAATTTCCTCTTCATCGCATACATTGCTGACCTGCAAACCAGGAGCGCAAGGTGCCTCCGTATCAATCGGAAACCCGCAGGCCTCTTGAGATAGATTGATTAATGTATCGGGAAGAATATCCGAAGCATAGGTGCCCCGACACTCTATGTAATAACAATAAGTTTTGCCATTTCGAAGGTTCTGGTCCAAATAGAATGGCTCTGTAGTATAGGCCAACTCCTCCCACTGACTATCGACCTCATTGTAGCGATAAATAAGATATTCAAAATTAAACCAGGGAACCTCCACCATCCAGCTCAGCTCAAGTTGATTATCACTGGCTGCAAGACTCAGGTACGGCGAAGCAGCTTGTTCGGCATCATCGAGAAAGTTGCCAGCTGATCTAAAACCAACCGTATAAGTGTAGGCATTTGCTGTTGTATTAAGACCAACATCCACGAAATCAGTCTGTACCGACTCACCAAAGGTCTCTGTGGCAAAAGTGGCTAGCGATACTTCCGTGCCCCCTTCAATACGCTTCAATTCATACTCATAAGGACCAGGATTAGCCAAGGTATCCAGCGCTTCCGGGTCGGGCTTACTCCAGGCAATGTAAATTTCACCATTCGCAGCGTCCGTCATCTGCACACTCACATTGGTCATGATGGGGATGTCGAGCGGAAGCTCCGCACAAGCATTTTCCGAAGGTCGACTGGCAGCAAGGTTGATACCAAAATCAGTACCGGCCAATACGTCGGCAAAATCAGCCACAACACGATAGCTGTAATTGATTCCCCGCACTGCCGTATCATCCGTATAGTCGTACTCAAACACATCTCTGGCTATGCGCTCATAATTGGTACCGGACAATCCACGCACACAATCATCAAAGGGATCTTCATCACATCCGATCGAACGCCAAATAGAAAAGCCCTGAAATTTGTCCGTATCCTCACAAATATATGGGGCGTTCCACTCCAGCAGCACATCTCCATTTACCGCTGTAGCTGTGAGTCCTGCAGGGCCAGGAGCCACTAGGGTTATCTGCCAGGTTTCCAGATCGACCAGAGGCAGAGGATTGCCTCCAGAACTAAAATCATCTTCCGCCTTGAATACCAGCGTATACTCATCACTAAAAATATGCTCACAGGTCGTCTCCCATTCAAACAAGCCTTCCGCCAATTGGGCGCTGGTACTTACAATTTCAAAAGTTGCAGGATCTACCACTTCAAAGGGTCCCCCGTAAGCCGTCAGCGTCACATCCTGTCCTAAATCGGGATCGCTGGCCTCCACTGTAATCTCCAGCACCTCTCCTATCTGCACACAGGTATCCTGCAGGGCCACAAGCTCAGGCGGACGGTTATTTACCTCCTCTACCAGAATCTGCATATCCCGCACCATACTGCCAATTTTCACCCCATTCCGATATTCCGTGATGAGGAAAGCGATATTGTAAATACCAGGCGACTGCGGACTATCCCAAACAAATTCACCCGTCAGATTATCCAATGAAATCTGATTCAAAGGCCCCGGAGTAATCAAATTTGGGTCCTGATAATTAGTACAGTTTTCGTCAATATCTTTGCGGGGAGGAATCAGCTCAAAATACAAACTGTCTCCATCCACATCATAGGCATTCGGATTGTGCACGAAAGTGTAACCCACATTACCATAATCAAGGGGGGGCTGAAACAGCACAGGAGAATTATTGAAACCAAAGAACTGTGGATCGAGCAAAAACAATGTATCCTGAATCAAAAAGGGTTCTTCCGAATTGCCAAAATTGATGTTGACAATATTGCTAATCCGATTAGGATCTTTCATGTAAACGACATAGTAAAAGAAAAATCCAGAATAACTATGAACTCCTTTGTATTCGTTCTTTTTTATATTATTACCAAGATACTCGCCGTTTCCTACACCCTGAGGTGCTCCGGGACCATTGGTTCTGGCCAGCATCGTACTGGTTCCATCCCCCCAAAAAATCTCCAAAGAATCCCTGTCGGCCGCTTCCGATTCTCCACCGGTTTTGGTATAAGTGATAATCGAAAATTCATACCGATACGGATCCCCCTCGATTGGAGAATGCACATAAGTAATCTCTCCAGCCCGGTTGTGACTGGCAAAAAGATTAAGTGAGGCGAGAAAAACCACCAACACCGACAGTACCGCTGCGATTCTTAGCATACACTCTAAAACGAAATTAAGTAGCAAATAGTGCTCCTAAATTAGCCATTTTGAAGGGCTTATGACTCTTTTTAGGAGCGAAAGGTCTGACGGTCGCGGAAATGCGCTACCCGTGCTTCGTTCCAATGCGGGGCCCCTGAGCCTGTTCCTGCAAGGCAGCTGCCATCTCTCCTATCGTCGAGCTGCCATCTGCCAGCAGTCACCACGGCTCAGGCACCCCGCATTTCCCCTTCGCCCGCGGCTATTTTGCACCTACCTCTCACGTTGCTGGTTTTCGATGATTGGTGGAGTCCATAAATAGTATCGACAAGAGGACCGGCCTTGGGGTATTTTGCGTCAAGAAATTTGGGCTTTCAAGCCGTTAAAAATCATTTGTGTTTGAGCCAATACAGAGGTTCAATTTTACAAGTGAGTTGCGGCGAGTTTAAATGATTTAGGCTTGAAAGCCCAAATTTTAGCAAAATTCTCCAAAGCCTTGGGTTTTTGGTTCTTTTTGGCCAAACAAAAAGAACAGAGACTTTGATTGATGGGCACATCAAAAAAATAATGATCCACTTGGATTTTGAGGGTAAAACTATTTTTCACGTAGCAGCCAACGTCCGCTCTACACTTTGCCACAGAGCATCTGCCGTTTTATCCCAGCCAAATTTCTGCCGTTGCATTTTTCCGGCCTCTACCAGCTGCCTGGCAAGCTGCCTATCCGTGCTCAGGGCCAGCATTGCCTGTACAATCTGCTCCACGCTGTGCGGATCAACCAGCATAGCAGCATCACCTGCTACTTCAGGCAGCGAACTCGTGTTGGAGGTAATTACAGGAACCTCGCTGTGCATGGCCTCCAGAAGTGGAATACCGAATCCCTCAAACACAGAGGGATACAGCATGCAGGAAGTTCCGGCTGTTATTCGCGCTAATTCCGCTAACTGAACATGCCCGGTGAAAATGATTTCGTCCTTAAACCGAAGCTGCTCATATACCTCAAATATCTCCTTATAGGTCCAGCCTTTTCGGCCTACCATCAATAGCTTCCAATCACTGTCGGTTCGCGACTTAAAATCATCGAATGCCCGAAAGATATTGGCGATATTCTTCCTGGGATGAATCGTACCGACAAACAGAAAATAAGGGCATCCATCCGTATACTGTTGCTCTAAGGAAAGTCTTTCTGCTTCATCGATTGGCTGAAACACGGC
>JAHDEE010000382.1 GCA_020629005.1 Chitinophagales bacterium
GTAGATTTATCGCCGAAGAAGGTTTTGATTATTTTTGAAACGAAAGACATCTGTTGTATTTAGGGTGCTATGAGCAAAAACTATTCAATTCTCTGCACGAGCGAGAAAATTTGACAAATTGTCAGACCTTCCCGAATTTGTCAGGCAAAAATAAGACAAATTGATAAGTCCCTGTGGTTCATTCAGAATTATCAGCGGAATTGGCAGCCGCTCAATTTATTGTATTTACGCTACGAATGAGATTAAACAGCTGATCGGACAAAAGGTCTAATGGGTTTAACAAAATAACGACCATGAAAGCTCTATACCTACTGGCATTTGTTGCCTTTTTTAGCATTATTACCAGTTGTGACAACGAAAGTTCATCTGAGGGAGATGCCATCTTTTGGACTCAAGAACCGACACTCGGAGGAATCGATGTGTGGGTGGATGATGTTTACCGCGGTTCGATTACTACATATTTTGCAGCCTACGATCCGAATTGCGGAGAATCCGGCACATTGACAGTATCGTTGCCGCCAGGTAATTATTCCTATCGAGCCGTTCGTGCCAGTTCGATCGAGTGGAATGGCAATATTTCTGTAAGCGCAAACGCCTGTTCTACTACGCTGCTTGAGTAGCTTTTTGTTCCTGAAATTATACGGGAAACCTGACCGAATTGCGGGACTCCTTCTAATCCTAAATTGTGGATGCCCGTATCTTCCCGTGGCCAGAGAATGACTTGGAAATTGCAGCTGGAGGGCTCAGAACAGTATAAATGGAGAGGTCAAACAAAAAAGGTCGAAATCAGCCACCGTTGGAGCTGTTTCGACCTCTTTCATTTTGGATCCATCGCATTTAATGCGAATGAGGACACCTTGATTACTCGTCGCTATCTGTCTCTTCTACCTCGATAGGAATCATCTGCTCCTCGACTTCAACCGGCGATGCCTCTTCTCGGATTTCTTCTTCGGCACGATCAGCCTTTACCTTTGCCTTTTCCGCTTTCATTTTGGAATTGGTGGCTTTTTTCTCGGCCTTTACCTTATCCATATCAGCATTGATTTCTTTCTGGTCCTGCTTTAGGTCCTTCATTTCGCTGTTCAGCTCCTTCTTTTCCTGCTTGAGTTCGCCTTTAGCATCGCTGGCTTTTTCTCTAAAAGCCTGCATCTTCGCTTTGAGAACATCAGCACGCTCCTTAATGTCGGCTTTCTTCGCTTTGTAGTCTGCTTCTGAGATATCGCCAGCTTCCTTTGAAGCTTCAAGTGCTTCCTTCTCTGCCTTTAGTGCTTCCCTGTCAGCTGAAAGTGCTTCTCTTTCCGCCTTTAGATTTCCACGAAGGGCTTCGGCTTCTGCTTTCACAGCAGCTTTGTCCGCTTTTACATCGGCTTTTTCAGCCTTGACAGCTGCTTTTTCCGATTTGAGTTCCTTTTGCTCTTTTTTGAGCTCTTGTTTGTCCTTTTTGAGTTGTTTTTGCGTTTCAGTGCTTTGCGCAAAAGTAGATTGACTAAAGCCCAGCGCTAACATGATACACAAAAGAGTGATGATTTGTTTCATGGGTATCTGTTTAATTGATGATGATTTATAAGTGCGAAAGCTTGATTTTTCGCACATTCAAAGATAAAACTATTCTTTTTGCTTTTGTGGAAATGCGAATCTTATAAATTGACAAAAGGCAAAGGCAGCCATAGTTTTGATCAATCTATGGCTGCCTAACGGCTAATTATGTGCCTCGTGCCTTGGGACCTAATTGATGGACAGTTTAGGTGGCTTCTATTTCTGCCACTCTTCGTTGCTCGTCTGTCATGTAGCTAAGGCAATACTCCATCCTCGCGTCTCGATTGGCAAAAAGATAAGCTCATCTAACCTGTCCACTAATTAAGTCCCAAGGCACTCGCTATTTTGTCGCTTGTTTCTGCCGAACCTGCTCTACCTTTTGTGTCATTGTTCGTCCCTTTTGACTTCTGGTTCTTTGGCGATCAATGTTGACCTTCTTTCTGCCCTTTGTCTGAACAGCTCGACCCTTACCTCGTTTTTGGCTTTTGCCTTTGCAGCTGCCAGCCTGACCTTTTGTACCACCGCATCGATCACCGGCTTTTGTTTTTCCTCCTTTTCTGCATTCGGAGCCTGGCTTTGGTCGCTGATTGCGATTAGGAGCTTGACGAGTTTGTTTACCTCGGTTTGTGCCTTCGCTTGTTGATGGAGTATTTCGACTTTGTCTTCCCTCAGAAGAATTAGTCCCTGTGCTTTCGCCCTTTTCTCCCTTTTTGACCTTGCCAGTATTTCCTGTGCTGTTGGTTCCAGGTATTCTGGCCTGATTTACTTGAGGGCTTAGTTTGGCGATTTTCAGCCCATTTATGTTTGCCTTGGACAGCTGGGGATGACTGCTGGTTGATTGTGCACTTGTATTGATTGTGAACAACATGGCCATGATCACTGCTGATATCCAAATAAGATTCTTCATAATTTTTATTTTTTACTGTTTTCCCGTTCAGGGTGCGTCTACTAGAGTGCGATATGGGCAGGAAGTTTAATTCTACTTGCAAAAGCACTTAAGGAAATGCTAATTTGGTATGGAGATTGGCCATAAGTTGTTGACTTTGCTTAACTACACTTAACTGATTTTAACTGTTGCAAAGTTGTCAGGACAGCACTACAGAAGAAAAGAACTATGACTAGATATCGTGAAATTGTGCTTTGTTTGCTCTTGTTCCTGCTTCTTTCGGCCTGTGGCAACAGTCGGGAAAGAGCAATGAGCAAGGAGGCTATTGCCGGATCAGCAAAGAAATTGAGCCCTAGCCGGGCAACCGATGCACAACAGTCTGCCGAGCCAAGACAGGCTGATGAAGTCAAAGAAGACTTTGATCGAAAGATCATTCGTGAAGGGGATCTTCATTTTGAGACAAGCGACCTGGCGGCCACAGATCAGGCAATCAAGGAGGTCTGTGCTAAGCTTGGTGCTCAGGTCCACAATGATTACTTGAGCAAAGGGACCGGGAGGGTAAACCAGACGATGACCCTAAAAATCCCTTCTGCAAAGTTTGATGAGTTGGTTGTTGCTGTATCGGCGATTGCAAATCGACTCGATTCGAAGAATATAAGGCTACAGGATGTAACGGAAGAGTTTGTGGACATCAATGCTCGCCTGGAAGTCCGAAGACAACTTGAAGGTCGCTATGTGGCCTTGTTGGAGAAGGCTGGGACAATCAAGGAGTTGATCGAAGTGGAAAAAGAGTTACGTTCGATACGCGAAGAGATTGAGTCCACGGAAGGCAGATTAAAATATCTGACGAGCCGAAGCAGTATTAGCACACTCAACGTACATTTCTATCAGTCGAAAGCCGGGTACTTTGGTTTCTTCGGCAAAATGCGTAGAGCATTCTCAACGGGTTGGTACACATTCCTGGATGTCCTGGTTGCTCTGGCACATGGCTGGCCGTTCATTCTCATTGGTTTGGCTGTTGCCTGGCTGATCTTTTGGCGAAGAAAGAATATTAGTAAGCCTACTGGCAAGAAGTAATTCAAACACTGGCCTGAACTCTCTCTGCTTGATGTGCATATGCGATTTCGGACATTCGCATATCAGTGGAGCGGTATCCGGGTCGGTATCCTGCTGCTTCGATCTCAGTGAGTCGTAATGCAGAAATCTTATCTAGTCTGTAGAGTCTCCAAGGGGGAAGCTTGCCTGAACGGCTGTGACCGGCTAATTGCCAGGCTTCCAGGTAGATTTTTCCGTTCCTCTTGAGGATTCCAATCTTGAAAGGCTCTACTGTTCGCTTGTGCCCTTTGTACATGAACTGTATGACTTTTCGCCAGACGATTGCCTCGGCAAGCTTATCATAGAAGGTGGGGTTTTCCATTATGCTAAGTTTGGTTGCCTTCAAATTTACGAAAATTAACGCCGTTGGATAAATGAGTAGAGGGTAGAGGGTAGAGGGTAGAGGGTAGAGGGTAGAGGGTAGAGGGTA
>JAHDEE010000383.1 GCA_020629005.1 Chitinophagales bacterium
CGAATTTCCAATAGCCTGATTTCGCTTCTCCTTAGGGTTTATCTTAGCTAAGGGATAGAGAATCAATAACTGTCCCTAAATACCAACGAACATACTCAAAATACTGGCGGAGATGCTCAATATCTTAACTCCTTCCCAGCTTCCATTGGCAGCGCTCATATTCTTTGTGATCTATGCCCTGGCTAGCTGGCTCTTGCTACTAAAACTACAAAACTGGCTGGCCCGGATTTCAGAAATCAGATTTCTCAAAGAGGATCTGGGGCCTTCAAGGCACACGGTCTACTTATTGGGATTATTGGTAGCCGCTGGCTATCTAACAAACTGGAGTGGAGTGGCCGCACGCTACCAGATCGACAATTACGCACAACTCAGTTTCATGGGTAGTCCAATGTGGGTCTGGTTTATAGCTACATTCATGTTATTGATCAGCATGATCGCCTTCTTCACAGTAGATCGCTTTTTGCGTCATCGACAACAATCAGCTACTGCAAACAACGCCTACAAATCCGTGCTTTGGAGTACCCTGCGCAAAAGCAGTCTGGTGGCATACCTGCTTCTTTTGCTCTCCTCACTGTATTACTTCGCTACTCATATCGGCTTATCAAATCCCGATGTGGGAATAGCCCTCGGCCAACAGTTTGATAGTAAGCTGCTATTCAGTGTAATTGTGTACAGCATCTATTCAACTGCTACTGTTTTACTGATCAAACAGTTGTTTGAGCTGCTTCAGAAACGCGATTGGGGAAAAGAGCGGGAAGAGCTTGATTTATTAAGAAGCAATGGACAAAAGCTACTTCTCGTTCTGGGCGCTATCGTTTTTTTGCCTGTAGATCAGCTACTACATACCTCGGAAGAAGGCTCTTTTTTCGCCAAACAAGTATTTGGCGTTCCAGTATTTTGGATGCTGGTCTATTGTGTCATTGCCTACCTTTTTGCCCGGAGTTTCTATGCTGCATTCACTTTGTTCGAGGCCGAAATCCGCAAGGAACAAGGGGGACAATACATTTCCTATTTACAGCAACATGCTACTGCCGTTTCCGAAAAGACCAGAGGCATGTTTCCGGGAATCGCCGCCTTTATCATCAGCGAAAAAGAAAATCTTCTGCGCTGTCTGCTCACTTTTCTGCTGATTTTGACCGTGCCACTAGGACGTTTTTTGCCCTATGTGCTCATTATGCAATGTTACTTTGTCAACCGTCTTTTGGTCGATGCTGCCTACACGCTCTTTATCGATGATATCCGTTCTGCACTGCTGAAAAGACGCCACCTGCTACTTAACCTTATTGCCAGAATTCTCGGCAAGTTGCAATGGCCATTACTCCTGCTGATCACCTGTTTGCAAGCTATGCTAATCATGCCGGAGAAGTCTCTGGTGTCAAAAGGCTTGATCATCGTGAGTTCCTTCATTGGTATGGCCATCATCTTCGAATTGATCGATTGGTATGCGAGAAGTCTTACCAGAAGTTACCTGGCCAAAGAAGGAAATAAGCAAGCCGAGGACTTGGACGCAGATGGATTCCCGGTCTTTACTTTGATTGCAAAAGGAGCAGTTTTACTGGTGATTGGATTAGCCATCCTTAGCAGCTTTGGTTTTGATGTTACTTCGATCATCACTGGATTGGGAGTAGCGGGTTTTGCCATTGCACTGGCCCTACAGAGTTTGCTCAGCGATGTTTTTGCCTCGGTGGCTATTTCGATTGATAAGCCATTTACTATCGGAGATAACATAACAGTTGACAAGATCACAGGTACGGTGGAAAAGATTGGGATCAAAACTACAAGAATTCGAACGCCCGAAGGACAAGAGGTTGCTGTACCAAACACCAAACTAACGAGCTTCGATGTACACAACTACAATCGCACGGAGCAAAAGTTGATCACTGTCGATTTCGCCGTCAGCAACAAAACTACACCAGAGCTATTGACAGCAATTCCGGAGGATCTGAACAAGATGGTCTCAGAGCTGGAGCAGGTCGATTTTGCAAGTGCCGCTATCGATCATATCAACGCGGATTCCGTCGCCTTTAAGCTCAAACTAATGTCTGAAGACTTTAGCAGAGCAAATGAATCCAAAGTCAAGCATGAGATTTACGAATCAATTCACATGTATCTGCATCGAAATGGAATCGATCCCGGTGATGATCAGGTGGCACTTGCCGTAGTAGGCACAAAAAACAACCCCGCCAAGCCCATCAAAAACAGAGGTTTAGGTAGAATGTATTAAATCAATTCACAAAGTAATTTTTATCCATGAGAATAGTCAAACGATACCCAATATTAATGGTGCTAATCGGTATCATAGTGTTCGCCAACAATATGTTGCGCTTTGCGCCTGGTCAGGCCCAAAGTGGAAATATGGCCTATTATATCCCCGCCTTTCTAGTGCTTTTTGGCCTATTTGGAATGTTCATGAAGAAACGACTTGCGCGCTAATTTACCCCTTTAGTATTCTCGAATTTCATTGGCAAGTTTAGCGAAATTTGCTAACTTTGCAGCCGCTTGCCCAGGTGGTGAAACTGGTAGACACGCAGCCTTGAGGGGGCTGTGAGAGCAATCTCGTGCAGGTTCGAATCCTGTTCTGGGCACTTGAAGTCTGTTCCTTAATTGGTGCAGACTTTCTTTTTTGCCTATACCGACTCTCCGCACATGTCCATTCGTGCACATTGTATAGTAGATTTGCTTAATTTTTTTGATTTGGAGCGTGGCGAAATCCCATCGCGCATCGGCTTACCTGTGCTCCGTTCTTACTCGCACCACTCCCGCCTGTTCATGCAAGGCTATTGTGGTCTCTCCGCAGGCTCCGAGCCCCCACTAGCCTGCATTCACCACGTCGGGAAGCGGCACTCATACCACTTCGCCCAGGGCTATTTTGCACCCGCAGTCCGCCGCGCAGAGTGAGTAAAAACCCAATTTGGAGTCTTCAACGGTCGCTGAGCCAGAGTGAGTAAAAACTATTTCGCCTGCCAGAAAAAGGACTTTGCTCATACTAATGCAGTAGCCAATGACGGTCCTTGAGCGGAGTCGAAAGGCCCGTTATTGGCGGACTACGGGGCTGATAATGAGCAGTATATGTATCATAAACCTCATTCTTCGTGGTTCGCCTACTCCGGGCACCTCGACTACGCTCGGCGACCGTCGTAGGCTCCGTCAATGGTTTTTACTCACTCTAGAGCGTAGTCGAAGCAACCGTTGAAGACCGACCACGAAGAACAACATTGGCGTACTACATAGCCGGTGATGACAAGTACATATATCAGAATCACCTTTCTGATCCCTTCTCCAAAATCCTTTTCCAGCCCATTACCCGGTAACAAAAATCAGCCGTAAAGTATCTGTGTGCGAAACTGCCTTAGACAGCAGTAAAAATTCCCTAAATCTAAACTTCTAAAAATGAAAACGCACAGAAGACTTAGCATTGCAATTCAAATGCTTTGCATCATTAGCCTCTTGCTCCTGAGCCATAGCATTGTCTCCGCTCAAGAACCGACTGCCTACTTCCAATTCGATCAGCAACCACTAACCGGCAACGGACAGTTTCCGCATCAAATGCAGGTAAACGAAAGTGTAAACGACGCTAGTCCTGGGTCGCAGCAAAACATTATCGTACCAGGTAGCATAGGCAATGCACTTTTACATGAATCCCGAGATTCGCAACTAGATGAATTTGCGTTTATCCCAAAAGCACAGCTCGACCAATCGGGCAATATTGACGAGGGATTTACCATAGAATGGATCGCCAAACCTTCCAGGAATAATTACGGAGGCTGCATGCTTTCCTGGGACAATGTTGTTAGACTGGATTTTATGAACACCTACAGTTATGGAGACAGTCAATCGGATCATGGGGACCTTGGATATTATCCAAATGATGCCCGTGCCGAAAACAGCATGGTACTTACGGTGTGGAGTCGAAACGGCGGCTCAAATCAGATAGATAATTTCAAC
>JAHDEE010000088.1 GCA_020629005.1 Chitinophagales bacterium
CCTTTGATCATGTAGGACTCGACCAGATCCAGACAGGCAACCTCTGAAGCCTTGAAATGATCGGATGGAACAGGAGCTTCTATGTTCTTTTCAACAGCATGGTAATAGAATAATACATCAAGGGAAAAGGGGTTTTTCTTGTTCGCTTTCTTGATCATTTCTGCGAGCGGATTCTCCCATACTTTGCCAAGCTTAAAATCCAATCGCTCCAAACAATATCTGATCGAAGTTGGACGGCTGCGAAATCGTTTGCTGTATTGCAAAAGCAGATTGACAAAGATTTTTTGCTGTTCCTGATCAGTATGTAGCCCTAAAACAGAAGCGTATTCTGATAGTTGCTCCCAGCTGTGCTGTGTGGGCAAGATACAGCGCGCGGCAATTAGATTGAGGAACTCATCACAATTGCCATGCACCTTGTACAAAGAATCAATTTGCTGACAATGATGCACTTCATGGTTCATGTCATTATTGCTGATATAACTGATGTAGTCCTTGATGTACTTTTTGTCGGCGAGCGCCAAACCAAGTGCTGCATAGTTGCCTAACTGGGATTCCTCATCTATCCATTGGCTACCATCTACGCTAAGCACATATTCTTGCAGATAGGGCTGCAGGGACTCCACTTGCCCCACAGCCTTGAAGAAGGCATACACGTTGGCATTGAAGTCGTAATCGAACAAGGGGTCCTGCTCCGGACTTACACCGTACCATTCCGGTTTTCCGTCCACCATTCTGTAGAAGTTGTATCCCCCACGGCTTTCAATATCGTCCGTGTTGTCAGCGAGCCATTTCATGAAGGCCGTCAGCTCATCCAGATTATCGATATCGACCATGAAGTCATTAGAGTCGGCAGGCGGAACAAATACCTTGGATAAGCTACGCTGCTGCATTCCTTGATTTGCTGTGATCAACTGCTCCACATAACCCTTCTTGCGCTTGGATTCAATCAAGCTTTGGGCCTCCTGCATCGCCGCTTGCCTGGATTTGAATTCCTTCACTTTGCTGGCACCTTTCGAACCGATTTTGCCATAATTGACCGTATAAGAAGTACCTGAAACTTCAATGCTCCAAAACTTCTCTGACTTTTCATCCTCATAATACAATTCTGTCTTCATAGCACTGAAGATATGGCAAAGTAGGAGCAAAATTTACTTCGTTTTAGATTCGAAGCGATTGGTTATAAATCTGCACCACATGGCCCACCATAAAGGCTCAACAGTGACAAGTACAATTTGCATAGTCCAAGAGTAAACTATAGTATGTATCTTGAGTCAAGCATAGTGCGCCAAAAATAGCTTTGCATGAAATCAACTTTCTCCTTTCTATTCGCAGCCATACTGTTTTTCTTCAGCGTTCCTCTGTTGGCACAAGACGCCTCCAATGTTCAAGTAAGCCCTACTGAAGACAAGCTGATCGTAACCTACGATCTGGATGGCAAGAAAAACAAAGTGTATTTTGTAAAATTGTCATTCGAAAAAGAGGATGGAAGCATCATAAAACCAGAAACCCTAAGTGGTGACATTGGCAAAGTGCAATCGGGACCTGGCAAAGCTGTGGTTTGGGATTTATATAAAGATGTAGATGGCCTCAAAGGCAGCATCTTGCCAATCATAGATGTGAAAGAAACAGTGCAGCCAGGTGACGAACCAGATAAGGTTCAACCCACCCCTACCCCGCCGGCTCCTCAAAAACCGATGATTGACATTACCCAGCCAGGTCAGCTGTTTAAGCCCAAAAAGCGAACACATCTTGTTGGTTTCAAATTCGGCTTAGGCAGCTCCAGTGTTGATGCAAATCAGCGCAACAATGACTTCAAGCGTCGATTCAGTTGGGAAGGGGGTACTTTCTACCGTTTTAATGCTTATCGTCGTATAGCTTTTCAGGCGGAAGCACTTTACAATAGTCAAACCTGGGAAGAGATCTACAACAACACCGAAGACGCCTTCACCCGGCAACATTGGCTGCGAGGAAATCTACTTGCTTCGATTAGCCCGATTGGACTTGGCTTGTACTTTAACGGAGGTGTTTATGGTGGTTATCTCTTGGGGGGAAAAGAAAAGATTAATCTTACTGCCAACTCCACTGAGACGCGCTATTCGGAATATCCTGTGCTAAATGGAGAAGATCTTCCCTACAATAAATTTGATTTTGGCTACGTGCTTGGAGGTAGCATTAATGTCAACAAAGGTCGATTTGCCCTTGGATTTGAGTTCAGCCAATCTTTTGACTCCATCACGAATAAGGCCTACTATTCCGGAAATCCTGAACGGGAAGACTTGAATCTCCTGAATCGCAATTTCCGCTTTTACTTCCAAAAATCATTTTGATGAGATTGTTGAAGTCTTGCTTTACCGCTCTGGTACTTTTGTGCGTGCCACCTCTTTTTGCGATTGCGCAGGTTCAAATCAATTTTCCTACAAAAGATGCTGGTGAGTTGGAGGATATCCGCACAAAACCGGGAAGCGCACGCGATGTGGATCTGAATGGCCTATGGGAGGGCGAAATCACGCAGCTTACCTGGCAAGGACAGCCGGAGTTTTCGGGGGCTGTTGGAAAATTGCATGTTGAGATCAGCCAGAAAGGAAGTAAGGTAGAAGGACTCTTGGTATGTCGGGCCAAATTTGCAGACAACAAAGGCTATCTGTCCTATGAAAAGACGTTTAAAGGGCATTGGGACGGTGTTAGCCTTCGTTATGAAGATGTAGCTGTGGATCATTACATCAATACGCATCGGGAAATGAGGCATATGGAGACCTGTATGAAGAAGGCAAATCTAGAGTTCTTTCAGACAAACAATAGGGATCACCTGGAGGGCGAGTGGTCCGGTTTTGGACATGTCAGCGATGTCTATTGTGTACCAGGGAAGATACACCTCAAACGCATCAGGGAAGATGAAATCGTGTCTGAAGTAGCCAATACAGTCAATGTAAATTTCGAGCAAACTGGGCAAGGACCGGTTCAGGTGAAATGGGATAACAAGAAGAGAATCAAAAAACTGAGCAACCGCAAGGTAAAAGATGGAAAGGTGATCAAAGTGGACAGTACCTATTTATCGATCACCGTATACGACCACAAACGCAATGATGGAGATATCATCTCATTGAATTACAATGGACATTGGATTCTGGAACAATTTCGGATCAACAATGAGGAGCATAAGGTGGATGTAGTGCTGGATGCTTCGGGAAAAGTGCCAAATTACCTTGCTTTATATGCCCACAACCTTGGGGACTATCCACCTAATACAGTGGCAATTATCGTGGATGACGGTGTCAAAAGGCAGCGCTTCATCCTAAACTCCGACATGAATACCTGCGATGTCATTTATTTTGTGAGGGAGTAGAGGGTAGAGAGTACTGGGTATAGAGTATACGGTCTACTCTCTACCATATACCATATACCATATACCATATACCATATACCATATACCATATACCATATACCCTCTACTCTATACTCACACTATTGTCCTACAATTCCATCTACGATGCCGTAGGCGAGCGACTCTTCCGGATTCATCCAGTAGTCGCGATTGAAATCGGCCATTACTTTGTCGTATGACTGGCCACAATTATCAGCCAGAATTTGCGCGCTAAGGTGCTTAATCTTGATCAGCTCTTGCGCCTGAATCTCAATATTTGATGCCTGTCCTGAAGCACCACCGCTTGGCTGATGAATCATGACTCTGGCATGTGGGTGAATGAATCTTCTGCCTTTCTTGCCTACAGAGAGCAATAGGGATCCCATTGAGGCGGCAAAGCCAGTACAAACGGTGGACACATCACTTTTCAAAGACTTTATGGTATCGTAAACAGCGAAACCAGAGGTGACGTATCCTCCCGGGCTGTTGATGACCAATTCAATCTCTGAATCATTAAGCATATCCAGGTACAACAGACGGTCGATGACATGCTTAGCGGAATCATCATTGACCATTCCCCACAGAAACACCTTTCTTTCCTCTAATATCTTGCTGTCTATAAGATCTTGCAGCTTTACTGTATTGTTACTCATTGATCTAGTTTAGGTTGAACTTCTGTTTGATAATTTGCCTCAGAACGTACTAATAACATTTGCAAGTAGCATGCCGTTTAGCACAGAGAGGAATGAACGGCTGGAGGAGCGAAAACAGGCACAATTACGTATCCCACTGTGCTACAAGCGATTAGCCACTCATTTCGATAAATCCGCGCCAAAATACCACTTTCTACTTTAAAATCTTGTCCGCACAAAAAAAAGACAATGGCCAAACTGACCGAAGGGTATATGCCATTGCGGCAAGGCGATGTGTCAAAATGTCCAGATCTTGCAATGTGTACTGAAGGGATTTTAGCTACGAAGCAAGACAGAGGCAAAATAGCCCCGACTGAAGTGGTACGAAGCAGCCTGTGGCCGTGGCGATTGGCTGCCTGCGGGGGCTCGGAGCCTGCGGAGAGACCTCGCAGGCAGACCAAGAGCAGGCCACAGGTTGCTGAGTGAGAGCGGAAGGCGGGAAGGCAGCAGCTAGAGGGGATTTTGTTTCGCTCCAAAAAGTAAAAAGCAATCTTAATGCTAAATCAAAATTGGGAGGCAAAACAAGAAGAATTAATTTGCAGGGATGGAACTTAAGGATTTCCTGGAGGCGCTTTTTGATAATGGACGCGTGCAAGTAGATTTTGTGTTGGTCGATTTCAAAGAGCAGGAGTTGCAGCAAGCGACTGAAGTGCTGGAACGAGAGTTTGGTGTACGCCGTCGGGAATTTAAGGGCGAGGTAGTGGCTTTTGACCCTGTTGCTGCTTTAAAAGCAGCACAGTTTATGTACAGGGCTACTCAGTTTGTTTTGCTAAGATATTTGAAGATCGAGGATGCTCCTGCTTACCTCCAGCTGCCTGAAGTGAGTAATGTTGCTTCGGAACTTTTGTCTATTGACCTGAGTTTGGTGTTTTTGCCGGATCTTTTTCACTATGCAAAAAAGGCTTCTCCCAATGATGAGTTATTAAAAATTTTGCAAGCTGCCGGCAGTAGATTTCCACTTTCTTCCGTGGGCATGAAGTTGGAAAACGATGGGGATACGGCGGTCAAAAATCTGCTGCAGAATAGGACACTTGGCTTGGCATATGCTAACCGGATTGTGGAGCATAAGGCCACGGATCGATTGGGGAAACATGAGCGTCTGACAGAATTAGTTCGAGAGATTATTGGACAGCATTCGAAACTGATTTGGGATACCTTAGATATAGAAGCGCTTAAAAGCTGATGAGAAATGGAAAGTAGGGATAAAGTTGCACAGCTAAATCTTGTGCTGGAACAATTGAAACAAGCTTTTGTAGGAAAGGATGATATCATTGATCTCATGGGACTTTGTCTTGTGGCTCGTGAAAACATTTTCCTGTTTGGCCCCCCCGGGACAGCAAAGTCTGCGCTGGTCAATCAATTGGCTGATAGAATCAATGGAAATAGTTTCGAATATTTATTGACTCGATTCACGGAGCCAAATGAGCTTTTTGGCCCATTTGACATTCGAGAGTTGAGAAAGGGAGATTTGGTCACCAATACTGAAGGGATGCTGCCAGAAGCCAGCATTATTTTTCTGGATGAATTGTTGAATGCTAACAGTGCTATTTTGAATAGTCTTTTGATGGCCTTAAACGAGCGGGTTTTCAAACGGGGTAAGGAGAAAAGAGCCTTACCAGCTTTGATGATCGCCGGAGCAAGTAATCATTTGCCTGAAGATGTCGCCTTGCGAGCATTGTTTGATCGATTCCTGGTCAGGGTAAAATGTGATAATGTAGATCCAGCAAAATTGAAGGAAGTTTTGAATGCCGGGTGGAAGATGGAGCGAAGCAAGAGTTTGGAAAAGGCAACAATATCTGCAGAAGAGGTCCAGGCTATTCAGACATTGGTATATGGAGTAGACATCGCATCGATTCAGACAAGTTATCTGGATCTAGTCCAAAAACTGCGAAATGCTGGGGTGGAAGTTTCTGATCGTAGGGCCGTGAAGCTGCAGCGCTTGATTGCAGCAAGTGCAGTCATCTGTGATCGTCAAACTGCGCTATTATCAGACCTTTGGGTACTGCGATATATTTGGGACAATGAAGAGCAAATCGAGATTATTGCTGGCATTGTAAATGCTCAGATTGAGCGAGAAGAAGCTAGCGAGGGCCTGCACCCAAGAGCCTTGAACAGCAATGCTCCTGTGGCGGATGAGATTTACAAGGAGGTCATGAGTTTGAGAGAGCAGTGGTCTGCCGGCGACACCAATAGTGCAGACAGAAGTCTTATAAAAGACCGGCTGCGATATCTTTCGGGAAGAAGTGAATGGATCAGCAATGAGGAGCAGAGAAATTATGTGCAAGGGCCGATCGACAAACTGTGGGAGAAAATTAGTGAGAATTGATGTTTAGCTGGATCATCATATTGCATCTTAAGGATAAAAGAAGCCTGGCCGGTATTCGGCATCTGGATAATGTTTGGATCCATGAAGGGAAGCAAATCTACTTGAAAGTTGCTTCGTCCGAGCAGAAACTCGATGCTTGTTTTCGGGCACTGCCTGCTATCTCAACTAACATAGTGGAGGACCGGCTGTTATTTCGGGAAGCCGCTTTGACGCCCCATAGCCAGATGCCAGAACTTGATTGGTTGCTTTTGAGAGATGCCCTGCCCATTGAAATGCCAATTGCGGCGATGCCTGGAAAATTCCTGGCCGAACAGCAAAGCATCACTCCAAGGCTGGAACGGGATTCTACTGACCGTAATGCTTCCGCTCTGGAGATCTCTGTGCAGCAATGGAATCGATTTATTTTGCAATGCCCTTCGGTACGTTTGTCGAGATTAGAGGTGGCTGCCTGTGAAGATGGAAGGGTATTATTGTTGGGTGAACCGCTTCCTGCTTTGCCCGGTAAGAGCTTCTGGCAAATGGAGAATGTGTTGATACCAATGGGCTATGCTTTGGAATTGGAGATACTGATTCCGGTAATGGAGTCAAGCCTCAACCCATTTGGTGATCAATTGCTGCTGCTGAATCCTAAAGGTAGTATTGAATTGATTGGCAAAAGAAGTTTCCTGCCGGCCTTAGGAGCTAAGGAAATCAACGAACACTTGCCTAAGCATGAGTAATTTTGACGACTTGTTTGTTTCCTACTTCTGTCCTCCGGCGGATTGTCCCGCTTGGGCATGGCCGGAGCATGCCAGCGTTGTGGAGGTCAATGGGCATACGGTGTGCTATCGCAATGATTTATTGCGGTTGATCGAAAAGTGGCAGGGTCCCCTGCCCCACTTTGAGTCGATATTAGCCATCCTTTTCGCTTGTAAAATTGCAGGCGATTCGTCCTCTGAAGCACGGCCAGTTTTGCCAGGAAAGGAATACGAAAAGGCATTAACAATAATCGGAGAACTGCCAAGGAAATACACTCAAGGCAGAGGTAGAAGAAGATTGCTGGAGGTAGTTGGCAGTGTACTTCAAATTGCAGTAAAAAATGCCGAAGCCAGAATCCTGACAGATGCTTTGGATTCGGGAAACTACGATGCTGTGTTGGAGCGTACCAAAGCTCCGAACAGGCCCGCCAAAGAAACAGTTGAGAAAGATCTGAAGGGGTTTTTAGAGCACTTTCCAACTTCGGAACTGTTAAGGAGAAAATTGGAAACCGGGCTGAAAGCTCAACCCGATGCAATAGAGATTGAGCCCGAAGATAGCCAGGAGGAAGCTGCTCTGATAGATCAGCTCCTTAGTAATCGTAGGACCGCAGGCTTGGCGCGACTCAGTAAACGAATTAGCGCTGCCCTAAAAATTCCTGCTTACAATAGTGGAATCAGCGATCAGACGAGTGGTGGTGTTTCGGATATTAGCAACAGAGGTAAACTGGATCAACTGCTACTTAGCGAACTTGCAAATGAAGAGGAGATGCTATTGGCTCGTTTGGCCAATAATGAGGCACTATATCTTCGAAAAGAATCCGCTCCAGATGACGAGATAAGAACCAGATCGATCCTGCTAGACACCAGTATCAGAATGTGGGGAAGCTCTCGAGTGTTCGGCATTGCTGTAGTAATTGGCTTAAATATGAAAGCGAATGAAAATGTTCGCTGTCTTAACTTTGCGCTGGCAGGTGGATCGCCAGTGGAATTGCAAATGCAGTCCGTCGAAGGGATTGAAAACGCCATGCAAATTCTGGATCCGGACATCAATTGCACCTCCGCCCTGGGCCCTTTTCTGGAGCAATCGGACAGGGAGCATGAGCGATTCCTCATCACCAGTGCTGCTTCATTTTCTTCTGCCTCAATGATCGGACTAATCAAGAGCAAACAAGAAAAGATTTCCTACGTTTTGACAGTGAGTGCAGAAGGGGAATTGCATCTATACCAGTACGGTCAATCGGGACGACGACTGCTTTCGGAGAGTCGATTTGATTTGAATGAAATTCTTCAAGTGCCCAAAGAAGTATCCGAAGGGAGCACTGTCAATCCCGATAGAATCGAGATTTCGGCACCTTCATTTTTTCTGCGCGCCTACAATCCCCTGTTGCTTCCTGCACATCGTTTAAAGATCTCTCCCAAAAACGTTCTTGAGCTGGGAGACAAATCTGTATTGGCCATTACCGACACCAACTTGCTATTGCATTGGCGAGTTCGTGGGCAAGGTGCACTGGAAGTGGCTCGCCTTCCACCCGGATTTAACTTTGCCATGGGTTATAATCGAAGCTCGGAAGCATATGTTGCAGCCTATCAGGCTGGAAAGAGCCCTCATGTTCGATTCTACAAATACAGCATTGGAACGGAGATCTGTGAAGTCAGCTTTTGGAGTTCTCAAAAGGGCATTGTTAACTATATCACTTGCAATGGGGACCTCTTTTTTGTGAAGACTACCCATGAAATTGAAGTTTGCCCTCCTCCAGGTCAAGAGACTTCCTTGATTGCAGCGCCGAAAAATATGCCTGCGCTCAAGGGTTTTCGAAACCGCAATCGAGTCAAAAAGATCGTTAACAATGGCTACAGTGTGCTTTATCGGATCGATCAACTGTATCTCTGTGAAAATCAACAATTGCATTTGGGGCGCTGGCTAATGGACCTCAAGAGATTTCACCTCTCCGATCTACGACTAAATCCTGAAGCACAAAAGAGTTTTATATCTGCAGAACGTGTCGGCCAGGCAGAATACAGAACGATGCCAGAAAACTATCATCTGGAGCTATATAGGTGGGCCAATGGAAGCGAATGCGTCTTTGACCATCGTGGACTGCTTCATTTTCAAGATAATGCGAACAAGCTGCCCGAATTCACAATCGTGCTATGTATGCATAAACCGCTAGCGGCTTGGTCAGAGACGGATGATTTTGCAGGCAACCCTCATTTTAGCAAAAATATCCGTGCAAGCATTAGGGTTCAGGATTTTGTAGACAAGTATTTCAGACCATTTATCAAAGGAATAGTTGATCATGAAGTTGCATCTTGAGTACGAGCCTTTCGCGAAACAGACATATGCGGGCTTCTTCGTACGAGGAAACCAAATCGAGCCGTGCCTTAAATCTATTCAGCAGCTCGAACATTCCGTCTCAACACTTAGTATTTTCCCAGTTCCTCACAGCATGCAAGACGGCAGCCTGACAGGTTTCTTTGTTCGGCTCGCAGAATCGCAGAATGGAAAAGTCTTTCCCAGGAATCCGTACAAGTCTCTATGCGAATCTTTATACATACCGACAAACGCAAAACTAGCCCCAGCTTATCTTGAGTCGGAGCTAAAAAAACTCCTGGTATACGATTGCCATTTCTTTCATCCCACCATCGGACTTGTCGGTTTTAATGAATCTGATGCGCTGCAGCTTGAATCCGTTCTTCGTTTGGAACGAATTGAGAAAAACTGGGATCTGATGCCCTCCTTGCCAATTCCTAACAAACGGCTGCGCAGCATGAAGATCGCCATGGACTCTGATGAGCGTATCATGGAAAAGCTGATCGATACCCAGAAGAAGAAGCCTCTTGATCAGATCAAGGCTTCAGATCCTGAGATGTCTCTACTCAGGCGCTGGATGCTTACGGTCTTTAAACCACTGCTTGAATTTCTCGCAAGGAAGGAAGATAAGAGCAAAAAACCCACTCCAGGAAAAGGCTTAGCCTCCTCTTCAGGATCTGTCGAAGGAAGTGTCAGCAGTCTGAATCAATTGCTCAATTCCCTTCAAAACTGGAGCAAAGAGCAGTTGGACCAGCTAAAGAAGCAAAGGCAATCAGAAGTCGAGCGATTGATGAAGCTCTTTGATGAGGATGTAGAAGAAGCATTAAAATATGCCCTGCCAATCAACAATAAATTCCAGGGCAGAGGCATCGCCCCTCCATCTGGTCGACTGTCGAAGAATCCCGGAATTTTCAATTTAGGACGATTGGGAGGCGGAGGTGCCGTAGATGGCTGGGATATAGGAGACTATGCCAATAATCTTCGTATTAAGTATTTTGCCGCGGCGCGTAAAGCTCTGGAGAAGAAAGATTTCAAAAAAGCAGCCTACATCTATGCTCACCTTTTAGGCGATTTTCATTCTGCAGCCAATGCCCTTGAGCAGGGAGATTTCTATTTTGAAGCAGCCCAGCTCCATTTGTTGCATCTGGCAAACCCAGGAGAAGCAGCGGCTTGTTACGAGAGAGGAGGAATGCTTGTCGAGGCCATCGAACAATATCAAAAGTTGGCAAACTATGAAAAGGTTGGCAAACTCTATGCTAGACTAGCGGACAGTGAACAATCCGAAAAATTCTATCGCAAGGCAGTGGAACAGCATTGGAAGGCTGGTTCTCCTGTAAAGGCAGCGGAGATATGCACCAGCAAAATCAACGACTTAGACCTTGCGCAGGAGATCTTTGAGGATGGATGGAGAAAACTGATCTCGCCCCGAGAATGTATCACCGGGCTGCTGGATTTAACAAAAGAAACCACAGCCACGTGCTCGAAAATGCGGGAGCTTTGCAAACCTGCTAATCGGCACGGTGAACGATCAACGCATCTTTGTCAAGCATTGGTTTCTTATCTTCAAGTGCAGCAGGATCAGGATGTCATCAGTCTCTGTAAAGACCTCTGCTATGAAATGATCAGTGAGCAATTGTGCAAGAAACAAGATCATTCGAGCTTGCATCTGCTAACGAAGTTGC
The DNA here is from genome assembly GCA_020629005.1 of Chitinophagales bacterium. Lineage (GTDB taxonomy): Bacteria > Bacteroidota > Bacteroidia > Chitinophagales > UBA2359 > JAHDDV01. The sequence continues at coordinate 11,110 of JAHDEE010000088.1, forward strand.
AGTCTCAGGATCAAATCATCTCTGCTGATGTCGCTCGCTACAAGTATATGCATGAATCGCCACCACAGATACAGGCAGCCGGGATCAACTGCATTTCTCAATTCGAGTTGGACCGGGAAACGGTTTGGGTTCGACTACTCAATTATCATGGTCAGTACCTTTGCTTTGGATACAAAGCCAATCAATTGAACATGCTGAGGGCAAATCTCAATGGAGATTTGGAATATTATGCCTGGGCCACGAAACTGTCAAATGAAGGCCCCATCAATGTTTGTGTAGCTCCATCCGGAAACACCGTCTTTCTGTACGCCGATCAAGAATTGCCACTCATTCCATTGAGCCTCGAAAGCAGCAATGCCTTTCCTGCTCCCCTGAAGATCCAATGCGCAAACTGGGTCCCACCGGATGCCATCGGTGTTGCAGCGTCGAATTCTCAAGAATTGCTTGTGCTGCACAAGGTGGATGAACAGCTTTGCTTTTCGAGCTATTCTCTGGCAGGAGAACTGCAAGCTAATCTAGCCTGCGAGACTGAATACGGAGAAGGCATCAATCTCTCAGGCTGGATGGAAAACACCGGTTTGACAAAGCGTGGCGAATATTGGTACTTTCACGCCGGCAACTATATCATGAGGGTGGATGAACAGGGCGTGGTGGAAGGAATTGACCACGGAAGCAAAATACAGGAGCTCAGTTTTGCACCAGCGCACAGTGCGAAAAGAATATTCGTTTCCAGTCCACTAGGCATTCATCTTTACAGACCCAGCAGAGGAAGTCTTGATGAAGACTCCACTAGACTTTGTCCAAATGATTACGCCGCTGATTCTATACTTTTCGTCCCTGACAAATACCTTCTTTTGGTTGAAGATGCGGTGATTTTTGTTTTCAAGGTAGAGAATGGGAAAGCCGCATTAATTGAAGAACTAAATATGGCTGCGGATGTGGTGCAATTAATCGCTATGCAGAGACGGAATCACTTTGCAGTATTGCTGGAAGATGGCAAACTCCTATATTACAGGATTTCTTAGGTTCGATTTAAGAGCCTGTCTTATACAAAGATCTCCGTGACAAGCCAAACACCGCTGGTAAGCATCCTAATGCCCGTAAAAAACGCTGGAACATTTCTGGCGCCCTGTATTGAATCAATCCTTGCTCAATATTACCAGAATTGGGAATTGATTGCCATCAACGATCACAGCAGTGACAATACAGGAGCAACTTTACAAAGCTACGCAGATCAAGATGATCGCATTCAGTTTTTTGACAACCCGGGTCATGGTATCATTGCTGCCTTGCAAACGGCTTACAAAAAATGCACTGGTAGCTTTATCACGAGAATGGATGCTGACGATCTTTGCGCTCAAAACAAACTGTCCCATCTTGCCAAAAGCCTGTGCGAACATGGAAAGGGACATCTTGCCGTTGGGCAAGTTAAGTACTTTGCCGAGGAAGGACTTGGGGATGGATACTTAGCCTATGAAGGCTGGCTCAATCAACTTACAGCGGCGGGCAAAAATTTTGATGAACTGTACAAGGAATGCGTTGTCCCATCGCCGTGCTGGATGCTTTACCGGGAGGATTTTGATCAGTTGGGGGCATTCAATGCCGATCTATATCCAGAAGATTACGAACTCTGCTTTCGATTCTATAAGGCAGGTCTTAGCATTATACCCTGCTCAGAAGTGCTGCACCATTGGCGAGATTATTCAAGCCGTACTTCGCGAACAGATAGCAACTATGCCGATAATAGCTTTCTCAATCTCAAGATAAAGTACTTCCTTCGACTACATAGAAATCCATCGCGACCTTTAGTGCTTTGGGGTGGTGGAAAACGCGGAAAACGTTTAGCAAGGCTACTCTTAGAGCTGAAACAGGAATTTCACTGGGTCTGCAATAATCCACAAAAGATAGGACATCATATCTACGAGGTGCAAATGCATAATACTGAGTCCATAAACGAGCTGCCAAACCCACAAGTGCTTGTCACAGTGGCAGTGCCGGGGGCTCAAATCAAAATCCTAAAGCAGATGGAAGATGTCGGTCTGCTAAACCTCAAAGATTATTTCATGTTGTGTTGAACTTGCTTCTTTAAAGACTCAAATTCAGGCATTCATTTTGCAATGTGCTAACTAATTCTTAGAATAAGCCTATGAAAATCAACCCGCTAAACTACATCACAATCTTGCTAGCCGTATTGCTGGCTTTTACTTTATCCTGCAAGCAAGATTCCACCAGTACTGCCCCGAAGCACTCTTCAAGTCATACCCACAGTGGAAAGGCAAATCAACATATGCACAACAGCAGTTTTGAGGAACTGGTCGCAAAGTTCGAAGGACCAGACAGGGATGCCTATCAAAAGCCAGATAAGGTGCTGAATCAAATGGGAAGACTAGGCGGCAAGAAAATTATCGATATTGGAGCAGGTACAGGATACTTCAGTACAAAACTGGCCGCAGCCGGAGCAGCAGTGATCGCAGCAGACATTGATCAACGTTTCCTAGATTATATCGAAGAGCGCAAAGCAAAAGAAGGCATTCCCACCCATGCCATAGAACTGCGCAAAGTACCTGCTGATGATCCGCTGCTAAAGGCAGAAGAGGTCGACAAAGCACTCGTAGTCAACACCTATCATCATATCGAAGATCGGGTCAATTACTTCAAGAAAGTAAAAGATGGACTAAAAGAGCAAGGTGAGCTTATTATTGTGGATTTCAAAAAGCAGGAGGATTCTTTCGGTCCACCAATTGAAATGCGTATTGCCTCAAATGATGTTGCCGCTGAGCTGAGGGAAGCTGGCTATCGTAGAATTCGGATCAACAGAAAGATTCTTCCGCATCAATATTATGTTGCAGCGTACAAGTAGAGAAAAACCAATCTGATATTTGCCTTGATTGAACACTTGCAATCCAGCGACCGGTGTAGCAATTGAGACATGATTCTCACTAACTACAGCAGCTGATTTCGTCGCTCAGATGCTGGTTGTGCAGCCCAGACCGGACCTCGGAATCGCTTTTCCCAGATCGGCCATTTGCCTTCCATCCACTTCATTATGGGGTAAGGAATCATGGCAATGATACCACCCAAAATCGCATCAACAAAGAAGTGGTTGCCCGTCGCAACAATGACGGTAAGCACCAGCAAAGGATAGAGGATCAGCCCGTAGCGAACCAGAAAATTTTTCGAATAGAGCCAGGCACCAATAGCAAAGAACAGGGAGTAGCCAAAGTGCATGGAAGGTACAGCCGCATATTGATTAAACAACTTGGATTTCACCCCCTCGTACAAGTTGATCCCACTCAACTCCAGCAAAGTATCCACAAAACCTAACTCGTTAAGCATTCGTGGAGGCGCGCATGGATACCCGATAAAAAAGAACAAAGTGATCACATTGGCAATGAGGAATCCATTCCTGATCCACAAATAGTCTGGCTTATAATAACGCCACAGCCAAACGAAAAACAAGATGGTACTTGGCACATGGACGCGAATGTAGATTTCATTTAGGAAAAGGATCAAATTGGGTCTTTCCAGAAACCACTTTTGAATCGGAATCTCGTAGTAAATGCCCATGAGCTTTTCCAATTCAATCACCTTATAAGCATTCTCAAAAGCCGTAGCTGCATCCCCAATAGCCACAAACCTGGAAAACTTGTAAAAGACCAGGAAAGAAAGAAAGAGCAGAAGCTCCCTAAATCCAGAGTTCTTTTCCCAGGAAGGCATGAAATACTTAAAAAACGCTACAACTTTATCCATCTACCAGCTTGTTAGTCAGCACACAATCTCCAAAATCTGCCCGCGCAGCCTCTTTCGCGACCGAATTAACTGCGCAAGGAGCGCCCGAATTTACCGCTTTTCTTTAGAACCTTGCTATACATTTTGTCTTTTTAGAGGCGCAATCATTTCGGAAAAAGGAATACAATTTCCCCACAAAAGCAAAATAAATTTGCAGCTTCACCCTATTCATCGTATTTTTACGATCAACAACCCGTTAAGGGTGTTTTTATTACTTTAATTCATCGTATTTTTACGATCAAAAGCCGATCAAAATGAAAACTAGTCAACTATTTCAAACACTTGCCAGCAACCAAAGCCTGGAATTGCATTTCAACATACAAGGACATGGCAACATAGCACCTGGATTCCACCTAACCGAAGTCAAAAACGTAAGCATTCAATCGGTTGATTGCGGAGGCAAAAGCCATGAAGAAAAAGAGGTAATTTTGCAGCTCATGGATGGAAATCCGGAAAAACCCGCTGAAATACTTACCGCAGCAAAAGCCACCAGCATTCTCAAGAAAGTACAAGAGAAGCTGAACCTTTTCTCTGAAGAACAGGTCTTTGTGGAATATGGCAATTTGGAGCTGAATTTTGCAAAATATGCGGTCAGCAAGATTGAACAAACAGAAACTTCCTGGCAGGTTTCGCTGTCGCCACTGCATTCGCAATGCAAACCGCGTGTAGCAGCTCAGCAAAATGCCTGCTGTTAAGAATCAACAGATGATCATAGGAATTGGCGGCCTTAGTCGCAGCGGAAAGACCAAAGTGGCCAAAAAAATCAGAACAGAACTGCAAAAGCAGGGGCAAAACGTGCTCCTGCTTCATCAGGACCACTTTTCTTTCCCAGAAATTAAAATCCCTAAAATCAAAGATCGAGCGGATTATGAGCACCCCGATTCGATCGACTGGAACAGATACCTGGCAGCAATCCAGGAGGGCATAAAGGCCCAACAAACCATCATCTCCGAGGGCCTGTTTGCCTTCGCCAACCAGCAGCTCAACCAGCTCTACGATCGACAAATTTTCGTCTCTATCGATCAGGCCACCTTCATGCAGCGTAAAGCAAATGACACCCGATGGGGGCCACTTCCTCCCCCCTGGTACCTACAGCATATTTGGGATGCACACCAAATTCATGGCCAATGCCCGCTTCCATCCCCTTTGCAGATCAATGGTACTAAACCATTGATAATCAATGAAATAATTGACTACATCTACAAAAAGTAGCGACTAACAAAGTAAACTCACTCTGTCTGCTGCAAGTCCTTCGGCCTCATTCTCTGCTTATTTGCGCAGCAAAACTAAGCCTGATTATGCAAGTCTTGTTGAGGATTAGGAGCGAAAGGAATAACAGCGCGTTAAGCGTAGTCCCGTGCTCCGCTTGTACAAGCTACTCATCTGCCTGTTCATGATCAGGGCCTGCGGTCTCTCCGTAAACTCCGAGCCCACATGCCCTGTCATTCACCACGGCAGACTGAGCACCTTGTACCGCTGCGCCCGGGGCTATTCTGAAGCGCCATAGTTACGCGGAAACAGGGCTATAGCTGGATTTTTCGCTATCAAGCAATCAGAATATTGCTTAAATTTGCAGCCCAAAAAGACCTATTGTAAATAGAATCAATATCCTTTAGGGGTTGTGAATCAATAAGTGTCTGATTTTGACACTGCTAGAAATGATTTAGACAAGGCATTTTTTGACAGCATCCTTGTTGGCTGGTGGAGAAAAATAACGAAGAATAAATCGTTTCTAGCAAGTCAAAATGGACAGTTTTTGATTCTCTATCCCTTAGCAAATATCACCATGAACATGCTAAGAAAACAGCTAATTCTCACCCTATTATTCGTGCTGTCACTGGCCTTTGAGGCTAGCCTGGCACAAGAAAACGACTCCCCATTCACAATTGATAAGTTCGACCTTCGCATTGCAGATGAAGATTACGAAAATCTAATGGCCCAGCGGGAAGTGGCCATGACTCTGCAATTGCTGACCTCCCAATTCAGGGAGACAGTGCCCGCCAAAATCGTTGTTAACGACGAAATCTACGACGTCGAAATCAGGCTGAAGGGTGACTTGGGAGATCATTGGAAAAATGAGGCCGAGATGTCCTTCCGCGTTTCTGTGCTTAACGACAAAACCATCAACGGAATTAAGAGATTCTCTATCCAGCACCCCAAGCGTCGACTCTACCTGGACGAATGGGTCTTCAATAAGGTGCTGAACTATCATGGCCTACTAAATACACGTTACGACTTTGTCGAGTTTTCCCTGAATGGAGAAGACCGTGGCATTTATGCCATTGAGGAGTATGCAGACAAATTTCTTCTTGAAAGAAATTTCAGGCGAGAAGGCCCCATCTTTCGGGTAGATGACGATACTTTCTGGAAGTATAGAGGACAAGCCGGTGCCAGCTTGGAAAACGTGGCTGCATTTAAGGTCAAACCCCTTGGTGCCAAGAAATTGCTTAAGAAAGAAGTGCTTGGAAATCAATACGAATTAGCTTCTCAATTGATGTACAAGTTCATACGAAGAGATTTGGCCACCCACCAGGTCTTCGAGGTAAAAAAGCTGGCAAAGGCTTTTGTCATTGCCTTTGACATCTTCGGATCCGTTCATTCTTTGACCACTCCCAATATTCGCTTCTATTTCAATCCGATCACTTCGAAAATCGAACCAATCGCATTTGACTGCGCCGGCCTAAAGGCAAGAAAAGTGCTGATGGGTCAACCCTACCTAAGAGATTACGAGGAATTCTTCAGCGATCGAAAAAAGCATCCACAGTGGCAGCGAACTTTCTTCCATGATCCAGTATTCTGCAAGGCCTACGTCGAAGCACTAAAAGAGCTTGGCAAGGAAGAGTGGATGCCAAAATTCTGGAAATCGGTAGAGTCAGAATTCAAACCTCTGTCTGCACGATTTGCCACTGAGTTTCCGGATTACGAGTTTAACAGGCATAGACTCTTTATGAATGTAACATCGATCAAAGAAAATCTGAACAAACTGCCACAAGATCTGGATAATCTGCAAGAAGACTCCAAGATCGAACAATTCGCAGAGGGTTTGGATTGGGAGCGTCACGGCTTGCAAGCTGCTCTGGGAGCCTATCGACCAGACACTCGGGAATTAGTGCTGCAAGTAGGGAACCTCTCCAGCTATGATGTGCAGCTGCAATCCCTAAATGTTGGAAGTCGTTTGGTCTTGCCTTTCGACGGCAAAAGCAAATTGAGCGCAAAGGCGCCTTATGAATTTGCGGAGATACAGGAAATAGTTGTACCGCTTCCTAAAGGCTATGTATGGTCTCCTAAAGACAGGAGCAAAATCAAGATCAGCTACAATGCTGTTGGAAATGCAAAGGTGGAGACCATTTCTGTCATGCCGTTTCCAATACTCAACGAAGAGACTTTTGCAAACGACTTCTTTAGGGAGCACAAAGACCTGAACCAGCTTGGCTGGTTGACAGTTGACGAAACGGACAAGACAATCACCGTAAAAAAAGGCAAGCACAAAATCAGCGAAAACACTTTGCTACCAGCAGGCTATGAATGGCATATTAATGCTAAGACAGAATTGCAACTCTCGAATGGAGCCAGCATCTTCAGTTATTCTCCCCTCTTTTGTCATGGCTCAAAAGATGCACCTGTCATCATCAGCAATGACAACGCAAACCCAGGTGCAGGGATCGTGGTGGCGCAAACAGATAAACGATCTGAACTCCGAAATGTGGAATTTCGCGAGCTGCGAAACCCAAATACCGGGCATTGGATCATTACAGGTGCCGTAACTTTCTATGAAGCAGATGTAGATGCCTATGATTGCAAGTTCCTGGATAATCTAAGTGAAGATGGTTTGAATGTTGTTCGCGCTGATTTTCTCCTGAAGAATTGTACGTTCAAAAACACCTTTTCAGATGCCTTTGATGCCGATTTCTGCACAGGAAGCGTAGAAGACTGTAGTTATATTAATAGTGGAAATGATGGTATCGATGTCTCCGGTTCCCAAGTCAAGATAAAAAGAGTACTCTTGGACGGTGTTCAGGATAAGGGCCTTAGCTCGGGTGAACGCTCACTGATGCAAGCCAACGATATTACTGTAGTCAATGCTTTTATAGCTCTTGCAGCCAAAGACGAATCGAAGCTCTTCGTGGACGGTGCTGAGATCTCTTCGAGTCAGTTTGATATGGCAGCGTATCAGAAGAAATCGGAATTTGGTCCAGCAGTTGTTCGTTGTAAGGATTACACGATCGATAAGCCAAAACCAGCCTTAAAGATCGAAAAAGGCTCCAGGGTAGTTCTTGACGGAAAAACCAAACACGGCAAAGAGAGAGCCCTTTATGCACAACTGTACGGTGAAAGAGATTTCAGCAAACTAGAGAAGTATATTCAGGAAAACCCGACTCTGGAGCGTTTTGAAAACCTGCATAAATTGTATCTGAAGTATGGCCTGGAAGAAGACGCAGCGAGGATTTTGAAATTAGTAAATGATCTCAAGGCAGAAAAATAAAGCTGACTACCATCTCATGAAGAAGCTTTTTGCCTTTGTAGTCCTTTTCTACTGCCTTTGTTTCTCCGCAGGTGGGCAAACATATCGATGCGAGCAGCCGGTTTTTCAGTTCAATATTCCTGAAAAGGAATACAACTGCATGCGTCTCTTTAATGCAGATGCTGCTGATCCTCATCCTGTGAATGTGTACTTGTTGGCTAAGTTTACAGAATTGCTATACCAGGAGCGACTGGATTACCAGATTCGCTACCTGAGAAACAACAGTCAGACTTTAACTACCTTACCCTCTACAAGACATTTGCTTGAGAATTTGAGGACAACGGATGAGCACTTTGAGTGCGCATTTGCAGCCAGGACCAGCCATTTCTTTTACGATCCACGTTCTTGTCCCTCGAATCCTGTGGACTCTGTAGCCTGGGCAGCCGATAATTTACCCTTGTTTCGGTACATCTATAGATCACATTTTGACACCTTATCTGTGTTTGGCCTCCATCACATGAGAGGCCTCGATCCAGAGTTTATTATCATCTCCACAGCTGATTTGGTCTTGATTCTGTTTCGCGGCACTGACTATGTAGGAGAAGACAAAATTTCAGAATGGACAGGCACTGATTTCAAGATACCTTTGACCCGCGCCGGTGGAGCTTTGACAGGCTGTAAAATTCACCAGGGATTTTGGGAGAGTTTTGACCTGATTCGTGATGATCTGATGCTGCACCTTCATGAACTCAAGGCCCAGGACAAAAAGATATGGCTTTCAGGACACAGCCTTGGAGGTGCTATGGCCATGATTGCCGGCTGCTATCTAAAGGCTTCCGGCTACGATGTCAAGAATGTTTATGCATTTGCTGCACCCAAGACAATTGGAAACAAATCGCTCACAGAGAGGGCCTCCACTCTTTTGCCGGGTCGTATCCAAAGATTCGAGTATTACCTCGATCCCATCCCCTTGCTGTGGTCACCCTTATACGCTCATATCGGACAACGCAACTGGTATGACCATGAAACAAAGGGACAGTACAAGTACTACGAAAACCTCGAAGAGCGCTTCATTTCGGCAAACCCACTGGTGTTCAATCGCTCTCCCTTCAAAGAGAGCCGAAGTAAGGAGGAAGTCCGTTTGCACAAGGCAAAAATGGATGGCCTTGTCATTGAACTGCCCATCGCACCGCACTTTCACAATCCTCCCTGGTATGTAAAGGCAGCTCACGCCCAACTTTCTGAGCCACATAAACTACTGCTGCCTGATGTACAGGATTCCTTTCCATATATATACATAGGCAAGCCCGGCTCTAAGTAATCTTGACGGACTTTCTCTTCTCCAGCTGTACAAATTTTGGACGTTTTGCGGCCTCAACAGGCCTCCAGAAAGCGCTTGCTCCGACCCTCAAGGATCAGTTTTGCGAAATCGATTCTGTCGCCAGGCAAACACATTAAAACATAAACTTTATATCATCTCAAAGTACAAAGCGCCAGGCACTACATAACAATCTGTATATCGGTAAGATACTTTACAATTCAGGAGAAATTCCAATGTTAATCACGAAACCATGAGATAAAAAACGATATTACAGGCCCCAAGTTGTGATAGCGATTTCACTATCCCCTTTTAGCACAAAGAAGTCAATACGGAAACTGACAAGAATAACCAACAAATAGACAGTTTCCTACTTTATATTTTAATTGTACTTATTCAATTAATGCTAAAAATTTCAAGCCGAATGAAAATTCAAAGTCTTATTCTCTCCTGCCTGGTCCTGCTAGGCATTCATCTATCTGCAAACGCTCAAAGAACCTGCAGTACGATGGAAAATCTGGAGTATCGCATGCAGCAAGATGACAAAATCGAGCACACAATGCGCCAGATTTCCGAACACACCCGGTCTTACGTTAACAATCCTCAAAGAGCGGTCTCCGGTGTGATCACAATTCCTACAGTTGTACATGTTATCTACTCTAACAGCAATGAAAACATAAGCAACGCCCAAATCCAATCTCAGATTGATGTTCTAAATGAAGATTTTAGAAGACTCAACTCTGATGCCAACAACAACTGGTCACAAGCTGCAGACACACAGATTGAATTCTGTCTGGCTTCAGTTGATCCAAATGGCAACTCAACTACTGGTATCACCAGAAAGTCCTCTTCTACGACTTCCTGGGGAACCAATGATGCAATGAAGTACAGCAGCAACGGCGGTGTAAATGCATGGCCAAGTGGAGACTACCTAAACATGTGGGTCTGCAACATCGGTGGAGGAATTTTGGGGTATGCTCAGTTTCCTGGTGGTGCTGCTGCTACAGATGGTGTAGTAATGAGTCCTCAGTACTTTGGAACTACCGGCTATGTAAGCGCTCCATTCGATGGCGGTAGAACAGCAACTCACGAAGTGGGACACTGGCTAAACCTTAGACACATCTGGGGTGACGGTGGTTGTAATGTAGATGACTACGTTTCTGATACGCCGACTTCCGATGCTGCAAATTACGGATGTGCTTCCGGGCACAGCTCATGCAACAGCACTGATATGGTGCAAAACTACATGGATTACTCAGATGATGCCTGCATGAACCTGTACACACAAGGTCAGAAGACCCGAATGCGTGCGCTGTTTGACACAGGAGGATTCCGAGCTAGTCTTTTGAATTCAGGTGGATGTGGCAACTCAACAGCTCCTACTTGTAGCGATGGTGTTCAAAATGGTACTGAAACTGGTGTTGACTGCGGTGGCTCGTGCCCGGCATGTCCCAGCAACTGCAGTGCTAATGATGTTACGATCACTATAACTTTCGACAATTATCCAGAAGAGACTAGCTGGTCGCTGAAAAACAGCAGTGGGTCTACAGTGGCTTCCGGCGGAGTCTACTCTAATCAGGCTGATGGCTCGACTCTTGTAGAATCGGTATGTCTGGCAAATGGTTGCTACGATTTTGTAATCAATGATGCGTATGGCGACGGTATTTGCTGTAGCTACGGCAGCGGTTCCTACTCAGTTGTAGCTGGTGGTTCGACTGTCGCTTCTGGTGGAAGCTTTGGGTCTTCAGAAACCACAAACTTCTGCCTAGGTGGCACAACACCTTCTTGTAATGATGGTGTTCAAAATGGCAATGAAACCGGTGTTGACTGTGGTGGTTCTTGTACAGCTTGTCCAACATGTAATGATGGCATTCAGAACGGAAGCGAAACAGGTGTTGACTGCGGTGGCTCTTGCTCTGCTTGTCCTACTTGTAATGATGGCATTCAAAACGGAAATGAAACCGGAGTTGATTGCGGTGGTTCTTGTCCAAACACCTGCGGTGGAGGCGGCGGTGGCTGCTCAACTGTGCAAATCGATGCTGAGAACTTTGAAAGCAACTGGGGTATCTGGAATGATGGAGGATCTGATTGTTACAGAAACAACTATGCTCCTTATGCAAGCTCAGGAAGCTATACCATTAGAATCCGGGACAACTCCGGCACTGCATCAGCGATGACTACCGACAACATGAATCTGTCCAGCTTTGAAGAAATTACCATCGACTTCAACTACTATCCAGTGGGCATGGAAAATGGTGAAGACTTCTTCCTGCAAGGATCATTGAATGGCGGAAGCTCCTGGACAACTGTTGCCACATGGGCAGCTGGAAGCCAGTTTAGCAATGGTTCTGCATACAGCGAATCAGTCACTGTGACCGTTGGCGGAGCAAACTTCAGCTCTACTACCAAATGGAGATTCCAGTGTGATGCATCCGTAAACAACGACAGAATCTACATCGATGATGTTGTAATTTCAGGTTGTGCCAATGGAAACAGACTAGAACAAACAGAGGAAGAATTCTCTTCTCTGCAAATGGAAGCTTATACACTTGGTTCTGTTAGAAGAGACATCGCTCCTAGCGTTGAAACGACTTTTGAAGAAATGGTTACTGATATCAGTCTCTATCCAAATCCAACAAGAGATTTGTTGAACATTGACTTCAGCAAGCATTCTACAGAACAATTGACAATAGTTATTACAGATTTATCCGGCAAAGTACTTGAAGAAGTCAGCCAGCGCAATGTGCGGGGCGATAACGAACTGAGCCTGGATGTCTCAGCCTACAATTCCGGTTTTTACTTTGTTCACTTCCTGGGAAAAGACACGAGGATCACCAGAAAGTTTGTGGTAATGAAATAGATTTTTGCCTTACTATCAAGCCTGCTGACTGTAGCTTTTGCTACATGCTAGCAGTTGATAGTTGCAAGGATACTTTTATATCGTAATCTCCGAGAGCGGTTGGTCACTTTTTGGCCAACCGCTTTTTGTTTGAGAGGTATGTTTAGACGGGTTTAGACGCGTGCTTAAGACGCATGCGATGCGTCTCTACAAGCATGGTTTTCGATAGGGCCGGGTCAGACG
>JAHDEE010000384.1 GCA_020629005.1 Chitinophagales bacterium
TCCGGGTACTTTATGAATTTTGCAAGCGTTAGCACAACACAAGCCACAAGAAGCATCACCGTAATACCGCTTGTTAATAACCAGTTGGGCGCAACGCCTATGAGATCGTCAATCTCATTGCTCTGGACATAGGTCGATTGTCTCTCAGTAGTAGTTTCTGGCATAGCGAATTAGTTTCCTAGTTCAAGTTGATTTTTGACAAGCGTGTAGTAGTTACCTTTTTCTTTCACCAAATTCTCATGGGTCCCCACCTCCACAATCCTGCCCTGCTCCAGAACGACTATTTGATCAGCGTTCTTCACGGTGCTAAGTCTATGGGCTACTACTACAGACGTCTTACCCTCCATAAATTGGGAAAGGTTTTCCATAATGACCTTTTCATTATTGGCATCAAGGGCATTAGTAGCCTCATCAAAAAACAGGTATTCAGGATTTTTATAGATGGCTCTGGCTATCAACAGCCGCTGCTTTTGTCCCTGACTCAGTCCGTTTCCTTTTGCACCTATCATGGTATTTAGACCTAGCGGCAGAGACTCGATGAAATCCAAAATATTCGCTGAGGATGCTGCAGCCATCACCTTGGTGAAATCCGAGGTATCATCGCTCTCCGCAATGTTGTTTGCTATGGTGTCAGAAAACACATAACCCTCCTGCATGACCACCCCACATTTCTCTCGCCAAAATTTTTGCAGAAGCTGCTCAAAAGGAGTCCCCCCAATCTTGATTCGACCTTCAGTAGGAGGATAAAAGCCTAACAATAGCTTTATCAATGTGGTCTTTCCGCTACCGCTTGTTCCAACGATTGCGGTAGTCTTCCCTTTCGGAATAGTGAGATTAATTTCTGAAAGCACGTCATCAGAAATTGGGGTATATCTGAAGCTTAGATTCTCGATCACCAAATCAGCATCCGGAACCATCGCAACCTTCTTATCGTCGACCGACTCCTCATTATCTGCACCATGAATCTCCGAAAGTCGTTCCAGACTGATTGAAGCATCTTGGGCTGAACGGATAAAACCTACCATCTGCTGCAAAGGGGCGTTGAGCTGCCCGATGATGTACTGAATGGCCAGCATGGTTCCGAGTGTCAGGTGCCCATCAAGCACAGATTTAGCCGCAACAAAAGTGATGATAATATCCTTCAACTGATTTATAGACAAGGCTCCTGCATCCTGGTACTGCGTGATGGCCAGCGATTTCATTTGCGTCCTAAACAGCTTTGCCTGAATGACGGCCCATTTCCATCGCCGCTTCAGTTGACTACCTTGCAACTTGATCTCAGGCATTCCATGCACAATCTCAATCAGTGACTCCTGATTATCTGCAAGCTGCTGAAATGCCTTGTAGTCCACCGACTTTCTCTTCTTCAGGAATAGGAAAATCCATGAGATATAAGCGATACTTGAAACGAGAAAAATCCCAAAAATAGTCCAGGAATAGATGGCCAAAACCAGCCCAAACACCAGAAGATTCACCACCGACAACAAAATGGAAAGGGTGGACTGCGTGAGAAAATTCTCAATTCTTCTATGGTCTCCAATTCTTTGCAGCAAGTCTCCTATATTCTTGGCATCAAAGAATCCCAAGGGCAAATTCATCAGCTTAATCAAAAAATCAGAGATCAAGCCAACGTTGATTCGAACACTTATGTGCAGCAGTATCCAGCTCTGAATAAACCGAACGATGATCTGGCTTACAAAGATCATCAACTGCCCTGCAAGCACGAGATAGATAAAACTGAGATTGTTTGTATCTATTCCGATATCAACTAGACTCTGCGTGAGAAAGGGAAAAATCAACTGAAAAACGGTTCCCAGCAATAAACCCAACACCAGTTGGATCACCAGCTTCCGGTGCGGACTAAGGTATTGCAGGATAAAACCAAAACCTTTAGCCTCCGTGTCATCCAGATCATCATTGTGAAAATCGGGAGTAACTTGCAGCATTAGGGCCACTCCGTTGCGCCCATCGCTGCAAAAGGAATCTTCGAATTCCTTATAGCTCAACTTGAGTTTCCCAACACTTGGATCGGCAATCCAAACATGTTTCTTAGATATCTTGTAGACCACCACAAAGTGGTTCTGATTCCAGTGTACAATACAGGGCAAGGGAGCAACTTGCAGGGAGGCAGAATCTTTATCATTTCCCAACGGAACCTTAACCGCTAATGATCGAAAGCCAATTAGTTCGGCTGCTGAGCTAATTCCTTTGAGGTTTACACCTGCCATATCGATGTAACATTTCTCTCGTAAAAATGCAAGTGAAATACTCTTTCCGTGATATTTGGCGATCATGCGGAGGCAGGTAGGTCCGCAATCCATAGTGTCTAGTTGCTTATAGAAGGGCAGGGTTTTTAGCATGTTCATCTCATTCAATTCCAGGTAAAATCGCTTGCTCAGGTAGCTTGAGCGCACACTTAGGGCACTTCTGACAATATCACGTTTGCAGACCACTTCCATTGATCCTGCAAAACCAATCGCAGACCTCTTCTAAGCAACTTAGAAGCAACTACTAAGCTATCCAGATCCTAAATCACTGTCAAAACCACTAAGAATACCGCTTTACCTTCAACAATTAGGGTTGAGCTATGGAGACAGTATAGAAACCAAAACCATAGCAACATCTTTGTATGACTAAAACAATTTTGTTATCGTCAAGGGCTTTGCTTACGCAAATATAGAAACTTCCCTAGATCAAAAAAATAAATTTTATTCCAGTGAAAGGCGTAAATAAGAAGAGATAATAATTACAAATTATTATACGAGAAGGTCTATGAGGCGGCAAAATCCCTCTAAACATCCGTGTGCCGACATAGTTACCCGCTCATCCAAAACCGAATCGCAGCGTCTTTCCCAGCGCAAAATTCGTGCTTTCCTTCACCAGTATTATCGAAAGAAATGCTCATCGTGGCATAAAATGGCTCACAGAGTTGCGTTGTCATCGCCATAAAATAATCCCCTAAATCCCATTAGACGACTTGCAGTGAAAGTGCCGGAGAATTATTGAATATTGAGGCTTAGAAATCGCAATATATTTGGAGCGAAAGGTAATTCGCCGCGCATCTTCCTACTTGCTCTCCGTTAAAATTCGGCACCAGTCTGCTTGTTCCTGCATCCCTGCCTGCCGTCTCGCCTTGAGGGCGAGCCATCATGCAGGGGCAGTCACTGGCGCATCCTGGCACCTCATACCACTGCGATCAAGGCTAGTTCTCAAACCTCAGTCCAGCGCGCAAAAGCAGTGATTGGCAAAATTCACATCGCAATTCTCATAAACCTCATCAGCCAAGTCGCTACCGTTTAAACATAAACCCAACCCCTCATGGACACCTATCGGAATCTTCTTTACATCTGCCTCTTGATCTTCTGGCTAGATAATTAGCTGTGATCCTTTGGGCGCCAACATAGACTCTATTATCCCCTTGATCTTTTCAATGTCCTCCTCCAAATCACCCTCGATACTCAACTCGATATCACAGGAGGCAATTTCGCCGTTTGGCAGCTGAGCTGTTCCGCCGCCAAAAGTCTGCGCCATCGCGCCCATAATTCTTTTCATATATTTACTTTTCCTCCTCTCTCCGATCACCAAATTCTTGCAAAACTGACTCACTGGAGATCGATTTTAGTCGCAGCTTCACACCTTTTTCTATCAAAGAGTATGCATGATAATTGACTACGCTGTGGCAGGCCACTGTCACAATTTCGGAGGCCGGAAAAAGCAAACAGAGACTCTTCTCCTCATCGCTCAAGGTTAAATTCTGATCTCCAAGCAGTGTTTTCTGAGTTATCTGAAAATCATCGCAAATGATCAAATTCCCAGCATAGCTACCAATACTGATCGACCCGTCTTGCGGGTACATACAGGCATCCTAGTGCTGCGTAAACAAAGTATGTGACACCTTTAAGGAGCTTATCTTTT
>JAHDEE010000089.1 GCA_020629005.1 Chitinophagales bacterium
AAATCATTTCCATCGGCGTCAAAATCGGACAGTTATTGATTCCCTATCCCTAAGTCTGAGGAACGCAATATACTAAAAAACGGAATTGAACAGCGACCATTTGCACTATGATTACCTGGCGCTGTCCCGGTGAAGGGAAGCTAAGAAAGTGGGAGCTCAAGTGAGGGGAGAAGGTCGCCGAAAAAGCGCGGTGGAGTGGCCGTGAAATAATAGCCCCGGCTGAAACGGTATGAGCCTGCCAGATGCCGTGGTGACTGCTGCACTAGTGGTGGCTGCGACCATAGGAGCAGACGCCAATAGTGCTGCAGGAACAGGCAGCTGGTAGGTGAATAATAGTGGAAGACGGGACGGGTGACAACGCGAAGGAGTTTTTTTCGCTTCAAAAAAAAATCAATTACAAATGGAAGCTCAACGACAGGAGCAGTGCACTTTTGGGCCTTTGTAACAAAACAAGCCATGATCAGGGATCCTATTCAACCCGGAAGTCCTGGAGATTGAAGCGTTTTATTAGTTCGGGGCTGAGCAGAATACTTTTTTCCTCCTTTTGATCAAAGAGCACCCAGGAGACTTCTGCTCTGGAAGCAATCAGTTTTGTGCCTTTCAGGCGTATGGTTTGCATCATCGTCACAATACGATCTCCGATGTCCTTTATGTAAGTTTCCACTTCCAAGACTTCATTCAAGAAGCATGCACGCTTGTATCGGATATTGATTCGAACGATCACAAAATTCCATCCTTGCGCTGCAATAAACTCATGATCAAAGTGATTTTGCAAATAATCCCATCTGCCCTGTTCCATGAATTCAAGATAGCGAGCATTATTAACGTGTCGATTGACATCAATATGAAAGCCTTGTACGCGAACTTCTGTGTAGTGTTTGATCATATACATCTTTTTGGCTACACATCAACTGATTTTATGACCACTTTTGGGCGCGTAGCATTTCTCTTTTACCTGGCGGACCAGGCACTTTTTCCACTGTAAAGCCTGCCGAGAGCATATTTCTTCGAACGTCTCCCTTAGCACAATAAGTAACCAAAACACCACCAGGTCGGCAAAGTTCATACATTTTCTGAAAAATGGCAGTGGTCCATAGTTCTGGCTGAGCATTAGGAGCAAATGCATCAAAATAAATACAGTCAAACTGATCAAACAAAGCAAGCTGCTCAAGTCTGGTCTCAAGTTTTTTCAATCTGAACTGATCGGATATCTGCTGCTCTTCTTCCCACTGACACAAATGTATATCAAGAAAGGACTGCATAAAATGCCCTGCATTGAGCAGTTCTACGTAGTTGAGTCCTTTTGCCGTTTCTACATTGATCGGAAAGGCTTCAATTGCGGTATACTTGATATGCTTTTGCGTCTCCTCAGCTGCCAGCAGAGTCAGCAATGCATTCAAGCCGGTACCTAAGCCAACTTCGAGCACCTTCACTTCATCTCTTTCGGCAAGAAATGGAGCCAATCCCATTTTCAGGAATACGTGCTGAGATTCCTGGATTGCTCCATGTCTGGAATGATAAGCCTCTCCAATCTGCGGAGAAAACAAGGAATGAGAACCGTCCTGGGTGATGAACTTCATGCCAACCTTTTTCTACCTTAGTACAACACTTCATAGGCAGGATATGGTTCATAAATGAAAAGCTAAGGTATACATGCCAAATTCAAATCTACTACCAGGATTCCCGAAGTCGAAAACAGTCCTTCATTTTTCTATACAGAATCTCTGCTTCCTTGTAATTTAAGGTTTGCTGTCCGTCAGAAAATGCTTTCTCTGGCTGCTCGTGAACTTCCACGATAATGCCATCTGCTCCAGCCATTATTCCCGCCAAGGCCATTGGCTCTACATATTTTCGCAATCCAATTCCATGTGAAGGATCAACAATTACAGGCAAATGCGTTCGCTCCTTTAAAATAGGAATAGCATTCAGGTCAAGTGTATTTCTATAGGCTTTTTCGTAGCTTCTGATTCCTCGTTCACAAAGCATGATTTTTTCATTGCCATTCGAAAAAATATACTCAGCAGCAAACAACAGTTCGTCTACTGTTCCGGAGATACCGCGTTTCAACAGCACCGGCTTATCGACTTCACCCAGAGCATCAAGCAAATTGAAATTCTGCGAGTTTCTTGCGCCGACCTGAAAGATGTCTACAAAGTCGAACATCTCTTTTATTTGCGAAACTTGCATCACCTCGGTAATGATCTTTATGCTCTTTGCGCTGCAGAGGCGGTGAAACATTTTCAGGCCTTCTTGCCCTAATCCACGAAACGAATAGGGAGAGCTTCGAGGCTTATACACACCACCTCGCATGATGCGAACACCATTACTAGCCAAATGCTCGACTGTACTTTCTACCTGCTCTTCTCCCTCAATGGAACAGGGGCCAGCCATCACGGCAAAATCACCGCTGCCAATATTGACGCCATCTCCTAAATCAATAACAGTGTCCTTCAGTTTCCACTTCTTAGAAACCAGCTTATACTGATCGCTTACCCGATGTATATCCGCGATGCCTTCCAGTACACCAATAGAACGTATATCGATCTCGCTCTTTCCAATGGCTACCAGGTAATTTCTATGCTGTGTGCTAACCGGATTCGCCTTATAGGAACGATCGGCCAAAGCCTGGTTGATCGCCTCGATTTGCTGACTGTTAGCATCGGATTTTAGTTGAATTATCATACTGCTTGCTTTACTATTTTCTCAATAAATTTTTCGATCGCTACAGGCAAGTCCGCCTGTTCTTTTAGGGCCTTCAAAAATGCCGTTCCTATAATGGCACCGTCTCCATACCGACAGGCATTTTCGAAAGATTCCTGACTATTGATACCGAATCCAATCATCTTTTTATTTCTTGTGTCGAGAGTTTTGATTCGTTCGAAATAACTTAACTGTGCTTCGGAATCTTTGTGGCCGGAGCCAGTGGTGGAAGATTGACTGACTATATAGAGAAATGCACTGCTCAATTCGTCTATCAATTGGATGCGCTCATTTGAGCTCCTTGGAGTAACCAGGAAGCTGATGCCCAAACCATATTTGTCAAAGGTGGCTTTGTAGAGTACTCGGTACTCTTCTAAAGGCAAGTCAGGTAATATCAAGCCGTCAACACCTACCTCTGCACATCGAGCGCAAAACAGTTCTACTCCATACTGTAAGACCTGATTTACATAACCCATGAGAATAACAGGGATGTCAATCTCTTTCCTCATCCCAGCTAATTGCTCGAAAAGTACTTCCAGGTTCATTCCATTCTGTAGTGCAATCTCACTGCATTGTTGAATTACAGGTCCATCAGCTAATGGATCAGAAAAGGGCATCCCAATTTCAACCATTTGCACTCCTTGTTCTTGTAGCTTTCGTAGAATGCCCATCGTATCATCCAGCCTGGGATAGCCTGCGGTGAAAAAGATATTTAGCAGAGCTCCTTCCGACAGCTCAAATGCCTTTTTGATTCTATTCATGTTCTTTTCCGATTAAAGTGGAGAGATCCTTGTCTCCTCGGCCAGACAAGTTAATCACTACATGTTGTTTGTTACCGAAGGATAGTTTTTCTAAAGCTGCAAAAGCATGTGCAGTCTCCAGGGCAGGAATGATCCCTTCCAGCCTTGCAAGCAAAGCGGCAGCATCGAGCGCCTCTTGGTCTGTCACGGATACCGCCTTAGCTCTGCCACTGTCAATCAAATGTGCATGTAATGGGCCGATGCCTGGATAATCCAGTCCTGCAGAAATGGACCAGGGCTCGATGATTTGCCCATACTTATCTTGCATGAGCAAGGTTCTGCTGCCATGGATGATGCCTTCTGTGCCAAGCTGACTGGTAGCTGCACTTTCCCCGGAGTCAATTCCCTTACCAGCAGCCTCTACCGCAATTAGTTTGACCTCTTTTTTCTCCAGGTAATGATAGAAGGCACCCGCAGCATTGCTGCCACCCCCTACACATGCAATGATTGCATCGGGGTTCTCGCTGCCGGTCTGCTCTTTCAATTGAGTTTTCATTTCCTCGCTGATCACTGATTGAAAGTAGGCAACCATGTCCGGATAGGGGTGAGGGCCCACCACGGAACCAATGATATAAAAAGTGTCTTCCGGGTTATTAATCCAGTCTCGAATGGCTTCGTTGGTAGCATCCTTTAACGTTTTACTTCCGCTGTGAACGGGTCTTACTTCAGCCCCAAGAAATTTCATTCTGGCCACATTAGGTGCCTGCCGACTGACATCAACGGCCCCCATGTAGACAATACATGGGAGTCCCATCAAGGCACAGACTGTTGCCGTGGCGACTCCGTGTTGGCCGGCTCCTGTTTCGGCAATAATCCGTTTCTTGCCTAAAGATTTAGCGAGTAAAATCTGCCCTACGGTATTGTTTATTTTATGTGCTCCGGTATGGTTGAGATCTTCCCGTTTCAGGTATAGATTGCAGGCATAGTGCTCTGAGAGCCTCGGCGCCAGGTATAGCGGGCTAGGACGCCCAACATAATCTTGCAGCAGCTTTCTAAATTCCGCTTGAAAAGTTTGGCTGTTGATGATGCGCTCATAATTGAGCCGCAACTCTTCGACATTGTGATGCAGTAATTCGGGTACGTATGCGCCTCCAAATCTACCATAGTATCCGTCGATATTGGCTGTATAACTCATGCTCTCAATACTTTTATAAATGCTTCAATTTCCGGAATGTTTTTCCTGGCTGGCCTTGATTCAAAGCCGCTGTTAATGTCCACTGCATACAGTTGTGGGTGATCAATACATCGAATTTGTACAGCGTCTTCAGGACCAATTCCACCGCTGAGAAAAAATGGCTTGTCCAATGTGTAGTCCTCCAGGATATTCCAGGAGAATTGTTTCCCATTCCCACCTGCGAGTTTGCCTTTGGTGTCGAATAGGAAGAATTTGCAAACTTCTTCATACGCTTTGATGTGCCCCAGCGGAAGCTGATCGAGTAAAGAAAATGCTTTGATCACTGTAATTCCTTCGGCTAATAGTTTAGAACAAAGCTCAGGCGTTTCTCTGCCATGCAGCTGCACCAAATCCAAATGATATGCTTCGGCTGTCTGCCGGATTTTAGAAAATTCCCGATCAACAAAAACTCCAACTCGCTGGATGCCACCGGAACTCAGTCCTACAGGACCAAGCACATTTCTCGGGGAGGCATCGTGAAAGATCAAGCCCATATAATCTACTTCAAGCACATTTAGCTGAGCTATGTTATCAGCTTCACGCATGCCACAAACCTTAATTTTTATGTTGCTTTTCTTGCCGCTCATGTCTTTACTTTTGCACTATGATTCCGCTAACTCAATCTTGCTGTGTCTTGACCGAGGCATTCGCTAATTGTTCCAAAAAGCGCTGACATTGCTTCCCTGGTGATGGATGTGCCATAAAGGAAGTACCAATCAGGAACCCCTGGAATCCCGACAGTCGTAGCTCAATTATATCCTCAGCGCGCTCAATCCCGCTTTCAGATACTTTTACCATTTCTGTAGGCAGCCTTTCAGCTAACTGCAATGACTGTTCAATAGAGACAGTGAAATCCTTGAGGTTTCGATTGTTAACACCAACAAGATCTATTTTGTCACTCAGCTTGTCCAGCTCGACCTCTTCGCGAATTTCAAACAGCACTTCCATGCCCAAAGAAGTTGCCTGCTCGCTGAATTGCTTTACTTCAGACTTGCTCAAGCAATCGGCAATCAACAACACTGCATCGGCACCGATTGACTTAGCTTCAATTATTTGATACTCATCAACAACAAAATCCTTTCGCAGTATTGGGGCATAGTTAAACTTCCGGGCCAGCCTTAAATCCTCATTCTTTCCACCAAAAAAGTGCTCATCCGTTAGCACGGAAAGGGCAGAGGCTCCCGCCTGCATGTACGCTATCGAAACTTCTTCTACGGAAGCATATAAGTTGATATTGGGATTTGATGGAGATCTGCGCTTAAATTCCGCTATGATCCCCTGCTTATCCTCTCTCAATAAATATTTGCACAAAGAAACTGTTGGAGTATCATAATGAATGCTGCCTTCTAGTAATGCTATAGGCACGAGTTGCTTTCTCGTTGCGATTTCCTTCTTCTTATGAGCGACAATTTCTTCTAATATCTTCATCTTGTTTTCGATTTATTATTTGTGATACAATGGCTAGTCAAATGCAGCAGCCAGATTTGCTAGTCTTTTCCGTCCCTTGGCTTCGCAGGACTACTGCAATAACTTTAGGATAGAATATCCATATCGGATTGCAAAACTAAAGGCTAAATAGGCGTTCAAACATCCAGCCATTTAGTTGGATTTATTGAAGTATGGATTTTAGTGTTTCGATTCCTTTTTTACTGTGAATAGTTTCCAGTGCTTCGCGGATACAATCTCTGATGGGCCGATCATTTACCATACAATGGATGGCCATGCCTGCATTGGCAGCTACCGCCAGGTTTTGGGCGCCTGTACCCTCACCGCTCAAAATACTGACTAGAATATCTGCCGACTCCTCTATGCTGTTTCCACCATACAGCTGTTGAGGGTTGAGGATAGGAAGATCCAGCACTTGTGGGTGCATCAGACGATCACCGCGATTGGAGATCATTCTGAACTCGTCAGTCAAGGAAATTTCATCATACACATCCATCGAATGCAAGATGATAAATTCTCGCTCGCAATCCTGCAAGATGTACTTGTACAGCCTGGCTAATTCCTGGTTAAAGACACCTGTCAACTGATACTTTGGTTGCGCTGGATTAACCAGAGGACCAAGCATGTTGAAGAAGGTCTTCATTTTTAACGTTTTTCTCACTGTGGCAACCGATTTCATTGCAGGATGAAATAAGGGTGCGTGCAGAAAAGTGATATTGGCATTACTCAGCTCTCTTTTCAAACGTGCAGTGTCTGTGCTAAATTGATATCCAAGTGATTCCAGCACATTGGAAGAACCGCAGATCGAGGAGACACCATAGTTACCATGCTTGGCCACTTTGTAGCCAGCAGCAGCTACAATGAAGGAGGCTGTTGTGGATACATTGAAGGTGTTTTTACCGTCTCCTCCTGTCCCACACATGTCGATCGCTTCGAATTCTGAAAGATCGACGGCTATGCACAAATCCAACAGTGCATCCCGAAATCCTTGCAGCTCCTGAAGGCTGATGTTTCTCATCTGGTAGCAGCCAATAAATGCCATTAGCTGTATATCATTGAATTCCTCTCTGGCAATACGGTGCAAAATCTCTCTTGCCTCATCTCGGCTCAATATCTCTTGTTGATGAAGACGCTCTAGAATCTTTTTCATGTGATCAGCTACTTTGTATTAAGAAAATTGCGCATGATAATATGTCCTTGTGGGGTTAGCACGGACTCCGGATGAAATTGCACCCCCCAAACAGGTAGCTCACGATGCGCAATAGCCATTATATTA
Organism: Chitinophagales bacterium; assembly: GCA_020629005.1. Taxonomy (GTDB): domain Bacteria; phylum Bacteroidota; class Bacteroidia; order Chitinophagales; family UBA2359; genus JAHDDV01. The sequence continues at coordinate 7,397 of JAHDEE010000089.1, forward strand.
TCTTCCTGATCCTTCGCAAGGATTTGCAGTGTATCCGGCAAAGCCTCTTCGTCGACTACCCAACTATGGTAATGTCCCACTTCAGGATTTGTTTCAAGACCACTTAGCAGCGGATTTTCCGGAGCAATTATGCTGATCTTGCTGCTGATTCCATGAAGCACATTTGGCAGGTTTATCAATGCCCCACCCATCGCCTCCGCAATTGCCTGATGACCTAAGCAGACTCCCAGCATCGGTTTTAGTGGAGCAAAATTTCTGATAACATCTAACAATAGACCGTTCTCAGCGGGTATTCCTGGTCCAGGAGAAAGCACTATCTGCTCGTACTCTCCCACTTGGGAAAGTTCGATCTCATCATTTCTTGCAACCCTTGGGCGTAATCCAGTTATCTGCTCGATCAGCTGGACCAGGTTGTAAGTAAAGGAATCGTAATTGTCAATTAGTAATACCTTACTCATTTTACTTGTTTTGTTTTCCTGCTAATTGAATTGCTTTTCGCAATGCTCCTAGCTTATTATCAACTTCTTCCAGCTCACTCTGTGGCACAGATGCAGATACAATTCCTGCACCAGCCTGATACCGGAGATGATTGTTCCGGCTTATAATACTGCGGATTAGAATCGCCTGATTGATTGAACCGTCCAGGCCAAGGTGGCCAATGGAGCCACCATAGAATCCTCTACTTCCCGTTTCCAAATCTGCGATCAACTGCATGGCCTTAAATTTTGGGGCGCCACTGAGCGTACCAGCGGGGAAGCTTGCCGCAAACAGTCGTAGACCGTCATTCTCATCTTCCAGCTCACCTTGAACGGTTGAGACTAGATGAATGACGTGACTGTAGAATTGAATTTCCTTGTATTTTTTGACCTTCACTTCTTTGGCAATTCGGTTCAAATCATTTCTGGCGAGGTCTACCAGCATTGTATGCTCGGCATTTTCCTTGGGGTCTTCTGCAAGCTTCAGCGCTCTTTCGCTGTCTTCCCCGTCGTTCCCGGTTCGCTTGTATGTACCGGCAATCGGATTGATTGTTGCAATCTTGTCTTTGATCGTAAGTTGTGCCTCTGGTGAAGAACCCATTAACTTGTAATCACCCAGGTCGAAGAAGAAAAGGTATGGGGATGGATTTAAAGACCGTAGTGCTCGATAGACTTGAAACTCATCGCCGCTGAATTGCTGGGAAAAGCTTCGTGATAAGACGATTTGAAACACATCTCCGCGTTGACAGTGCCCCTTACCCTTTTCAACCATTTGTAAGAATTCGTCGGCAGTGCTTGTGCTACTTTCTTCTCCAACAGGACTAAAGGAGAAGGCATTGCTGTTTCCATTCCCTATTAAGGAGAGTAGATGCGACATTTGAGATTCGTTTCGCTCCGGAATGTTTTCCACAATTGTCATCGAGTCATGAAAATGATTCAAGACTAGTACAAATCGATAAAGACTGAAGTTGACTATTGGCGTTTCATGTCCTGCTTCCAGCTCTATTGAATCAAAACACTCTGCTGCTTCAAAGTTGAAGTGGCCATAAAGCCCGTTTTCTGAGTAGGGACTGTCTATCCCTAGCTCCGAGATGTATTCCTGCAAGGTAGGAATAAGTTGATCTGGGCTCAGTCTTCGCGATGTTCTTTGCATTCCAGGTAGACTTGTAACAAGTTCTGAACCCTTGTATTCAATCTTTGAAATGCTGTCACAGCAGATAATCGACCTACTGTTTTCCTGTTGATGAAAATCAGAGCATTCCAGAAGAGCTGAGCCTCGAAATTGATCACGCAACCTGAGATATAATCCAACCGGGGTATAAAGGTCCGCAGGTATGGTAATTTTACTCTGCAATATTTTGCCACTCATCTTATTTGGTTAATAGTTTGGGGATTGGGAATCAAAATCAGACAGATATTGATTCTCTATCCCTTAATGCAAAAAAAAACGGCCCGCCGGAATTCCGACAAGCCGTTTCTTAACGTATGTTTTAGCTTAATTAGTTAACAACATAGCAGCTCCTCATCATTCCGAAAACAGAATCATCGAAGCGCCACCAACTATTGTTTACTAGTACAATCATAATGCTGGGCCCTTTATGGGCGACTCCACAATTATACACGCTTATTTGTTCAATGCCAAGAAAAGTTATCAAAAACTCAATCTCCGTCAATTTTCGTAAATTTGCGCGCTGTTTGGGTGAATAAAGGCCACTATTGAGTTTAATCTGGCTGACAGTGAAACTTGGTCTAATTTTTTCTGATGAAGCGCGAAGCAATGCCATTTGGTGGATAATCGCGGAATTCAGTCGTTTCCCCATCAATGTGAAAGAAATTTACCCGGATGATTGCATATATCAAGGGGCTGTTCACTTTCAAAAGTCCCACATATGTTCTGATGGAAACGCAGGGGATCGGATACCATGTGAATATTAGCCTGAACACCTATGAGAAAATCCAGGAACTAAAGGAGGGTGTTCTTCAGATTCACTTCCATGTGAAGGAGGACGCGCATACCCTGTATGGGTTTTTTGAGCCAGGTGAGAAGACTATGTTTCAGCACTTGATTGCGGTATCAGGTGTTGGTCCCAATACTGCTCGCATGATGCTTTCTTCAATGAATCCTTCTGAAATTCAGATGGCTATAATATCGGAGAACGTTAAATTATTGCAGGGCATAAAGGGTATTGGCCCTAAATCTGCACAGCGGATAATACTGGAACTAAAGGATAAGGTTGCGCGTGAAAATTTACCGACAACTAAAGCGTCTCTAGGGCACAATAGTAACATGGAAGATGCGTTATCAGCATTGGCAGCACTTGGTATCTCCCGTCCTCTAGCTCAAAAGGCCTTAAGCAAAGCGGTAAAGGAGTCAAAAAGCGACACAATCGAAGGATTGGTTAAGGCCGCTTTGAAACTATTGTAATAACACCATAAGGAAGAATGTGAGGATACTCAAGCTTACAGGTTACATTTTTTTGTTGACTGGTTTTTTGATGGCGATTGGAAGTGCAGCAGGTAGTGAATTCACCACCTCGATGCTTCCATCTTCTTTTTTACCGAATATCCTGCCCTTGGAGCAGGAAATGCCAGAGGATTCAACTGAACTAATCTACCCTATTCAAGATGACCCTTCTGGAGGGTTATCTGGACAACAACAGCATAACCCATTTGATGACTATGTGCCCTCTGGAGTGGAGCGTAAAGTCGATTACGATCCGGCCACCGGAACCTACTATGTGACGACAATGGTCAATGGAACACCAGTCGGTGCTCCTCAGGCTTATAGCTTCGATGAATATCAGGCGCTGGACACCAGTACAAGTATACAGGATTACTGGAATGAAAAGGCAGGAAATCAGTCCGGAAGTGGCTCCGGAGTAGGGAATTCCTTCAATTTACCGATAGGAAAGAAACTTGGCCCTTTTGGTAACCAGCCCGTTGATATTAGACCCTCAGGTGATATCACACTTTTTGCGGGATTCAGAAGGAACAAGGTTTCCAACCCGGTACTGCCTCCTTTTCAACAACATCCACCGCCCCAGTTTGATTTTGATATGAATATCAATATCAATGTGATTGGGAAAATTGGGGATAGACTAAAATTTACCACTAATTACAACACGCTTTCTACCTTCGACCTGGACAGGGAATTGAAACTAGAATACACAGGTGATGAGGATGAGATCATCCAGAAAGTGGAAGCGGGTAATGTAAGTTTCCCTTTGCCAACCACCTTGATTCCAGGAGCTCAACGACTTTGGGGTATAAAAGCTGATTTGAAGTTTGGGCGCTTGCGACTTTCCACGGTTGTATCACAACAGAAATCCAAAGCAAACAATATTAGAGTTGAAAACGGAGCTCAGACACAAGAGTTCGAAGTAAACGCCGACAAGTACGAGGAAAACAGACACTTCTTCCTGGCGCAATACTTTAAGGACAATTTTGAGCCTGCTCTCGAAACGATGCCCTATATCAATTCGAAGATTGAAATAACAAACCTTGAGGTTTGGGTGACGAATAGTAGAGGTGAAACTGAAGAAATTAGAGATGTTGTCGCCTTTGCAGACTTGGGTGAGCCGGATCCTCATGCTGTTACCCTTACTGGTTACGGAGGCGAGTTCCCAAATAATAGCGCCAATGATCTCTACTCTAAGTTGGTAAACAACCCTCTTGCGCCAGTGCCAACGGAACTGGTCGTCAGTACAGCTGAAAATCAAATAGGGCTAAAAGACATACAGGACTTCAAGAAAACACAGGCGCGAAAACTCAAGCCTTCTGAATATACCTTCGATCCAAAGCTGGGCTTTATCTCTCTCAACTTTGCCCTTAAGACCACAGAAGTGCTGGGTGTCGCATATGAATACACCACCATTTTTAGTAGTGAAACTTATAGAGTCGGAGAACTGGCACAAAACAGGGCCCCAGTGAATGGGCAAGAGCCGGTCTTGTATTTGAAGATGCTTAAGAGTACTGCTCAGAGACCCAAACTTCCAATTTGGGATCTGATGATGAAGAACATCTATAACTTGGGTGCTTACCAGATTTCTGACGAGGATTTCCGACTGGATGTATACTACCAAAATCCAGGAGGAGGAGATATTCGGTTTATGCCTGAAGGGGAAAGTGTTAAAGGAATTCCGCTTATTCGCCTGCTAAATCTGGATCGCTTGAATGTGCAAAACGATCCACAGCCAGACGGGATTTTTGACTTCATCGAAGGCTTGACAATTCATCTCAGGAATGGCCGACTGATGTTCCCGGTATTGGAGCCTTTCGGAGAAGATCTGAAATCTCAATATGCAGAGACAGAAGCGGCACTAGCAGAAAAATATGCTTACGACGAGCTTTACGACTCGACAAGAGTGGTGGCGGAACAGTTCATGGAGAAAAATAGATTCTACATTAAAGGTACCTATAAGGGCACGACCTCCTCTGTGATTAGTCTCGGAGCTTTTAATCTCCCACCTGGATCGGTTAAGGTTACCGCTGGAGGGCGAGATCTGCTCGAAGGGACGGACTACACAGTAGATTACAACCTTGGACGAGTTACCATCATCAACGAGGCTTACATAAACTCTGCAGTGCCTGTAAATGTTGGCTTCGAAGATCCTTCACTTTTTGGACTGCAATTCAAAACGATGGTGGGGGCCAGGGCAGACTATTTAGTCAATAGTAATTTCAATCTGGGAGCGACATATATGCACCTGTCGCAAAGACCATATACCTATAAGACCAATTACGGAGATGACCCAATTTCGAATCGAATGTTGGGTGTAGATGGAAACTACTTTAGAGAATCCCGGTTCCTGACCAAGATGGTAGACAAGATTCCAGGACTGGAAACCAAAGAACCCTCGTCCATTTCAGCAGGGTTTGAGGCTGCTACGTTTATTCCAGGTCATGCCCGTGCAATTGATTTTGACGGGGGAACCGTCTTTGTCGATGATTTTGAAGGCGCTGAAAATGACATCTTCCTCTATACACCTCCAAATGTCTGGTCTCTTGCAAGTACTCCCCGTGGCGATAGATTCCCAGAGTCCGCATTGACAAACGATCTGCGTTATAATTACAATAGAGCACGGATGAGTTGGTATACGATACAACAACTGAACAACTCAAATGTGAGCAGTGCGGCATTGGGAAGCAATCATTATACTCGTCTAGTCTACGAACGTGAGATTTTCCCTTTGAGGCAATCAGGAAGCAATACAGGTATCACTAATCCTTTGCTGCAGGTTTTTGACCTGGCCTACTTCCCGGAAGATCGTGGTCCATACAATTACGAAACTGCTGGCTCAGCTCTGTCCGCCGGTACCAATACAACAACCGGCAAACTCAATAATCCTGAAAGTCGCTGGGCTGGAATTCAAAGAGCCTTGGATTATAATGATTTCGAGCAAGCTAACATCGAGTTTATTGAATTTTGGATGCTCGACCCTTTCATTGATGATCCAGGGAACAGCGGAGACTTGTTTATCAATCTTGGAACAGTGTCCGAGGACATATTGAAGGATGGTAGGAAATTTTATGAAAACGGACTTCCAACACCAGGCCAGCCAAGTGTAAACCTCGTAGAGACGGAATGGGGAAAAGTCCCGATCAGTCCCCAGATTACCCAAGGATTCGGCGCAGATACAACTGCAAGAGCTTTGCAGGATGTCGGTTTTGATGGATTGAATGACGCCGGAGAATTGGACAAATTCGAGGACTATGTGAATTGGGTAGCAAGTAATGTTGCTAACCAGGATTTCACCTCACGCATATTTTCAGACCCTTCTTCCGATAACTACTTGCACTACAGTTCATTTAATGAAGAAACCGAAGATCCCCTGGAGAAGTTTAAGTCTTACGGTAATCCGCAAGGAAATGCAGAAATAAACAACAGTACCGCAATTAGTACTGCCTTTGGAACCAGACCAGATTCTGAGGATCTCAACTTTGACAATAACCTGGAAGAATCAGAGGCTTATTTCGAGTACAAAATTCCATTGTCACTTGGACAGTTGGATCCAGAGGTAAATTCCTACATCAAAGAAGTAGTTCGGGTCGATGCAGATGACATGCCTGGCGTCGAACAGGATGCAACCTGGTACCAGTTCAGAATTCCGATTCGTGAATTCACTGGAAGGCAAGGCGACATTAACGACTTCAGATCCATGCAATTCATCAGGCTCTACATGACTGGTTTTGCTAACCCGGTTGTTCTTCGGTTTGCAAAACTCAATCTCGTGCGAAATCAATGGAGAAGATACCTTTACTCAATTAGAGAAGAGGGGGAGTACCTGCCTACAGATAATGGTGAGAATATCTTCTTTAATGTATCTGCGGTAAGCTTGGAAGAAAACGGAAGTCGTTACGTACTACCTCCAGGAGTAAATCAGGAAAGAGCTTTTGGTGGCTACAACAACTTTCTTCAAAACGAACAATCTCTTGCCCTGGAAGTGTGTGATTTGCCAGATGGAGAGTCAAAGGCCGTCTACAAGAGAATCAATATGGATTTGCGACATTTCGGTAAGCTCAAGATGTTTGCACATGCTGAAGTCTTGCAAGACGACCCCGTTGGATACGAAGACGGCGATATTACGGCCTTTATCCGGCTCGGGGATGACTTTATTGGGAATTACTACGAGTATGAAATTCCACTCAAGAAGAGCGATGTGGACGCGGGAGTTACTGCCGAAGCCGTTTGGCCGATCGAAAACAATTTCGAAGTGGACCTTGAGCAGCTGGTGGAGTTGAAGATGGAGAGAAACAGAAAAGTTTCGCTGATAAGCAATCTCACCTTCGATGATCCATATATCAAGACGATCTATGCAGATGAGGAAGAAACCCAGGCCATCGGTAGAATTTCCATTGTGGGTAGTCCTACTTTGGGAAGAGTGAAGCAGGCCATGCTGGGAATCAGAAATCCCAAGCAAACCAGTCTAACACAGGATACTGACGATGGACTTCCTAAATGTGCTGAGGTGTGGTTCAACGAGCTGCGTCTCACCGATTTCGATGAAAGCGGAGGCCACGCAGCACTGGCAAGAGTAGACGTAAAACTTGCCGATTTTGGTTCTATCAATGTAGCTGGAAACATGCATACCACTGGTTTCGGAACATTAGAACAAAGAGTAACCGAGCGATTTAACGATAACTTCTACGAGTGGGGAGCCACAGGTGCTTTCGAAATGGGTAATTTCTTTGGACAAGAGTCCGGGGTAAAACTACCTCTACTGGCAGGTTACACGAATTCAGTGAGTACACCCGAATACGATCCATACGACACAGATGTACCCATGGAAAGGTTGTTGGATTCTCTTCGGGCATATTATCCGGACCAGGCAAAAGATACAGTTAGAAAAGCACGTAAAATCAGACAAACTCGACTTTCCAATAAATCGATAAACGTCACAAATGCTCAGCTTCTGGGCAAGGATCCCTCGAAGAAGAGGAAAATCTACAGCCCCCAGAATCTAAATGCTACGTATGCTTATAATCAAAAGGAATACAGTGACCACCTGATCGAATCTGAGAAATTAACCAGTCATTTGGGGGTCTTGGGTTACAATTTCTCAACTAGAGCAAAGTACATCACGCCCTTCAAAAAAATGATCAAGTCAAAGAGTAAGTATCTAAGAATTATCAAGGATATAAACTTCAATTTGATTCCATCAAACGTAAACTGGGCTACCAAGCTGGAGACACAGGATGGAGAATTACAGCTCCGACAATTGCTCAACGACCCCTATCCAATACAGCCTTCGTACTTTAAAAATTATACCTGGGATCTTAACTATGGATTCAAGCATGATTTGACGAAGAGTATCAAACTTGATTTTAATTCAGCTTACAGCTCTCGAATCGATACCTTCGCCTCTAAGTACAGTTGGGATTTGCACAATGATTACAATAGTCGACCTGTGCAATATGATCAAACAGCCAACATAAGCTACAATGTGCCGATCAACAAGATTCCGATCTTTGATTGGACTACCCTGCGACTCAGATACGGTGCAGGTTATCGATGGACTGCCGGTTCTGTTTACATGGCCGATAGTCTTGGTCACTTGATCGGTAATGATCAAACAATACAGGTAAATGCAGACTTCAATCTCAACAACCTCTATAACAAATCAAAGTTCCTCAAGCGTGTAGGCGGTAAGGGAGGGGCTTCTCCATCTCGACCAAAGAAAGGAGATCCTGCTGCCGATTTGGATAAGGCTGTAAAGAAAAGCAAGACTGGCATTAGTCCTGTCGCTAAGGCGCTCATTAGGCCCTTGATCAGCGTAAAGCGTATATCTTTATCTTTCAGGGAAACCAACAGAACCGATATTCCAGGCTTCATGTTCGCCCCCACACCGCTTTTAGGTACAAATTGGTGGAACAATTCCGCTCCTACTGGGGAACTTATGCCCTTTGTTTTTGGAAAACAACCGGAAAAAGACTGGTTCTACGACATCATAAATGATCCCGATCCGGAACGACGTTGGATATCCAACAATATTCTGCTCAATGATAAGGTTCGACAGTCCCAGCAGTTCAATGTAACTGCTAAGGCAGACCTCGAACCCGCTAAGGATCTAAAGATAAATCTGGATGTATCAGCTACCTACACTACCGAAGAATCCTTCTATTTCAAGACTGATTCGGCCAATATGTACAATATTTTGGCTCCTTTCTATGGTGGTAGCTACTCAGTCAGCTACATTCCGATTCGAACAGCATTTTCTGGAAACTCCATGCTAGAAGTCCCCAACCTTGACGGAGGCATCGATACAATTAATATTCCTGCTCCATTGCTGCAATTCAAAGAGGAATTCAGAGAACGCATTTCTGGATTTTTGGGCGATCAGAATGCCTCCAGCCAGGGGCAGTATATGTCACCTAGTGATACTACCGTAAATGCACTCATCGAAAGTGGAGAATGGGACTACAGGGAAGGTTATGGTCCCTATGCCCAGGACGTGATTCTACCTGCATTTCTGGCTGCTTATTCAGGATTCACACCGGATGAAGATTATGCTAAGAATTTCAGCAATTATCCTATATACAAATGGGTTACCCCATTGCCAAACTGGCAGATCACCTATACCGGACTGAGCAAGCTTCCAGCATTTAAAAAGTTCTTCAGATCAGTGAAGCTATCACATGGCTATAATTCAAGAATGAGCATTGCCAATTTCGATTCTAACCCGCAATTCGATTTCGCGGCCAATCCTTCGCCTGAAATTCAGGAGAATGGACATTTCCCGGATGAGTTCTATGGGTATTATCCAGGTACGCTCAATGGAGATTTGAATTTCTTTAGTTTTTATCGAATTCCGAACATCACCATCTCTGAGAATTTTGCTCCGCTTATTGGTGTTGATCTTTCATTCGAAAATGGTCTGACAACCGGCTTTGAATTCAAGAAAAATAGATCGGTTTCCCTTAGTCTGACCAATTATCAGGTGATCGAAACCAGTGGAAAGGAATACGAAATTGATCTGGGATACAAGCATACTGGCGGTATGAATTTACCACTGAAATACAGAGGTGAAAAAATTCACCTGCCAAATGATATCAACTTTAGATTCGCCTTTTCTTATAGAGATGATCAAACTACCAACTACTACATAGCAAGAAATGAATTTCAGGCGACAGGAGGTATGACCACGATAAGAATCAATCCCGAGATCGACTACGAAGTCAATGAACAAATCCGTGTCTCGCTCTTCTACGAACAGACTAGAAACATTCCTAAGATCACCACTTCTTACCCAACTTCAAACAGTCGGGGTGGACTACGAGTCACGTTCACTTTAGCACCGTAAACCGATAACCAAACACGCATCAAGATGTCCGAGCTACCAAAGGACTTACATTACACCCTCGAGCATGAGTGGGTTAAAAAAGAAGATGACCTGATTAAAATCGGGATTACCGACTTTGCTCAAGGGGAATTGGGAGACATAGTATATGTGGATATAGATACGCTGGATCAGGAATTAGAGGCTGGTGAGGTATTCGGCACGGTTGAGGCTGTAAAGACCGTTTCGGATCTCTTTATGCCGATTGCGGGGACTGTGGTGGAGATTAACGAAAAATTGGAAGATGAACCAGAGCTGGTAAATTCAGATCCTTATGGAGAAGGCTGGATTATTCTGGTCAAGCCTACTGATCCTCAAGACTTTGCATCAAAGCTGCTGACAGCAGAGCAATATCAGAGCAAAATCAGTTAGGCTGTTGTCTTTAACAGCTTACAAATATCGCGCAGCAGCAATCTTCTGGTTTCTTGCGGTTTTTACAGCATCTGTGGTGCGTGTCCCACAGGTGCCAACCTACAACATCTTTGCGCCCGACAAACTGGTCCATTTCACCTTCTACCTCTTATTTACGATCTTGATCATGCTTGCTATTCGCGAATCCAAAGGCGCCGGCAGATTGATTAATAGCGACCTCTGGAAGGCCATATTTTTGTCGTTTTTAGCGGGATTTGTCATTGAGATCATACAGGGTAGCCTTTTGGCTCATCGCAGTTTTGATGTGTTGGATTTAATTGCTAATATTATAGGCATATTTGTGGGCGCTATGCTCAGTAGACGCTTCTTAATGCAGAAGCTTAACAACAACATATGATTGGAAGGATATTATTTATTGTAGTCTGTGCAGCTTTGGCTATTGCTGGTGCCTACACCGGATATTGGCCATTTACAGGACTATTTGGCGGAATGCTCGTTGCGTTTCTTGCCTTCCTTGGCTTGTTTTCAATGAGAAGCGAAGACAAAATCATCGAGGCTAATGCGAACAATGGCAACAATGCCCGTTACTTTATCAAAAAGTATCAAGAAGCTGATGTTGATAAGATGAAATCCAGCCTCTCCCTTGCAGGACTGGCAATTTCATTGGGATTTGTACTCCTGACCCTAAACTGGTCGAGCAGACCAGAAGAGGTTGCAGATCTGGGTACAGTAGTCATTCCTGAAGATATGGAAGTCCTTCCACCACCTTCTGTGCAGAAGCCACCACCACCACCTCCGCCGCCACCACCACCAAAGTTGGAGGTAGTAGACGATGAAGAGGTTTTGGAGGAAGAGCCTGAAATCGCAGAGGTCGAAGCGGACGAAGAGACCGAAATTGAGGTGCAGGAAATAGAGGAAGAAGCACCAGAAGTGGTCAATGAAGAGCCCGAAGAAGAAGAGGAGCCAGAAGAACCGCAGATTTTCCAGATTGTGGAGGAAATGCCGTCCTATCCAGGGGGTGAGGCCGAAATGATGAAATTCATCTACGGACAAATCAAGTATCCCCCAATAGCACGAGAAAACAATATCGAAGGTCTCGTTGTAGTATCTTTCGTTGTTTACGAAGATGGTACAATCAAAGACATGCAGGTCAGAAGAGATATTGGCGGTGGATGCGGCGAAGAAGCCATGAGGGTAGTCAAGAAAATGCCTAAATGGAAGCCAGGAAAACAAAGGGGAAAGGCAGTTCGTGTGAGCTACAACCTACCCATCCGATTCAAGCTTGAGTAATACAGTTAAGCGAGAAAGAACCAGAAAATACCTAAAGGGCCACTCAATTTTATTGAGGGCCCTTTTTTTATGCTTTCCTGGCTCAGGCACAGCACTATACCCCCTTTCTTCGCGTTGTACCATCAGATTCTCCGTTTTTTGCCATTATTAGCATAAATGGAATAATTTTGGAGCCTCTTAAGAAATCCATAAGTTTTTTTCAACAGACTGCGATGAAACAGCTTTTTCTCACAATACTCAGCCTTTTCCTCATTAGCCTCTGCCTGCATGCACAAGGAAATCAAGATTTACGTCTTGCACAGCAATATTATGGCAAAGGCGAATACGAAAAGGCGTCCGTCTTGTTCAAAAAACTGTACGAAGCACAGCCCAATAACAATTACTACTACAAGAACTACCTGAAGACCCTTACAGCTCTGGACAACTTTGACGAAGCAGAAAAGCTGGTCAAAAAGTTCATGAAGAAAAGCAAAGGTCAAGAAGCAAGCGCAATGGTAGATATGGGTTTTATCTATCGACAACAGGAAAGAGATGAGGAAGCAGAGGCACAATTCCAAAAAGCACTTAAGTCGGCCCCAAAAGAAAGAAATGGCATAAAGAACCTCGCCAATACTTTCAATGGCATCGAAGAATACGACTACGCCATTGCATTGTACGAACAAGGAAAAAAGGAACTCAAAGATCCAAACGCTTTCAGCTATGAGCTCGCACTTGCCTACAAGCGAAAGGGCGACTTCCCAGAAATGATCACAGCATACCTGGACTATGCCACATTGGAACCCTCCCGAATCCAAACCGTGAAGAATGCCTTCATGCCTTTGATCAAAGACGAGGCGAATCAAGACGAGCTTCAGGCGCAGCTATACAAACGTATCCAGAATGAGCCAGCACAGACAGTCTATCCCGAAATGCTGACCTGGTACTTCATTACACAAAAAGACTACGAATCCGCCTTCATACAAGTCAAAGCACTCGATAAGCGTCTCGATGAAGACGGCAGCAGAGTATTCAATCTCGCAAGATCAGCCACCAGAGAAGAACAGTTCGATGCAGCCATTGGTGCATACGAGTACGTGGTTTCTAAAGGCGAAGACAATAGCTATTTCATGCCTGCCAAGGTTGAACTGCTAAAGGTTCGCAAGAGAAAAATAACAGAAACACCCGATTATACCGCTGAAGACCTCGACGGACTCAAAAGCGATTACAGTGACTTTATAGATATCTATGGTAAATCCCCAAGAACAGCCTCCTCAATTAGAGAACTGGCCCAACTAAATGCCCTATACTTCCATGATCTCGACACTGCAATTCTACTATTGGAAGAAGTGCTCGAAATGCCGGCGGTAGACAAAGCCGAAATGGCTCACTGTAAGCTCGATCTTGGAGACTATTTTCTAATGGATAACGAAGTTTGGGAATCCACCCTACTCTACTCACAAGTAGACAAGGCGTTTAAGGAAGATATTCTGGGAGAGGTAGCTAGATTCAAAAATGCCAAGCTTTCTTATTATCGTGGAGACTTTACCTGGTCTCAATCACAACTAGACGTGCTTAAAGCATCAACTTCCGAACTCATCGCCAATGATGCATTGGAGCTTTCGGTCTTTATCACAGACAATCTGGGGCTGGACACCATCACAACGCCGATGGAAATGTACGCACGAGCCGATCTGCTTAAGTTTCAAAACAGGATTCCTGATGCTCTTTCAACCCTCGATTCCATTGATCGAAAATTCCCAGGACACGCACTGGCAGATGACATCCTGCATACACGCGCACATATAAAGATGCAACAACGGGACTACGAAGCAGCCATCCCTTACTTCGAAGAGATTCTCTTGAAATTCAGCGATGATTTGTTGTTCGATGATTCTCTTTTTCACCTTGGTACCATCTACCAGTTTCACGTCAAAGATGACGAAAAAGCTAAAGCTTACTACGAGCAGTTGATACTGGAGCAGACCGGATCACTATACACAGTCGAGGCACGAAAGCGCTTCCGGGCACTCAGAGGCGATCAGTTGGAATAACCGTTGCATTGAAATTTTGAATGGGAAAATAGCACGCAAACATATTAGCCAGACGAGAATCAACTCATAAGACTTCCATCACCGTACGAAAGGCCACAAACTTGCCCTCATACTTTTCGCTATGCTCTTTCTGCAAAGCAGGACCATGCACATGCACATACTGATGGTAGTTCTCCAGCGTCTTCGCTACATATTGCGCACTGAAAGTAATTCCATCGCTCTCGTCCTGGCCGAGAATCCGGCATAGCCGATAGCTCTCAAACATTCCGGTATTCATTACCTCCGGAATATGCGTCTTCTTCATCCAGTCAATCCACTCTTCGTAGGTGTCCAGATCTACCTTTACGGTTACATTATAAACAATCATCCTGATTACTCTGATTAGGAGGACAAAGGTACAATTTGTGGCCGGTTTGCAGCATGTAGCACAAACTTGCCGAACCCAGCATCACAATTTTTGCTACAATCTAAAATGGCGCAAGACCTGATCCTTATAGGATTTGCCAATGGGAAAGGTCTTGCCATCAATCTCTAACTGGCTTCCTGCAATACTACTCACATCGTTAAGCGAAACGATAAAGGAGCGGTGAATGCGCAAGAATTGCTTACTGGGCAATATCTCGCTCAAATGCTTCATGGATTCCAGCGTAATGATACGCTCCCGACTCTCACTCTTGAGGTAAATACTCACATACTCGCGCAAGCCCTCTATATAAAGGATGTCATCAAAATTGATTTTCATCCACTTATAATCCGACTTCACAAAAATGAATTGCTTGTCTTCAGATACCTCCGTCTTACCATTACCCGGACCAGGGTCCATTTGCTTTAGCTTCACCAGGTCCTCAGCCTTATGCACAGCCTGCATAAAACGCTCAAATGCAATTGGCTTCAGCAGGTAGTCCACCGCATTCAATTCATAACTGTCCAAAGCATACTCCGTATAAGCAGTCGTAAGAATAAACAGTGGAGGCGACTTTATCGTCCTGATCAATTCCAAACCGCTCAGGTCTGGCATATTGATATCCAAAAAGAGCAAATCCACCTCTGTCTTATCCAGCAACTCCAGGGTCTGAGTGGCATTCCTGGCAGTGCCAACCAATTTCAGCTGAGGCGCTTTTTTCACAAACTCCTCCAACAGCATAATCGCCAAATGCTCATCATCTACTATTGCACACTTAATCATACCGACGTATCAATCGTTAACCGAACTTCAAAATAATCACTGCCCTTGTCCACCTCAAAGGTATGTTTTTTAGGGAACAGCAATTGCAATCGCTTTTTCACATTCTCCAAACCTATACCGCCCACTTTGTCCTTGTTCTCCACTATGCCACTAATTGAGTTCCTAATCCGAAAAGCCAAATGGCTGCCCTCTATCTTCAACAAGCTCTTCACAAAGCCATTTTCCACATCCTCGATATTTCCATGTTTGAAACTGTTTTCAAACAAGGGTATAAGAAGCATCGGAGGAAGTGCAATATCGGCCCCAACTCCCTCAATGTCAAATCGGATGTTCATCGGGGTCTGATTTTTCATCTGCTGCAGCGAAATGAAATTCTTCAAATACTTCAGCTCCTGATGCAAAGGCACCTTCTTATTGTCACTCGTATAAAGCATATAGCGCATCATCTCCGACAACTTCATAATCATAGGCGCCGTTTCCTTAGAGCCTACGTAAGCCAGCGCATACAGGTTGTTTAGCACATTAAAAAGGAAATGAGGATTGATTTGCGTCTGGAGAAACCGCAGTTCAGCCTCCAGCTGTGAACTACGCAATGCCTCCGCCGCCTCATTGGCCTTATACTGCAATTGCCGATACCGCAATGAACTGCTCACAAACAAAATCACTATGGCAGACAAGACAATATTGGCAATATGCGGCAAAGTATAAAACTCCATTGGTAGCGACTCCGTATCCGTAATCAGCCACCCATCCACAATCACCCTGATCCCGGTAATCGCGGCAATCGCCGCCACAATTGACAAGTAGTATCGGATGTACTTCTTCTCCAAAAAATACCAGGGAATCAGGTACCAAATGTTTAAATACACCAGCGAAGCCTGGAATATGCACGTAATCAAATTGCGAAACATGATTCGGCGAATGTCACCCAGATCAGCAAATAGCGAAGTAAGCAGAATAAAATAGCCCAGCCAAAAGAGCAGGTGCCCCAGTATTTCGTTTCGACTATATCTTCTTAGATGGCTGCTCATCAATGGTGATATCGGTTCTACGGGATAGGGAATCAATAAAGTCCTTTTTGACGCCGCTGGAAATGATTTAGACGAGGCATTTTTTGACAGCATCCTTGTT
>JAHDEE010000385.1 GCA_020629005.1 Chitinophagales bacterium
GAAATCAAACAAGTCAAAAAAGTAATTCGAATGACTTTTGTGGATTAGTCGGATGTCGATTGTTTTTGGCGCATACAGCGCGCTCAGTGCACCATCTTTTCCGCTTCTATCCGGGCTATGGGGCAACGGTCGTGGCTCGTTTCGTTTTTTTCTTAGCGTACAATCTGCAGTCGCTTAGTTACGCTATTCTCTGGTGAAGCTAATTGCACCAAATACATTCCCGTCTCCAACATGCTCAAGTCCAAATCCAATTGCATGTGCTCACGCTCAACACTGTAAGATTGTGCATAAACATGTCGCCCTTGCAAATCATAAATGCTCAATAAGTATTGCGTTTCGTTTAGTCCGCCACAATCTAGGGAAAATTGTCCTTGACCAGGATTCGGATACAAAGTCATTTCCAAAGATTGCTCCGCTACCTCCTCCATCAGAGGTTCCTTGGTTTTACCAGCACAGCTCCACAAGAGCTCTGCAGTCCCTGAACCTAATCCATAGAAATCGGCACAGGAAAAGCTCTGCGAATCGGAACAATAAATACTACCATCTTCGAAGTACAATAGAGACAATCCGCTGCCGTCATCAATCAGAACGAAACTATAGGCGCCCATGTCATATGCAACAATTTCGACCATGTCATCGCTCGAACAATCGAGCTCCAAATCCAGGGCATTGATCCAGTTGTAAGGTCCAAATTCTACCCAATTCGCTTCTTCGGAGCTGTCACAATCCTCATCAACGATGATCAAATAAGTGGTCTGCTCTGAGTAAGGCTCGCCACATTGATATCCGTCATGCGATAAGGTGTATAGCGTTGTCTCAGTAGGTGAAAATTCAACATGTAAATAATTCAGGTAGGCCAGGCCCTCCTCGGGTTCGTAGGTTATCGATCCAAAAGGGCCACCATCAGTGCCTGAAGCGCAGTCTATTTCTTCAATCAGATTTACAGATCCAATGGCTACTTCTCCGGGGCAAATTTCCAGCACTACATCTGCAGTAGGCAAGCCGTTACATTCCCATATGCTCGTAGGACTGTACAGCCCATAGAATCCTCTACAGTCATATTGGGGACCACTAGTACAATACAGTGTACCATCTTCGTAGAACAATTGTGCAAGATCATCAGATACCACATAGACAAAGGAATAGCTCCCCAGATCATATACCTCTACGGATTCACCAAGTGCACAATCTGCCCACAAAATCTCGTTGTTTAACCACGGGAAATCGCTGAACATCGGCGGAGCAGGGTTCAATAAATCACAGGCTCCGTTGCTCAGGAGAACAGCACCTACACAGGCAGCTTCACAAGCATTGTCATAAGTGGTGCCATCAGTCGCACAAACCGGGGCATAGATGTTTTCGCAAGCGCAATCAGCTGTAGAGGTACAGGTCCAGAATCCAGTCTGCTGCAATAGGCCAAGACCATACTCATCTAAGCAATTGTAATTGCACAACTGATTTCCATCTTCATCATAGAGCGCATGTGCATCTACATTGTTGATGTAGATATAGGTCGCATCGCCACTTTGGTATTCCCGAACAATAGTGTGATTACAGAAGCTCGGATCCACAATTTCTGCCAGCCATTCATAATCGAGGGTAAAGCTGCCGTTGGGGTCTTGAGGCTGATCACAGGGAATATTTGATGCGATTACCGTCCCAGCGCAATGTGCTTCACAAGCACTATTATAGATTTCACCATCAAGGCCGCAATAGGGAAGACTACCTCCAGGAGCTGGAGCACAGTCACAGGCTAAGGTATTGCAAGTCCAGCTACTTGTGGGCTCAGCTAGACCATAGAATTCAGCACAATTCAAACTTGAGTTGTCAGTACAGTACAAACTTCCATCCGCCCCATACAACTGCGTCTCAGCCTCGGTGACAATTTGAATGTAAGTCGCAGTTCCTTGCTGATATCGAAGTATTTGCGAACCCAGCAGGCAGTCAGTAGAATCAATGTGCTCCGACAACCAATCAAATTCGGTGAACATAGAATCATCTTCTTCTTCAATTTCTTCGGTACAACCAACAGCGATCACGTAGTAGCTTTGCTGAAAAGATTGCCAGCAGTCATAATAAACTGTAACGGTATATAAATCATTGTGCATCGGGACCAAGTCAATACCGCTCACATTATTGGGATCAACTTCTACCTCTAAGACTTCACCAAATTGATTCACCCATTCTGCATCAACTATGAAATCAGAGGACGGTAGCTCAACATTATGATAACTACAACCGATAGGACCAACATATTTAAGCGACAATTCTTCACCGCAAGCAGCAAGTACAATTTCGTCAGCTTCATTAATCAGGTCCAAATTTACATTGTAGTCCGGGATAAAGGCATTAACAATAATCGTGTCATTGCTATTGTTCGTGTCCACACTGCCATTGGGATTTGCAGTCCAAACTCTAATTTCATAATCGGTTTCCACTTCAAAGTTGTATGGTGCCAATTCTGCGTCTAGAAAATAACTCTTTGGAATCGTTTCTTGTGTCACAAAACTAGGCTGCTGTTCGATACCATTTACTGACCAGCGAAGGTCGAAGCTACTTAGTGTACCTTCGCCAGCATTGAAGATACGGGGCTCAAGGGACTTATTACCGGGATACAAGAACTCCTCCCCCAGACTTAGCTCAACAGCAGCATCAGAGCTAAGCCCACAATCAATCACCCGAACATCAAAGTAGACAACACCTCCAATATAGGCCCCTGGCTGCCTCCAATTCAACTTGTATTGCCCCGGCGTCACAGGATCTAGAGATACATCCATACAAAGTAGCCCAAAACAATTCCAATCAGCCTCAGGAGTCCATGTAGTCTGCACCACAAAGGGCTCATAATCAGATAGTAGGGTACTGACCGCTCCTTCAGCATATAGGCTGTAGCTTACGTTCTGACCGGGACAAAGTTCATATATCCTGGGGCATTCTTCACTAAAGCCCACCGGAATCTCATCGAACAGCGGACCGATGGTCCTCTCTATTATACAATCATTGTTTTGACCAAAATAAGCTACAATATCCAAAGGCTCAAGCAGGTCATCACAAGGCAGTTCGTCCAGCAAAAATCTGGTAACGGCAAGCCCGGAGCTGTTGACGCCGAAGCCCATAGGAGCATGGGTCAGAAGAATGCCGTTGGCATATACTTCTGTTGAATGATGATCTCCTTTGATGGAAAGCTGAGATCTTAGTTCCTTCGAAAAGCTCACTTCAAAATCACATTCTTCCTCGGCAATGACCAATTCGGGCACTGCAAGAAGCATGAGGAGAAGCAGAAGAGTAGTAGATAGGGTATTTTGGGCGATTCTTGATTCCATGGTCATATAATTCTGGGTTTGTATAGCAATAGTTTGACGATTTTGTTCGCTGTTTCGGAAAGAATGGGAAGAGAACTTTGTTGGCAATTGGGCACCATGCAAAGGACCATTCTCTAATTGACGACTCAAGGCAAATCAGGCCAATACTTGAATTTGTACCGAGAAAAGTGCTAAAAGATGTCTACTTTATATTTATAGCACCATGAAAATCACCACCTGGAACTGCAATGGCGCGCTGAGAAGGAAGTTCGAATTCTTGATGCAGGAAGAAGCGGATATCTATGTGATTCAGGAATGCGAGGATCCGGCACAATGCAAGGATAAAAAGTATCAGGAATGGGCCAGCAACAGCCTTTGGATTGGGGATTCAAAGAACAAAGGCGTTGGTATCTTTTGCATGGATATTAGGACCTCGCTTGAAAGATTGGACTGGTCAAATGTATTCCGGGGTCATCCTGTCAAGCACTTTTTGGCAGCTATAGTCGATGATCGATTGCAGATTCTCTGTGTGTGGACACACAAGTCACCATTGTGATCGTCAATCTCGACCCCACTATCGGAAAAGAGATTAGGAAGACC
>JAHDEE010000090.1 GCA_020629005.1 Chitinophagales bacterium
TCTTTGCTCTTTGCTCTTTGCTCTTTGCTCTTTGCTCTTTGCTCTTTGCTCTTTATCGAAACTAGTTAGTAAAAAAATTCAGGGGGTCACCAACAAAGCAGTTGCTTCATCAATGCCCCCATCCTTCTGGCAGAGTGCGCCTGCCAAATCGGGCCTAGTCCCGATGCCAGTATTGGATTGGCATCTGGTTAAAGGCTATTTTTAATTCTAGATCGCCATTCGCTTTTCTTGCATCGGTACCAGCTTACGCTCGATAGCCGACTCCACTTTTCGCATTTGATTCTCTACCCCTTTCTGCTTTCGTTCAATGATCTGCAGATCAATGTCTCTATGCTCTGCGCTGATCTCAAATTCTTCGATAATCTCGATTACATCGAAATCGATATTGATTGATTCAGAGGCATCAATGACCACCTTGGAACCATCAGGAATTTGGCTTAGTGTTCTTTGGATGCTGGCCTTGTTCAAGAAGGTTACATCTTCCGCCAGGGCCAACCTAATCACACCATCTTTTAGATCGCGAGACTCCTCAAACAGAAATGGCTTCTTGTAGTTGTTGTACAACACATAGAATATGGCAACAACCAGTCCCATCGCAATTCCCATCAACAAGTCCGTAAACACGATTCCTATGATGGTTACCATAAATGGTACAAAATGAGACTGCCCCTGCTTATACATTTGTTTGAACAATGCAGGCTTAGCTAGCTTGTAGCCTACCAGAAACAGGATAGCCGCAAGGCTTGCCAATGGAATGAGATTGAGCAAAAAAGGAATGGCCGCTGCTGCAACCAATAGGATCAGCCCATGCATTATTGCTGAGGCCTTTGTACGCCCACCAGACTGGATATTGGTAGAACTTCTCACAATCACCTGGGTAATGGGTAGACCACCAATCAAACCTGAAAGCACATTTGCCACTCCCTGCGCCTTCAGCTCCCGATTTGCGGGGCTTACACGCTTAAAAGGATCGAGCTTGTCTGTGGCTTCGAGACATAACAAGGTTTCGAGACTCGCTACTACGGCAATCGTGAGACCGGTTACCCAGACGGCTGGATTACTTAGGCTAGAGAAATCAGGAAGGGTAAATTGCCCCAGGAATTCTCCGACGGAACCAGATACAGGTATGTTTACTACCTGGTCGGCTGCAAGTGCAAAACCGCTCAGACCGGCAAAGACCAGGTTCAGAACGATTCCAAGGCCGACTACTACAAGCGGAGCCTGGATCAGACGAAACAGCTTGATCTTTTTCATGAATTTCTGCTCCCATAGAATCAGGATCAGCAGGGAAATCACCGTGATCGCAACTGCACCAGGACTGATGGCCTCGAACATGTAAAATAACTCGGACAGTGTATTGTGTCCGTCTGGTTGTGCAAAGGATAGACTTCCTGCGTAGTCCTTGTCATAACCCATTGCATGTGGTATCTGTTTGAGAATAATGATTATACCGATCCCCGAGAGCATTCCCTTGATCACCGAGGATGGAAAATAATAACCGATGATACCAGCCTGAGCGAAACCTAATAATAGCTGGAACACCCCGCCAAGCACTACCGCCATCAAGAAAACATCAAATGCTCCGAGTTGCTGTATCGCTGTGAGCACTATGACCGCCAAACCTGCTGCCGGTCCACTAACACCTAGCTGAGATCCGCTCAGCACGCCTGCTACAATTCCACCAATAAAACCTGCGATGATACCTGAAAACAATGGTGCACCGGAAGCCAAAGCAATACCCAAACATAAGGGCACAGCAACTAGAAAGACTATTATAGAAGCGGGAAAATCATATCGAAAGTTTGCTAAGAAACCGTTCTTTTCTGGATTCATAAATCTATTTTTTGAAGAGGGCATAGGATTCCCTCATCGACTAATTCATCAATTAATGAACAAAGTACATGTGTTCAAGAATTAGGCACTATTGCCTATTATCAGACTACTAACACCGCAAATATAGAAACTGTTCACTCTAATAGCAATACTATTACAAAAAATGCTTCAGCTACCATTATATGGAGTTAAACTAGTGCGTAAATATTGTTACATTTATATGGCGAGAAAAACTAGTCATGGCCATTGGTATACGGATATCATTAAACGAAAAGCTTTACCTCCGCGACCCGCAGGAGACCTTGCTGGGTCGTCGAATCATTAAGGAGAGTATTCTGCTATTGGATGAAGTTGGCTTCGAAGCTTTCAACTTCAAGAAGTTAGCGATTGCCATGAAATCGACGGAGGCTTCTGTATATCGCTATTTTGAAAACAAGCACTTCCTGCTGATCTATTTGGTATCCTGGTATTGGGAATGGGTGACCTATTTGATTGATATTCATGTGATGAATGTTGAAGATCCGGTGAGGAGATTGCAGATTATCATTGAAACTTTTGTCTATGCCTCTAAAGACAACCCCTCCATAGATTACGTAAATGAAAGTGTATTGCACCGCCTTGTGATCGCAGAAGGCGCCAAGGCCTATCACACAAAGCAAGTAGACAAGGAAAATACAGACGGTTTTTTTCTGAACTACAAGAAGTTATGCGCCAAAGTAGCGGCCGTAATCCTGGAAATCAAACCAGGCTTCCTCTATCCCCATGCAATGGCCAGTAATCTCTTTGAAATGGCCAACAACCAGATTTACTTTGCCCAGCATTTGCCGAAGCTGACAGACGTTACTGTAAAGGAAGATGATTTTGATGAGGTAGAAGAAATGCTTGAATTCTTCGCATTCAGGCTGCTTGGTTGTGGAAAGAAATAAATCACGATTTTCCATACGCCTGGACCCGGCCCTACTGCGCGCCGAAGAGGTGCATTTGGGATGCCCATAATGCTCCCCGTCAAATCTGGTGAAAGGGGCAATCTGCCTTAATTGATACCGGCTCTTTCTTGATTGGATGGGTAAAGCTCAATGCACGGGCATGAAGACAGATGGATTTATCCGGCATCGGCTTAGCCGCCCCATATTTGAGGTCGCCTATGATAGGACAAGCGATGGCTGCCAATTGCACTCTGATCTGGTGCTGGCGTCCGGTGAGTGGCTTTACTTCCAATAGATGCCCCTTGCTACCGCTATGTATTAGCTTGTAGTCCAGTATCGACTCTTTGCTGTTGTGCTTTGGGTTGTTATGTGCTTTGGTAACGTTGTGATTTGCAAGCCGCGTAAGGTGATGCACAAGCCGTCCTGTCTGCATCTCCGGCATTTTCTCCACCATTGCCCAATAGGTCTTTTGCACCTTCTTCTCCTTAAACAATTTATTCATCCGTTGTAATCCCTTGCTGGTTCGGGCAAAGATCACCAATCCGCTGGTAGGTCTGTCTAAACGGTGGATCACACCAGTGAAAACATTGCCCGGCTTTTCATATTTAGTCCTGATATAGTCTTTGACCTTTTCAGACATCGGCTGATCGCCTGTTTCATCGCCTTGTACGAGCCAACCAGGCTCTTTGTAGGCAGCTATTAGGTGATTGTCTTCGTAGAGTATTTGCAGCGGCGAGTTCATCAAAAAGGGGAATTTAGGCCAGACCTTAGCTAGAGAATTTTCGCATAATGTAAACAATTGCAGGCAAATTGCAGCTTAAAAAATGCTGCGGCGAGGTATGCTGTTGCAAAATAGCCGCGGGCGCAGCGGTAGGCGGCTGCTGGCTGCCGTGGTGAATGCTGGCTAGTGGGGGCTCGGAGCCTGCGGAGAGACCCCAATAGCCAAGCATGAACAGGCAGGCAGCTGGCGACTACAAGCGTAGCACGGGTAGCCCCTTTCCACGGCCGAATCTGTTTCGCTCCAAAAAATTAAGTATTACTTTATCATCGTCACGGTACCGGTCTTTATGTAGGTCTTGCCGCTGTAGCTGGTGGCGCTCAGCTGGTAGACAAAGACCTCCGTTTTTTGCCTTTGGGCGCCGCTACCGTCCCAGGAGAATGCTGGATCGCTTGTTCGAAACATTTCTTTGCCGATGCGATCAAATACTCGGAAATCGATGGTTGCAATGCCAGCGCTTGTGAGTTTGAGTACATCGTTGATTCCGTCCGAATTTGGGGAAAAGGCATTTGGCAGCGCGATAAACAGATCAGAATTCGGTTGAACATGCTCGATGCCGATCGGCGGCTCAAGCACGAGCGTTTGGCATTCTATGCTAGCGCACTCACTTTGCATATTTATTACCGTGAGGCATACTTCAAAATCTCCGTAACTATTGTAGGTAAATTCTATTATTGGCCCCTCTAAGCTGCTTCCTTCACCCATGTCCCAGTAGTATTCATTTATGGCTTCATTGCTGTTATCTGCCGTTAGCTGTATAGGAGCACCAATTTGAGGAGTAGGATTTGAAATTTCGAAGGTAGCACCGGGAGCCTCATCTACCTGCAGATACAGGGTTGTAGTATCGGCATACTGGCAATAGTCCTTTTTGATTATAAGACTTAGCTCGTAGGTCCCAGCTTCTTCATATGTAACGGGATCTGGATTTGCTATATCGTCTTGCGTCTCCCCATTGCCGAATTCCCAAATGTAAGATCTACCCTGAGCCTGCTCCGTGCTAGGGCTAATGGTGAATGGCGCACAGCCAAATATTGATTCTCCGTCTTGATTTGGCAAAGCCTCTGGATCGTCTTCGAGATAAAGATTGGCAGAAAAACATTCCTGCACATGGATGGTAAATTCTCTCCTGGTTGTATTGATCAGGACGCCATCTCGATACTCATCTGCACATACCACAAGGAGAAAGTTTCCTGTATGAGCTGGATTGAAAGTCAAGGTTCCGGTTTCCGGATTCAATTCTAATTCCGAATCTTCTGACAGTTGCATAGTAGTGCTATATCCTTCGTTCCATAGCGCTTCTTCATAGGGAGGTGCTATAGGATCAGGATTTGGCATTTCCGGGCTTCCCCCGATGATTGCACTACAAAGCCGATACAGCAATTCATCGCCGTCGGAATCCTGAGCACCCAATTCATATGTACTGTCTTCAGATACACATGCAGTTTGCAAGGGAAGTTGGGAGAATTTGGCGGAATTATTTGCACAAGCTTCAGGATCCGTTGCAGGCGGAATGAGCACAAAGCAAGTGAAGCCAGTTGTTGCCGGTGACAGGATATTCAAAAGATCACTGGATCGGCAGCATCTTGTTACTGAAACTATATATCCATCATCATTGGCTGGCAGTGCTAAATTCACCTTATGTTGTCCCCGCTCCCGACAGACATCCAAGGCACAGTTGATGCTTGGCTCTTGAGGCAAATACTCAATATCGTCTTCCAGTACGTTAAATTCCAGATTTTGGTCCAAAGGTTCCAGCGTACTAGCGTTGAAGAGCCCGCCTATTAGATCATCGTGATTAACTAGAGAAAGGCAATCTCTGTAAATCGTGAGAGTGATCTCGTATTCTCCCGGGGAAAGGCATTGGTAGGTCATCTCACCTCCCACCAAGTGATTTGCGTAGACTGCTAAGGGTTGTAGCAAACAGCTGATCAGCAATATTGGCATCAGCAAGAGGGTTTTGGTACTCATTTTTCTCAGGTTAAGGTTTGAGGCAATAGCGAACTTATAGAGGCAGAAGATAAACAATTTACTATACAATACATATATAAATGCAAATTTAGAATACTTGCAGAGACGAGACAAAAGTTTAGGGGCTTTTTTGTCGGTACCAGCTGCAATAAAAGATTGCTGAAGCACAATTGGTGCTTGCCAAGTTCGAAGGTCAGGAAAGTTTAAAATCCAGCGCAGAAATCATGCTGGAAGAAGTGGGTGAGGGCTACTTGAGCATGGTAATATTTCCGCTCTTATCGATGACAGTACCGTCGTACATGACGGCTTTTAGGACATAGACAAAGACGTCCATTTCCTGGTATTGCTCATCAATTGCGCCATCCCAGCCTATGGCGGGATCGGTGGTAGCAAAGACTTCTTTGCCAAAACGATCAAAGATTTTGAGATCTACCGTCCCGAAACCTTTACCACGGATCATAAGCATATCATTGACTCCATCTCCGTTTGGCGAGAAAGCACTGGGGATGTCGATTGCTACATCAGATGTGACCGATATGGTTTGGCATTGGGTGTCTTCGCAGTCGGTATCATTGAGTGCGAGTGTGAGGCAAATCTGCTTTTCTCCTATATCAGCATAAGCGACATCAGGATTGGGTAGGTCAGAAGTATTTCCATCTCCTAAATCCCAACTGAAGGTGAAGTTTTCTGTATCTGTAATATCAGTCGAAAGCATGACTGGTGCGAAAATTTCCGGAGATACGGATGAGACTGTGAATGCTGCTGCAGGAGTGTCGTAAACCAACAGAGTTTGAGATAGTGAATCTGCTTGATTACAGGCAGCTGGATCGGTGACCAATAGCTGGACATCATAGCTGCCTTCCTGGGTATAAGTATGCGTTACAGCAACGCCGTTTAGTTGCGTTCCATCTCCTGTTTGCCAGCTATAATTAAGAGCGGGATTATTGGAAAGAAGGTCTAGCTCGAAGGGAGCGCAGACTATGGAAGGAATGCTAAAATCTGCTACGACATCCGTACCACCGACATTAATGGATTGCCTCACAGTATCGGTGGTGTAGCAGGGTGCTGGGCCGGTTATCGCCAGAAAGACATCGTATGCCCCAGGCAAGATGTAGGAATTAGAAGGATTTTCTTGATTGGTTTGGTTACCATCGCCAAAATCCCAGGTATATGTGTAATCGATGCCTGCTGGAGTACTGCTTTGGTTGAGAAAAGAGAAATCCAAATCTGTACACACAGCGGGCAGCTGCACCTCCATGTCGGCCGAGATCACATCTGGCTCTAGTACTTCAACAACAAGATTGAGTGTATCAGAGAGATTGCAGCCCTCGTCTTCGGCAATCATCCTCACTTCGTATAGTCCAGTATCGGTATAGATGATTGGCGTTTCTGGATTTTCTTCGGCACTTGAGGGAGCACCGTTTCCGAACTCCCAGAGATAGCTGTCTGCGCCGCTAGTGGCATTGACGAAGCTCACAGTAAGTGGAGCACAGCCTACAACTGTGTCGTTTTGAAAGAACTCTAAATCACCGGCCACTGTTGAAGTGCCAATACCAGGAGCAAGCGATTGGCATTCTGTTACATTGAATTGAAAGTCTCTTCGAACGGTACTAAGCAATTCACCATCACGATATTCAGATACACAGATACCTACAACATACTGTCCTACTGTGGTTGGAAAGAGAAACAGTTCCCCTGTATTTGGATCAATCGACATAGGAGGGTCTGAAGGAATCTGATTGTTGGAGTCAAAACCTGGTATCCAAGGCACCTCCTCATAGGGTGGCGGTGGGCAAGGATTAGGATTTGAGTTTGTTGCAGTAGCCCCTGCATATGGGGAACAAAGCTCAAAAACAAGATTGTCTCCATCGGGATCGAAAGCAGCATTATCAAATAGAAAAGCACTGTTGGCGCAGATGATCTGCGGAGGGGTACTGGTAAAAGTCGGGGAACTGTTGACACATTCATTTGGGTCATCAGATCCCGGAATTTCGGCTACGAAAGTGGTACCCACACTACCTGGTGCTTCTATGTTTAGTATGGTATTGTTTCTGCAGCATCGCTGTAATGCGATCAGGTATCCATCTGGCGTGTTTGGCAGACTCAGATCCACCTGGTAGATGCCTCTTTCCAGGCATACTTCTGGGATGGTTTCCGGGCAAATGTTGTCGGTATCGGGAGGTATGGAAGCAATATCTGCTGGCGATATGACAAAGTCGATGGAATCTATTGCCAAATCCAGTGTGCCTTGATTGTAAACACTGCCTTGTTCATTAACCAGTGCTACATTGCTGAGGCAATCCTTAAAAAGAGTGAAAGTCAATCGATATTCTCCGGGAGCCAGACACTCGTAGGTTAGGTCTCCTCCTACCAGGTGATTGCCCATCGAGCGAGGCGAGTATGAAAAACAAAATGCTATACTAAGTAAGGTCGCAAGGACCCGTGGCTTCAGCAACATGATTATTGTTTGGTCAAGGTGGCGCAGGCAGAAAATACTATTGCGAATACTCTTTGCTATGAAAACAACGAATAAGAGCCTCCAAAATTACTAATTTTTTGTTGTGCAGCATTGAAGTTGATTCTAAGGACGGACAAAAATAAAGCAGTCTCCGATGATTAGAACAGATTGACCTTATAGAGACAAAAAAAGCCGGCTCAAAATTGAGCCGGCTTTTGCATTTTGAAAATCGATATTTGCATTACGCTAATCCTCAGTCCCTTCCGAAGTCTCAGCTTTTTCCTCAGCTGCACGAACAGTGATAACCAGTTCGTCTTCGCCAGTCGCAACCCATAAAACACTCTCTTCAGAAACCTCCGAATTGAGGATTTTCTCAGCCAGCGGATCTTCCAGATACTTCTGAATAGCCCGATGTAGCGGTCTGGCACCAAACTTAGGATCATAACCTTTGTCCGCCAGGAAGAGTTTAGCATCGTTTGTCAATACTACTTCGTAGCCAAGATCTCTGACTCGCTGCAATACGTCCTTAAGTGAAATATCAACGATTTGAACGATATCATCTTTGCTCAAAGAGTTAAAGATGACCACATCATCGATTCTGTTTAGGAATTCCGGAGCAAAAATGTTCTTAAGCGCCATTTCCAGGATGCTCTTATCTTCCTGCTCGCTTGCACCGAAGTAGCCTGCAGTTCGTTCGTCCTTCTTCTTGATTCCGACATTGGAAGTCATGATGATCAAGGTGTTTTTGAAGTCGATCTTTCTACCCAAACCATCCGTAAGCATACCATCATCGAGTACTTGTAGCAGAATATTGCTCACATCCGGATGTGCCTTTTCGATCTCATCCAACAGTACGACTGAGTAAGGCTTTCTTCTAACCTTCTCGGTTAGCTGGCCTCCTTCTTCATAACCTACATAGCCTGGAGGAGCACCGATGAGTCTGGATAAGGAGAATTTCTCCATGTACTCACTCATATCAATTCTGATGAGTGCATCATCATTGTCGAACATGTATCGAGCTAATGCTTTTGCAAGTTCGGTTTTACCGACACCAGTTGGGCCAAGGAAGATAAAACTTCCAATCGGCTTTTTTGGATCTTTTAGGCCCACTCGGTTTCTCTGGATAGCCTTGGTGATCTTAGCAATTGCATCGTCCTGTCCAATGATAGCCTTCTTGAGATCATCTTCCATGCTGAGCAGACGATTGCCTTCAGACTGAGCGACCCTGTTGACAGGTATACCTGTCATCATAGCAATGACTTCAGCTATATCTTCTTCGGTGACCGGGTACTTCTTAGTCTTAGCCTCCTCTTCCCAGTTCTTCTTGGCTGTATCCAAATCTTTGAGCAATCGCTTTTCTGTATCTCTCAGCCGAGCAGCTTCTTCGTAGCGCTGGCTTTTCACTACTCTGTTTTTCTCTTCGTTGATCTCTTCAATCTTTCCTTCGAGATCAATAATCGTTTGCGGAACGTGTATATTTTTGAGGTGCACTCTTGCTCCTACTTCGTCCATTACGTCGATGGCCTTATCAGGCAAAAAGCGGTCAGAGATGTACCTGTTACTCAAGGTAACACATGCCTTGATTGAATCATCTTCGAAATAAACGCTGTGGTAATCCTCATACTTTTCCTTGATATTTTCCAGAATGGTGATCGTATCCTCCACACTTGGCGGATCAATCAGCACTTTCTGGAACCTTCTTTCGAGTGCGCCATCCTTCTCGATGTATTGACGATACTCATCTAGTGTTGAGGCTCCGATTGCTTGTAGCTCTCCCCTTGCAAGAGCGGGCTTGAAGATGTTAGAGGCATCAAGGGAGCCAGTAGCTCCTCCAGCACCTACGATCGTGTGAATCTCATCAATGAACAGAATAACATCGCGATTCTTTTCGAGCTCATTCATGATTGCTTTCATACGCTCTTCAAACTGACCGCGATATTTGGTACCTGCAACAAGTGCGGCCAAATCCAACATCACAATCCTTTTGCCGAACAGCACACGGCTTACTTTTCTTTGAGTGATGCGCAATGCAAGTCCTTCAGCGATGGCTGTTTTCCCTACACCCGGCTCTCCAATTAGAATTGGATTGTTCTTTTTTCTCCGGCTCAGAATAGTGGAGACTCTTTCAATTTCGGTCTCTCTACCTACAATCGGGTCTAGTCTTCCTTCTTCGGCCAACTTGGTTATATCACGTCCGAAGTTGTCCAACACGGGAGTCTTAGACTTATTGCTTTGACCTCTCTTTTGAGGCCCATACGTCTTTCTTCTTTCCTCGTCGAAAGATTCGTCGTCTTCAGAGTCACCTGGCAACTCGTCTCTAAAGTCTTGTTGCAAGTATTCCAGCTCTGCTTTGAATACTTCGTATGTAATATGATATCGTTGATCGAGCAAGTTGGTGATCATGCCCTTTTTAAATTTCAGAATCGACAGCATTAGATGCTCCGTTCCGATCATTTCGCTTTTAAGATTCTTAGCTTCGAGCACTGTGATCTTCAGCACTTTTTCCGCGTATTTGGTGAGCGGCAACTGCTTACCAGTGAAAGCCTGGTGTCGGATGCTGCTCTTAATTCCATTCTCGACATCCTTCCTCAATCTGACCAGGTCGGTACGTAAGGAAGTCAGGACGTTAATGGCAAGGCTTTCCCCTTCCCTGATAATTCCAAGGAAAAGGTGCTCAACAGAGATGCTCTCATGTCCTAGCCTCAAAGCTTCTTCCCTACTATAGGAAATCACTTCTTTTACCTGCTGTGAAAATTTTGCTTCCATAATTAAATTAAAGGTGTCTACTGACAAAAAAGCAGTTTGCGAGGAAATCGATCAAACTGCATACTGCAAAAGGCGTGGTCCTTATTTTGAATTCTACCATTGATACAAAGTAGCAGGGCAAAAGTTCGGCACTACTGGGTGGCCCTCTATGGCAGCGAAGGAGTTCAAAAATCAAGCCATGGTACTTTATAGTACATATTGGCAGACCTAAGCTGTAATTTAGACAGATTTTCCGAAGTTCGAAACTAAATTTTGCCAATTATGAACTTTCGGAGGGCAAATTGTGGTCACTTCGTCAGTTCAGAAAATTTCCCACACAATTACTTCAAAAAACACTAAATTTGTAGCCACCGTAAAGAAATCTTTGCACTATGAAATGTACCTTGGATAAGCAGGAAAAGTATACAGTCTTCACTGTACTTGACGAGAAGCTTAACAGCCTCGTGGCACCTGAACTCAAGACTGAGTTGATCATGCTAAACACAGAAGGAATAAGCAATATTGTGCTGGACTTAAGCCAGGTCACTTTTGTTGATTCCTCAGGGCTAAGTGCAATACTAGTAGCCAATCGACTGTGTGGCCAGAACGGTGGCAATCTTGTTCTTGCCAATATAAAGGAGAACGTCAGCAGGCTGATAAAAATTTCGCAACTCGATAAGGTCTTGAAGATCTTTCCGGATATCGCTGAAGCAAGAGACTTCATTATGTTGGGCGAGTTGAAAAAGGAATTGAGCGGCGACCCAGATCAAGATGAGGTTTGATGTTATCATTTTGGGAAGCAATTCTGCGCTTCCTGCTCATGGTCGACATCCCAGTGCACAAGTTGTTCGCCTGGAGAACGAGACTTTTCTTGTAGATTGTGGCGAAGGAACTCAATCGAGACTAAGCGACTGCAAGGTAAAGCGAGGGCGCATTGAGCGTATCTTTATTAGCCATCTGCACGGCGATCATTTTTTTGGTCTGATTGGTTTATTGACCTCTTATGAGCTGATGGGGAGGGAACTCCCTCTGCATATTCACGCGCCAATAGGTATCCAGGAAATTGTTGAAGTGCAATTGAAGCACAGCCAATCTTCTCTGAGTTTTCCATTACACTTTCATGCAACTCAGGACGAGCGTCCGGAACTTGTTTATGCAAGCAAGTATGTCTCGGTGACGAGCCTACCTCTTACTCACCGAATTCCTACAACAGGCTTTCTCTTTCAGGAAAGACAAAGGCCACCCAGGATCAGGAAAGAAAAGATTGCCTTGCTAGACCTAAGCATAGAAGAATTCGTGCAAATTAAGGATGGCAAAGGTGTATACAGGGATGATAAACTGATCCCTCATGATGAGCTGGTTATAGATTCCCCGCCCGGAAGAAGCTATGCCTACTGTTCTGACACTACTTATAGTGAAGCTCTAATCGAATTGATCAAGGGTGTTGATCTGCTTTATCATGAGGCTACATTCGATCAGAGCAATTCTAACAAAGCAAAGCAGACCATGCACAGCACAACACATGACGCTGCTGCTATTGCTCTTTCCGCTGATGTGAAGCAGCTAATGATCGGACACTTTTCAAGCAAATACAGCAACTTGCAACCACTACTTAGCGAGGCGCAAGAAATATTCAGCAATACCATCCTGGCCATCGATGGCAACACTGTGAGCATTCCCGTTGCAAAGATGGCATTCTAATCTCTTCAGATGAAGAAAACGTTTAAATGGAAACTGGCTCAGCGACTCGAAAAGAAGTGGTGGCAAAACTACCTGCGCAAGAAATCTCCAAGCGATTATCTAAAATGGAAAGCCGAGTATTGGTTGAATCTGCTAGGAAAGTGTAAAACCATTTTGCCTATCAACGATCAACTAAAGGCATTGGATGCCGGATGTGGTCCTGCAGGCATTTTCATGATATTAGCCAACTGTGAAGTAACTGCGGTTGATCCTCTGCTTGCCGATTACCAGTGGGACCTTTCACATTTTGATCCTGCTGCCTACCCCTGGGTTGATTTTCTATCAGTAGCTTTTGAAGACTATAATACAGAAGAGCAATTTGATTTGGTTTTCAGCATGAATGCGATCAACCATTTTTCAGATTTGCAATTTAGCGTGCGAAAGCTCTGCGAAGTGCTGAAGAAGGAAGGCTATCTGATCGTCACTATTGATGCACACAACCATCAGTGGGCCAAGCGGGCTCTGCGGTTGATGCCATTGGATGCTTTGCATCCGCATCAATACGATGATCTGGAGTACATTGCAATGTTTGAAAAAAATGGCTGTACTTTGCTGGAGCACTTGAGGTATCAACAAGCCTATTTGTTTGATCACCACCTTTTCATCTTTCAAAAGAACTAAGCATGGGATTAAATGCAGGCGAATGGATTAGAATAACTGCTACAGGTGAGCATGCAGAAATTGTGGACCGACTTGATCGCGATAGTCTGCTGGTAGTATTGGACGGGATTGAGTTTCCGGTATTGATAGAAGATATAGAGGAGGTGGTACCTGACCATGTCAGCCGAGGCTCCGATCAGAAGGTCACAAAAGCCGAAGTTGCGGAGCGCCTGTTGCAAACTGGTTTGAACACTACTTTGGACCGAGGTAAGGACAAAGGTTTGCGGGTAGCCATGGAGCCAAACTACCAAAGTGATGGGCTGATCGAATACTTGTACATCAGCTTGATCAATGACAGCGGCTGGGCACTTAAATTCGATTTCAAATTGGTGATTGACGAAGAGGTGGACTTTAAGATCAATCGTGTACTTGGAGGACGAGAGCAGATTCAATTGACGGCGCTGTACTTTGAAGATATCAATTTCTCACCTCGATTGGAGTTTGAATTCACCAATCCTGACCCGGAAGCAAGCAGCCTTCAGCAGTTTGCTTTTACACATAGACCAAAGGGCAAGCATTTCTTGAAAGACCCGAGTCAACCGGAAGGTTTCGACCGGCCATGTTATCCAGTCGTTCTTTGCAAGCATTTGCCTGAGGACAAACGCAAAGCCATACTAAAGAAAGCTGATAAAGAGGCTCCAAAATCCAAACTGGATCTGAGTAGATATGCTGATGCGGACCTCATGCATCCGGCATTCAACAATTATCTTAAAGTAAAGGCAAAGGAAATGGTCATCGATCTACATCTGGAGGCCATTCCGGACAAGCCCAAGAACCTTAGCAATCGGGCAAAGTTAGATCTTCAGCTTGAGCATTTTCAGCAAAATTTGAGGGAGGCTATTAGGGAGGATTATGCAAGAATGATTGTTATTCATGGAGTTGGCAGCGGCAAATTAAAATCCGAGATTTTTAAGGTGCTTCGCGATTATCCGGAAGTGAAATCCTTTCATAATGAATTTGACCCAAGATTCGGCCATGGTGCCAGCATCATTGAACTTTAGTATAGATGTTCAGAAATTTTAGTCTAAGGTTTAGATTTCTTTCTCAGACTGTCTAATATATTGTACATTTGTACCGGTGGGAGGATCTATCGCTCCTCGTTAGATGCGAGGTGAGGAAAGTCCGGGCAGCATAGAGTGCCACACCTTCTAACGGAAGGGATTCTGAGTAATCAGAAGACAGACAGTGCCACAGAAAATAACCGCCATAGAGCCTAAACGCTCTGGGTAAGGGTGAAAATGTAGGGTAAGAGCCTACGTCATCAGCAGGTAACTGCTTTTGGGGGTAAACCTTGTGGGCTGAAAGACCACGTATACCGGCGTTGTCCGTTTGGACAAGGAAGTTACTCGCTTCCGCCGGGGGGTAGGTCGCTAGAGGTTTCGGGTGACCGAAATCCCAGATAAATGATAGATGCCACTTAGGTGGTAACAGAACCCGGCTTACAGGCCCACCACTTTGTTACAAAATTCATGATCTCATAACAATGACCTACAAGATTTGTGTGCTATTGCTTTTTTGCTGTCTTTCCGCTCAGGCACAAAAAACAACCGGTACGGTAAGAAGCGGCGTCAATACTAAAGACTCGAAGGCCGACACTATTTACGAAAGTGATCCATTTGATTCTGATTATCAGTTGCGAACCGTCTATAGTTACAAAGGCGACCTGTATGAAAAGGCACAGTTGTACAAAGGCAAGCAGCATGGCAACACGCTCGTTTTCCACACTAAGGGAGGAATCAGCAGACTAGAAGAGTATCGCGATGGCAAGAAGAACGGTTTTCATTTACAGTTTACCAAAAGAGGAAGTGTTGAAAAGGAATCGTTTTATAGAAACGATTCGCTGTACGGCGTGAGCAAAACCTATACAACAAGTGGCAAATTGTTGCTTCAGGAGAATTATAAAAATGGGTATTTGCATGGTCCACGTCGATCCTACTACGACACAGGAAAACTTCAGGAGGAATCCTATTACGAGAATGGGCGAAAGGAAGGGATTTCTAAATGGTATTATCAAAATGAAAACCTGCTCACCGAGTACCATTACAAAGGCGGGCAAATTGAAGGAGAGGTCAAAGCTTTTTATCAAACTGGTGAGTTGAAGAGCGTCAGTAATTATGGAGCAAATTTGCTTCATGGAGAGTACTCTGCCTACCATGAAGATGGCAAAACTGTCAAAACCTCAGGCACTTATAAAAAAGGAGAGAAAGAAGGAAAGTGGAAAATCTTTGATTCCACTGGCACTCTTGTACGAGAGGAACGATACAAAGGAGGCGAAATTTTAAAAGCAACTGATAAATAGAATTGTGGCAAAAAAATTGCAGGCAAGTGGCAGTGAGAATTTCACGCGCTTGATCAGAACTCAATGGGAAGGAAGCAAAGTGAAACGAAAGTCAGATTCGCTTCAGTAAGTTAGATTCTTTTCGGTCCCAATTCTACGAGCCAATTAACCAATTTACGTTTATTAAAACCCTAGCTATACTCAATGGCAAAAACATCGGAAAGGATTCTCATCATCGATGATGAAGAGGGAATCAGAAGAACCCTACGCGAAATTCTCGAATATGAGGGTTATGCAGTAGAAGAAGCATTTGATGGCGTTGAAGGTCTCAAGAAGATCAAGAGCGAAAAATATGACGTGGTCTTCCTAGACATCAAGATGCCGAAATTAGACGGACTTGAAGTGCTGGGGAAAGCTACAAAGCTAAAGCCAGATCTTCCGATTGTGATGATCTCTGGGCACGGAACCATGGAAACGGCCGTTGAAGCTGTTAAAGATGGCGCATTCGATTATATAGCCAAGCCACCGGACTTGAACCGTTTGCTGATCACGGTGCGTAATGCGCTGGAAAAGACAACCTTGATCACGGAAACGAAAGTGCTCAAGAGAAAGGTCTCCAAAGTGCGCGCTATCGTAGGCGAGTCGCCAGGAATTGTGAAAATCAAAGCCACGATTGATCGAGTTGCTCCCACAGATGCCCGTGTTTTGATTACCGGGGATAACGGGACTGGTAAGGAATTGGTAGCTAGGTGGATACATGAGAAAAGCAACAGAACCGAAAATCCAATGATTGAGGTCAATTGCGCAGCTATACCTTCCGAGCTGATCGAGAGCGAATTGTTTGGACATGAGAAAGGCGCCTTTACTTCAGCTGTGAAGCAAAGAATCGGTAAGTTCGAGCAAGCGAATGGAGG
This sequence comes from Chitinophagales bacterium, assembly GCA_020629005.1. Classification (GTDB taxonomy): domain Bacteria; phylum Bacteroidota; class Bacteroidia; order Chitinophagales; family UBA2359; genus JAHDDV01. The sequence continues at coordinate 16,301 of JAHDEE010000090.1, forward strand.
AACCTTGTTCCTTGATGAGATCGGGGATATGAGTTTGTCTGCACAAGCCAAGGTGTTGCGCGCCCTACAGGAGAACAAGATCACTCGCGTAGGTGGAGATAAGGAAATCTCGGTTAATGTGAGAATCATCGCAGCTACCAATAAGAATCTAATGGAGGAAGTGGAACAAAACAAGTTCCGTATTGACCTCTACCACAGATTGAGCGTGCTACTGATACATGTACCTTCGCTAAATGCCCGCAAGGAGGATATTCCACTACTTGCCAAGGTATTCATCCAGGACATTTGCGAGGAGTACAACATGAAGGCCAAAGACATCACGGATGATGCAGTTCGTGAACTTCAGAAGTTTCACTGGACTGGTAACATTCGTGAACTTCGCAACGTGATTGAGCGCTTGATCATCCTTAGCTATGACAAAATCACTGCGGATGACGTAATTTCATACGTTTCGCCAAATAAGAGACCAGAAAGTTTTGTGGACTTTTTCGATCGATTTAGTAAATTTCAGGAATTTAAGGACTTCGCTGAAAAAAGCTTCCTTGAGCAAAAGTTGCAGAGAAACGCCTGGAACGTTTCGAAGACTGCAGAAGAGCTGGGAATCCAAAGAAGCCACCTGTATAATAAGATTGAAAAGTACGGCCTCAAGAGAGGCGGAAGCAATGCGTAAATATGGTGTCAACTGAACATGTCAATGTCAAATCTTCTAAGATAAAGAGTGTAGGTTACGATCTGGAGAAGAAAGTACTGGAAGTAAAATTCAAGAACGGACATTTATATATTTTCAAAGAAGTACCTGCCAACTTTTACATAGAATGCTTGATGGCAGATTCAGTAGGGAGGTTCTTCTACCAGAACATTATGGAGAGTTTTCCCTACACCATCATAGAATAATACCAACCACACCTTTTGCTAAGGATATAATTAGCCAGATGCTCCCAAAGTGGGCGTCTGGCTTTTTCTTTTGCATTTCTTTTCTCTCTTACTAACTAAAGCTTCGCATAGTACTTCGATACTCTTTTGGCTGTGGCAGCCAGGAAACGGGCAAATTGCCGCTGCATTGATTTTTTTTGAGCCTTGTGAATACTATTTTCGAAGCGAATTGAGTTTTAAGGCCAAAATTTAGTGCTATGCGAATCTCCGCCGGATTACTTCTAATGCTCTTATTGCTTCTCTGCTCATGCGGAAAGGATGATGAGGATGATCCAAATAATAGTGACAACAATCAGGGCAACAGCAGCGAGGCAATGGTCAACTTTCGCTTCAAGTTTGATCCTGAGCAAGAACGCACAAACAGTATAGGCCAGACTGCCTCATTGCCCTCTGGTCATGCTTCGCAGTCTCCTGATTTCAATAGCATCTCCGCTCATTACATAGAGCTGGCTCCAACGGCTTTCACACAATTAGGCGAAGGGCAGGTACTTTACCAGGGAGCCGAAACCACAAGCGGTGGAGAGAAAGCAGTTGATTATGCCCAGGCAAGTGTGGTGGATGAGGGCGAGCTATTTTTCTCCATTCCTCTTAGCCAAATCGCCGCCGGAACCTACGAGTGGATTCGCGTTAGCCTGTCCTACCAGAATTACGATATCGACTTCAAAGCATTAGGCCTCAACCTGAGAGGTACCATAGCCTCCTTTATCGCCTACAACACTTATATCGAGTCTCATACTGTGAAGCAGGATGTGTTGCAGGTAAATGAAAACAGAAGACAGGGCTACTGGGCTTTCGAAACGCAATACCAAACAGTATCTGGCCAGGCCCCGGAAGGAGCCACCACTGTTCCAAATCCACTGTTTGATTCGGCACCTATTCCTGCAGGTTCCTGTGTAGTAACGGGAGACTTCCCTTCAGCACTGCAAATCACCGGCAATGAAACGGAAGACATTGAGATTGAGCTTTCGCTATCTACCAACAACAGTTTCGAGTGGATAGACAACAATGGAAATGGCCTCTTTGAACCACTCGACGGAGAGCTGGTTGTCGACATGGGTATAAGGGGAATGCAGCCATCATTCTAAAACCAATCTAGCTCTACAACCATTTGTAGCATGGGTAGCTGTACTTTCATGAGGTTTTTCAGGTGATGTTTTGCAGCTTCTAACCTGAGCACTTGACACATTTGTTGCTAGAAGGGTAATACATCAGCCGCAGAATCGGAATGGGCTTCTTGCAGCGCAGACATACTCCAAAGTCAGGGCGATCTGATTTTGCCAGCATCTCTTCCAATCGACTGAGCTTTTCCTTTGCCTTTACCAGTGCTGCCTCCTGGATTGCCTTATTGTTGATATGGTCCATTCGGCTGACTCGGCCGATCGCATTTTCTGGTGCCACTGGTTTAGCCTGATCTTTCAGGTCTGCTACATCCGACTTAACTTGTTCAATTTCTGTTCGAACCCTTTCCTGGAGTTCCTTTCTTTCTTTGTCCGTCATAAGGCCTGTTTCTCCTGCAATCTACTGCATTTTGTTGATTCTTGCATTTATTATGCCAGGGAGGGGCGGATTTGGGATTTGGGATTGCGGATTACAGATTGCAAGTCCGTCTTCGCCGGGCGCTTCGACTACGCTCTAGAGTGAGTAAAAACTAATTCGCCTCTCTGAAAAACGACTTTGCTCATATTAATGCAGTAGCCAATGACGGCCCTTGAGCGGAGCCGAAAGGTCCGTTATTGGCGGACTACGGAGCTAGTAATGAAGGCCTTGTGCAATAACAATATTGTTCTTCGTGGTCCGTCTTCAACGGGCGCTTCGACTACGCTCAGCGACCGTTGAAGACTCCCAATTTGGTTTCTACTCACTCTGGCTCAGCGATCGTTGAAGACTCCAAATTGGGTTTGCCGACAGCTCGGTTGGTCGTGAGTCGCTGTCTCATAGACCAAGCTTCCACATCCAAGATCTGGGATCGGACCATTACCCAATACCCACAACTCAAAACTCAAAACTCAAAACTCAAAACTTACATCTCAAAACTAATGCTCTTTCTTCAGTAGCTCAGGAAACTTGGCCTGGAAGCGCTTCAGACGAGGAATGGAAACAGCTTGAACATAGGGATTGCCAGGATTGAGTCGTTCGTAATTTTGGTGATAGTCTTCCGCCGGATAGAAGGCTTCAAAGGGACTTAGCTCAGTCACGATCGGAGCGGGAAAGACCTTTTCGGCAGCGAGCAGCGCCATATAAGTTTCCGCCGCCCCCTTCTCCTCTTTAGTCTGATAGAAGATGGCAGAGCGGTATTGGGGACCGCGATCATTACCCTGTTGATTTTTGGTCGTCGGATCATGAGAACCAAAGAAGACCTTTAGCAAGGTCTTATAATCTACGACAGACGGATCGTAATATACTTCCACTGCCTCGGCGTGCCGGGTCTTGGCACCACTCACTAGTTGGTAATTCGCAGTCTTGGCGCTACCTCCAGAGTAACCAGAGATAACCTCCTGCACCCCTTCCACACTTTCAAAAATTGCCTCGACACACCAGAAGCAACCCGATGCAAAATAGGCTTTGCTATATCCGCTAAGTTCCTGCGCAGTCTGTGAATTACGCTCAACCTGTCGAGCGGTGCTGGATGAGCAGGCAATAAAAATTACTGCGATACAAAAAATTGCAAGGATACTTTTCATGCTGAAGTCTTTAAATCATTAACGAGAATGCCACTGCAAATGTTTGGCAAAAAACAGCCGTCTGAGCCTTTCTTTAGTCCAGCACCGGACAGTGTCACTTCGGCTGTATGGCGAATCGAAACGAGTTAGCCTGCCCTTTGTGAAATAGCTGTAGAAAGTATTGTCCAGTAGGCAATCCGGCTATGTCGATGTATTGATTCCTTAGTCGGCCACGGTCCAACTCTTGTCCCAGCAGGTTGTACACACAATAGGCTGTACCGTCCCTAATGCTTTGATGTAACATCAAATAGTCATTGCTTTGGTAAACCTGTAGTTGAAAATCTATGCTAGCCGAACCTACATTGGGGCATAAATTGATAATCTCCTCCGTGGTATTACAGCCCGTACTATTTTCATCAATAGTTGCCAACTCCGGATTCGCAAAAATCCAGTCACAAATATTCGGAAAGGCGCAGACTTCCAGCTCGTCATTATTTGTAATGAGCAGGCTGGCTATCCCGGCACTGTTCACATTTTGAAGGCCACCCAGGGAGGACAGACTCGAATTCCCAACCAGGTGAATCGGACCATCAATATTACGTAAATTCATTAGCGACTCCAGATCATTCAACCCAATATTGTTATAGACATGAAGATGTTTACCTAATGAATCTAAGGAAGAGAGCCCTTCAAACGAAAGCAGCTGCGGGTTGTCGCCAATGAAAGCAAACTTTCCGATACTCTCTAATTGCTCCAGCCCTTGCAGATTGTTCAAAACAGGTTCTTCCCTCAGGCTAAAGAAGCCACCAATCTCGCTCAGGTTCTGCAAACCATGCAAAGAAGTTAGCTGATTTCTCCCTATGTCTAGATTGTCGGCAAGAAAAGTCAATCCCGCTAAGCCCTGAAAATTTTGCAGTGACGAATTGTCGAACGCACGCACACTGCGGCCAACGTAATTCAAGTTCGAAAGCCCCGATAGATTTGTAAGATAAGGATGTTCGATCAGCTCCATGGAGCCTCCTACAGTTTGCAAGGCAGCAAGGCCGTGAATTTGCTGTAAATCAGATTCTTCGATACGCAAGTTCCCCTGAATTTCTTCAATCTGGACAGGAGTATCTATATCGGCGTAGTTTCCTCTCAACGTGAGGTCTCCAGCGATACTAGTACAATAGGGGTACCATACAATCAGCGAATCAATGGGATAAGCACTGTTGCACACAGCCCCTTCAATCCTGCATTCATGATCCGCCAACAGTCCACAACGGTGCATGAAATTTTCCAATTCTCTACAGGGGTCGCCATTGAAAGCTATAATACTTTGCAGAGGGTCAATCGCCAAATAGTCACAAATTGCCTGTACATCACAATCTTCAAGTGCCGGATTACGCAATATCGTCAATCCTCCTAATTCCTCAGCGATGAGGCTTTCCAATTGTTCGATGGAAGATAGCGTCTCACAGTCACGAACCGAGAACCCAAGCCGAACCGTTTCAAGTGACTGCAAACCATCAAGAGATTCCAGAGAAGGGCAATCCTGAATCAAAACTCGCCCATAAACATATCGCATATTTTCAAAAGCATATAAATCATTCAACATAAGACAATCCCGGATAAACAGGGTACCTCCCAGGCTGTCGACAGCGGAAAAAGCTGTCGGATTCATCAGCGAATGAAGTTGAAACAAGTCAATATTATTCACCTCAGATAGGCTCGAAAAATCACCAAGGCTGTGCAATTTTGGGCAGGATTCCAATTTCAGTTCTTTTAGTGATTCCAGCCCCGAAAAACCGGCTACTTCCTGAAGCTCGGCATTTTGGCTTATGTGGATTTTGTTCGCAATAATTCGTAGTTGCTCAAAACCACTCAAAGTCAGCAGAGAGTCATTGGCCAACAGTTGGAGATTGTGGCCCAAACTATCCAGACTACCAAAGCCCTCTATGCTCAGCAAGCCGGGATTCTGTCTAATGCCAATATCGTGACCAACTTGCTGCAATGCATTGAAACCATCTATATCCAGTCCTGATCCACTATACTCGATGATCAAATCATTGTGAATAAATTGCAAGGAAGGAAAAGACGACAAAGTCTCCAACGAAAAATTCTGTCGCATGTTAAAGTCGCGATTAATCGTATGAAGAGACTCAAAACCAAGCAGCTCCTTCAGTTGCCCGTTTCGATCAATTTGCAGATCTTCACCAATAGTTTCCAACATGCCAAAAGCCTCGATCCTCTCTAAGCTCTCGTTGTCTTCAATCTCAAGCACAAGCCCTACAGCCCGCAGCGAATCAAAACCATTGATCAACCTTAAGCTATCATTGCCAATGATTTTAATAAGTGTAACACTATCAATACTCGCAAAAGCATCTATCACTGAAAGTTGTTGATTGTATTGGACGAGCACATTATCTGCCTGCTGCAAATTCTCGAAACCCACCAACTCAGTCATACCACCATTACCTTGAATATTACACAATCCATTTATAACTAGCAGATTCCCGAACGCAGGCAGGGAAGCCAAAGAAGCATTATCATACAAGAGCAAATCATTCAGTTCTTGTAAAGAATCAAACCCCGACATACTTTCCAATGCATCATTTCCTTGGAGCTCAAAACGCACTGGGACCGACTCCAGTTGCTCAAAGCCTATGACTGAAACCAGCTCCAGGTTCTCTTTTATTGTCAACTGCTCACAGTTAGCTAGTGAGCCAGCTCCTGAAATAGTTTGCAAGCCATTATTCTCGCTAATATTTACCCGGCCAATCACTGTATTCAAGTCATCCGGCAGATGCAGAGTAGTCATCGAAGCATTTTCATAAACCCCAAATTCTGCCAGAATTCCGGAAACGCTCTGAAGCCCATCAATATGAAGCAGATCATAATTATTGCTAATCACCAAGTCACCACCTATCGTATGCACTGCCTCCAGGCCATACAAATTGGTCAAGGAATTGCAATTAGAAATTGTGAGATCATCACCAATACTCTCAAGATTTGACAGGCCGGAAATATCTACCAATTGCTGACAATTGCTAATCTGCAAATCACCCGCAATCGACTTGATTGCATACAAACTATCCAGATTGAAAATGTCCGGAAAACCAGATAAAATCCGCACCGAACCTTCAATCACTTCGACACCAGACAACAAAGCTGGAACATTGTCCACCTCTTCCTGAGTGTACAGATCCAGATCTAGTGCCGTTAAATCTACTGCTGGCGCGAAAACAAGCAAAGCAGAGAGCAGGCAAAAACAGAAGCATTTCAATGGACAAAGCATGAGCAAAAGATAAGGCATTTTTAGCAAAGAAATTGTCGAATAATTTTTTGGAGCGAAAGGGGTCTCCATCGCGATCTGCCCTACCCGCTGTCCGCTGCAATGCAACTACCGGCTATGGGCTTCGTGCATCCGCCATCGCCATCTCTCCTATCGTCGAGCTAGCGCTGGCGGGCACTCAGTCCCATATCCGGCAGCTGCATTTCCACTTCCATCGGGGCTATTGGCAACCGCCTCTCCGCCGTAGCAATTGTATTGTCTTTTAGCTGGATACTACTGCTGTAACAATACGCTGTGCCTGGCCTTTTGGCCGTCCAAAGAGAGCACAACTGTATACAAGCCATTCGCTAATCCACTCATGTCGATGGTACCTGTATTCAATGTCCCTTCTTTTAGGGTTCTTCCATAAAGGTCGATCAGGGCATACGCAACTTGGTTGGCAGGAATGTCAAAGTGAAGGGTACCAGAATTGGGATTGAAG
>JAHDEE010000386.1:0-1298 GCA_020629005.1 Chitinophagales bacterium
CATAATGCTTCTACCCAATCTCGGCTTTTTTCTTTTCGAACGCTCCCATACTAGTTCGGACAATAGAACATATGGTTTCCACAAGTCTTCATGAAATGAAGTTCACATCCATTTGCTGCCTTAATCTTGAAGGCTTTGAGGTCTTTACCACTCAATGCAAGCTTGCGGTGATAAGTCTTGTGATTCGGTCCTCCACCGATGTTGGCTGTAATTCCACTCTTAATCGTTGTATTGGAAAACATCGACGGCTTAGCATCGCTAAATCCTTTGTAGCCCATAGCCTTGAAAATACCATCCAGGAATTGTCGATCGACACTTACACTGTCATAGCGTTTTTTCAATTTGCTGTAGAATCCTGCAGGATCGAGGGCATGACTATCACCAAATTCGGGGAACAAGCCCAGCTTCGTGAGCGTTTTAGGTGCAGGTCCGGATGGAACCTTAAATACCCGATGCTTTTGCGCAGAACAATCGCAACTCTTTGCTGCCACAGGTAAGACATCTTTCTTCTTGGCCTCCTCTTTTGTATCCTTCTTTTCCGTTGCTACTTTCTTTTCCTCGACTTTTTTCTCTGCCACCTCTGCCGTCTTTCTTTCCTCTTCCGCCTTCTTTGCTGCGGCAATACGTTCAGCTTCTAGCCTCTTTGCCTCTGCCGCCTTTTCCGCAGCCAGCTTGTCTTTCTTTGCTTTATCCGCGGTCGAAGTGGTCTTCACCGCTGGCACTACATTCGCCTGATTGTTGCATGTTTTCCAACCGAAGAACAAAGGAATTAGCAGCAATAGCGGTAGGAGCCACCACCACTTGAATCCTCCGCCAGAGACAGCCGCGGGCTTTGCAGCAGCACTGCCAGCAGCAGCAGTTCGTGTGACAACCTTCTTCTCCACTGGCGGTAACACCTCTTTAGCACTGCTCTTCTCGGACGCTAAAGAGCTTGCCGCAACAGAAGCACCAGTAGCTGCAACGGTTTTGGAAACACCACCAGAACCAGCAACTGCTGTAAAGGGCAGCGCACTTGAACTGAGGCAACTTCGAGCAACTTCATCGCCAGATTTATTCTTCAGCACATGCACATATTTACCATTACTTTCGATCGTCTCGTATTGCCCTTTATCATCTTTCAGTTTGAGTACGGCAGACAACTCCTGATCTCTGCGACTGGCATTCTTGAAACCCTCACTGCGCAATCGTACACTCTTGTCATCGTGGTAAATAGCAAAGTAGAACTTCCCCTTATGCTTGAACATAGAAACATTGTTCTTCTCATCCGTAATCGGTTGCGAACGATAGGCCTTGCATTC
>JAHDEE010000386.1:1398-3875 GCA_020629005.1 Chitinophagales bacterium
GAACTTGTGATCAGAACTACAGGATTCTCCTGATTCGTAAGGCATGAACGTCCAACCTCCCGGCCAGTCTCATCCTTGAGCACATGTATAAAGCTTCCTTTTAGCCGAATTGTCTCATACCTTTCCGTTTCATCCTTAAGTCTCAATACGCCCGACAACTCTTGATCTCTGTCCTTTGCCGTGCTAAATCCCTCGCTCCTAAGTCTCACCTCACCTGCTTGATCATAAAGGGCAAAGTAGTATTGGTCGTCTTTCTTGAACAGCGCAACATTGTTCACCTTATCGTTTACCTTTCTTCCAGCGTATTCTGCACATTTCAAATACACATCCTCAATGTGATCACTTTCCACTTCATTCTTGCCGGAACCCTCGTCTATCTTTGTCGACGATGACTCGACCTTGCCTCCACCTGATAGCACAGCGCCAGAACCAACGAGTCCGGCTGCAAGACCCACAGCGGAGATACCTTCCTCTTTTTTAACAGTTGAAGTCTCCGAGCTAGTAGATTCCTCCACTTCTTCTAAAGAAGTACTTTCCGCCTCACTCTTGTGCTCCATCACAATCTTCTGTTCCTCGATGATTTGCGGAATCTCTTGCACTTCGATCTTTTCTACCTTCTCGACCGCACCCTCTTCTTGCTCCTTCCCTTCAGTCGATTTAGCAGGCTGTGACAGATCTCCCGCCAATCCAGCTATTGTCGTACCACCTAGAGTGCCAGTAATGTTCGATAACTTCTCATTGGACTTTTGCTCTGATTTTCCAAAGGAAGCTACCAGTGCAGCCAAGGCCATTTGAGCCTCCGCAGCCGAGCTCATAGGCCCACTCAAGCCAATCTCCTGATGATTACCTGCACGTAGACTGACATAGTGCTCTGCACCCTGCTCCACAACATGATAACGGGATTTATTCCCACGGTTGTTGATCACAGAATTAATACCTCCATCTCGTGCATTAGCAGTTTTGTAACCCTGGGATCGCATGGCAACATTGCCCTTGGAATCCAGCAAAGCGAAGTAGTAAAGACCATTCTTTTGAAAAGCAGCAAATTCTGCCGCCTTGGAAGAGACTTCCTGACCAGCATAATCTTGAACTGGCAGATATTCGTCTTTGGATAAACCTACATTGTTATTAGCGCTGAAGAAACCCTCTAACATTGCTATTGCTTCCGACTTTGTTTTCAAAGCCGGACTCAAAGCAATCTCCTGATGATTTGCAGCTTTCAAGCTTACAAACCACTGTCCACCTGCTTCCACGGCAGAGAATCTCTCCCTCAATTGCCGGTTTTTCTCCACAGCTGCAAGCCCATTGTCTCTTGCTGCAGCAGACTTGTACCCCTGCGATTTCAGAAGAATCGAACCACTTTCAGAAAGTAATGCGAAATAATGAAGTTGAGCTTCTTGAAAAATTACATAAGCATTGTTAGACGCTAGTCGCTCCTTGCCTTGATAATGCTCGTCCGAAAGATAATTGTCCCTGTTTTCCATGTTTGACGCTTTTACTCTTTACAAAATACATTAATACGGCATAGAGTAAAATAATCAAAAGCGTAGTCATATTCAAACAACGTATAGCAATACCACAAATCTGAAGGGTATACGAGACAGTATTCTCGTAATTTTGTCTAAAATAGACTTGCATACATCACGATAATGGTCATAGATAAGGCATTGAACAAATGAGCCTACAAGCGAGCATCGGCTGAGTTCCCGAATTCCTTGCTGTTCAAATCATCTCAATTCCGAAATTTTCACCTGAGTTCCATTAAAAACAAAAGTTTCACCAGCCTTTCGGCCACTCAAACGCTTACCGATTGGCGAATCCAGAGAAATTCCGAAGCAAACTTTCCCTTCAATAGATAGTTTACCTACAGCGATGCAAATGTAAAAGAGCCCTAAGGATGTTTGAACAAGCGCTCCAGGGACGACAGAAAGGCAATTTCGGGTAGGGACAATCTTACGGAGCTCATGCCTCCGGTCTTCTGCCACTCCCAGGCGTTTTCTCGCATTTGCCTCTTCATTTTGTAGCATAGACCTCCCAGTCTCGAATTTATCCCCAGCGGATGACTTGGTTTCTTTGTTCCGTGACTCAATAATTCGCTGAAGATCCGATTTAATTTCTAGCACTTCAGAATCAAGTTTGTCAAGCAAATGCTGATGCAACCGCTGCTTATCCATAGTAACAAAGAGTAGAAGTAAATTAGCCGAATTCTATTTTATCACATATTTGGAGGAAAAGGTGGTTTTGCGCTTTCCCACTCCTGGATCTGTTCCAACCATGTCTGAAATTATATCCACTCCGGTCACCCAGCTTGTATTCTGATCGTACCTGACATTCGCAAGGTTGGTCATGTCAATATCGAAATCATCAAGCTCCTTCAGTTTATCTGCACTAAGACTATCTTCGGAGCCGAACGATTCCATCATTTGCCTCATCATGTCTTTGAGCATCTGCTTGAGCTCCGTAAAGTCCATGTCGAT
>JAHDEE010000387.1 GCA_020629005.1 Chitinophagales bacterium
CCACGATCTCTTGAGTCTTCTTTTCTCTCTCTAGCCCTGTCGCTATTTCCTCGATCTCTTGAGTCGTCTCGTCTATCTCTAGCACGGTCGCTGTTGCCACGATCTCCGTAGTCGCCGCCTCTGTCTCTGGCTCGGTCACTGTTTCCTCTATCACCTTTGTTTTTGTCTTTGCCCTTGCCCTTTCCTTTGTTCTTATTTTTGTTTTTATTCTTCTTCTTGCCTTTTCCCTTTTTCTCAGAATCTCCACTATCGCCTGAGTCACCAGAATCCCCACTGTCTCCGGAATCGCCACTATCACCCGAATCTCCGGAGTCGCCTGAATCTCCGCTATCTCCCTCCTCGTAGTATTCGTAATCGTCTTCTGACTCTTGTGCATTTATGGATAAGGTGCCAAATCCTAAAAGAAAAAGCAGCATTAAGCCGATAATAATCTCTGATTTCTTGATCATAATTTATGTGTTTTTTTGAACTACAGCCAAATAGACAAACATTTGAGCCTATGGTTTAGCCCTTGCCAAAGTTATTTAACTTTGTGGACAATTTCGTGCTTTTGCCTTGTTTGTCAAGCTCTTTATGTATGAAGGTATTAGGTCTAATTAAACTAACTAGCCTGGGCACGATCATTGCCCTGTAACTTTTGCATTCACAAAGCTCAAATCATCTGTAGATTATGAAATCAGTTCAATTATCCATTTTATTCATCTTATCAATATCCTTAACTTTTATCTCCCTCAGCGCCCAAACTTATTGTGATTTATTGCCAGCCGACAACAGCTCGGAATGGATTACCGGGGTTCAAATAGGAGGCTTTAGTGAGACTTCTGGCAGCGATGATGGCGGCTATTTCTTCAGCAGCGATGCTAATATTGAATTGCAAAAGGGAGAAAGTTATGATTTGGAGCTAAGTCCAGGTTTTGCCGCCGATACTTATGACGAATACTGGCGGGTGTGGATCGACTACAATGATGATGGAGACTTTACAGACAATAACGAATTGGTGTTTGAGTCGGGTTCAGCCAGCAATGCAGTCGTCAATGGCAGCTTTACTGTTCCGACTAACATTAGCAATAGTACGACCAGGTTGCGTGTCGCGATGAAGTATATAGGTTCTGGAGATGAAGACCTCCCCGAGTCATGTGGTCAGTTTGACTATGGCGAAGTTGAGGATTTTTCTGTGATCATATCGGATGTTACGGACGATCCAGCTCCCTATTGCAGCGCTAATGGTAATTCAACCGATAGCGAGTGGATTGCTAGTGTAGAGATTGGCTCCTATTCACATAGTTCGGGTGATGATGACGGATACGCAAATCATACAGACGAAGGTATCATCAGCTTGCAGCAAGGATCCAACAACAGCATGACGCTTACGCCGGGTTATTCGGGAGATGCCTATGATGAATACTGGCGCATTTGGATAGACTACAATGCGGACAACGACTTCTCCGATGCTGGTGAGTTGGTTTACGATGCTGGTGATGGATATCCCAATGCTCAAAGTGCAGTGCTGGAAATTAGCAACAATGCCAACCTTGGCCTTACTCGAATGAGAATCGCGATGAAAGGCCTCAGCAGTACAGACGAAACGGCACCGACCAATTGTGGCGCATTTGACTATGGCGAAACGGAAGACTACCAAGTAATGATTACAGCGGCGATTCCAGAAGCTCCCGCTGCGCAGTTCTCCGCAAATCAAACCAGTGGCGACGCCCCGCTCACAGTAAACTATACTAACCAATCAACCAACAATCCTGATAGCTACTCATGGACTTTCGAGGGAGGTTCACCTTCCACTTCCTCTGCCGAAAATCCAACAGTCAGCTACAATACACCAGGGGTATACAATGTCACCTTGACGGTCAGTAATGGCGGTGGAACAGATACAGAAACAAAGAACAACTACATTACAGTGAACGGTGCTGGTCCTGGACTTCCTTCAGCGGCCTTTAGTTCCAGTACAACCTCAGGTGACGCACCGCTAACAGTAAATTTCTTTGATCAGTCAAGCAACAATCCTGTGTCCTGGTCCTGGAATTTTCAGGGCGGGAACCCATCTACTTCCAACAGTCAAAACCCAACAGTTCAATACAACACTCCAGGCGTGTATACCGTGACTTTAACCGTTACGAATTCGGATGGATCGGACACAGAGACGCTTCAAAACTACATTACTGTCACTCAATCGAATGTAGGCGCACCTGCCGCACAGTTCACTGCAAATACCAATTCCGGTCCGGCACCACTTACAGTCAATTTTACTGACAACTCTACCAACAATCCCACGAGCTGGAGTTGGTTGTTTGAAGGCGGCAATCCCGGCAATTCCAATGCGCAAAATCCAACTGTGGTTTACAACAATCCCGGTACCTATCAGGTGACCCTGGTTGCCACCAATGCAAATGGCTCAGATACAGAAACGATTCAAAACTTCATCACAGTGACAGAGGAAAACCCAAGTGTTCCTGCAGCCCAATTTACCTCTGATATCACCGCTGGCCCAGCACCTTTGACAGTCAATTTTTCTGATATCTCTACCAACAATCCTACGAGCTGGAGCTGGTTCTTTGAGGGTGGATCGCCTGCCAGCTCAAGCATCCAAAATCCTGTGGTTGTTTATGATACACCTGGCACCTATGAGGTCACTTTGGTAGCGGCAAATGCAGCAGGCTCAGATACCGAAACAACCATCAATTACATTACTGTCACTGAGTTGGTAGAAGGGGCACCTCAGGCGCTTTTTACCAGCGATGTCACCACGGGTCCTGCTCCACTGGTTGTCAACTTCTTTGATCAATCCACCAATAACCCTTCACAGCGTGCCTGGTCTTTCCCCGGTGGTGTGCAGCTAAATTCTGACGCTGTGAACCCGGTAGTGCAATACGAAGAGCCCGGTGTATATGATGTGATATTAACCGTCAGCAATGACCTTGGCAGTGATACCGAAACGAAGGTGCAGTACATCGTCGTTACAGTGCCGGAGATTGCTCCGGAGGCTGATTTCTCTTCCAGCACACAGGCTGGTAGCTCCCCGCTCACGGTGACTTTCTTTGATCAATCCACCAATGATCCGACTACTTGGTTTTGGGAGTTTGGCGGTGGCATCCCAAACACCTCTGAAGAAAAGAATCCGACAGTAGTGTATCAGAATGAAGGTGAGTATCAGGTTAGTTTGACCTCCTCCAATGGAGCAGGGGCCGACACGGAAACCAAAAGCGCTTACATTATTGTTGGTTTTCCCGCTAGCATCGAAGAAGAGGAGCGTAAGCAAGTATCTATGCTGGTTTTCCCTAATCCTACCGAAGGCGCATGTCAGTTGAGACTGAATGGTTTTGAAGGCGACCTACTGAATCTTCAGCTACTTTCAGTTGATGGAAAGCAGATGCTGAATCAACATTTGGGCGCCGGCTCTCAGTCTGTACTGATCCCATTGGATTTGAGCAACTTTCCTGCCGGAGTTTACATGCTGATGCTAAGCACTGAGGAAGGCTATGCTTTGAGCACAAGGCTGCTGGTGCAGTAGCAGAGCACTGTCCGTGCCTGCCGAATCTGTTGCACTCATGGGCCCATCTTAATCTTCTACACCTAGGCCACAACACTAAGTGCCAAAATTCAACATTAGAGTCCTTACCGCCTCAAAGCGAGTAAGGACTCTTTTAGTTTTAACTTCAATTTTTTTTGGAGCGAATCGTCTTCCCGCCGCGCCAAGGGGCTCCTCGCTCTCCGCTATTACTCAGCACCTGCCTGCTTGTTCCTGCACCGTGCAGCGCGTCTCGCCTTGAGGGCGAGCCACTCTGCACTGGGCAGTCACTGGCGCAGTCAGGCACTTCGTAGCCGCTGCGATCGAGGCTAGTTTGAACTTGGGTGGTACGCGCG
>JAHDEE010000388.1 GCA_020629005.1 Chitinophagales bacterium
TGGAGCAGCGAAGCCCCTGAATGGTACCTGCATTGCAACGGACAGCGCGTAGCCCGGTACAACGACCGGGAATGTTTCGCTCCAAGAAACGAATATCGTCTGTTTTCTTGGAGCGAAAAGCATTCCCAAATCGCTAGCAAACGCCGGGTCTTTAGCTTGTACCTCGCACTTGCATCGATCCATCGATTACAGAACACATTGCTCATCGATCTCTACAGGCCGGCTTCTTCCTTTATTGCAATAGCACTCGTTCGGTTATCA
The DNA here is from genome assembly GCA_020629005.1 of Chitinophagales bacterium. Taxonomy (GTDB): domain Bacteria; phylum Bacteroidota; class Bacteroidia; order Chitinophagales; family UBA2359; genus JAHDDV01. Next base: position 262 of record JAHDEE010000388.1, read on the forward strand.
GTTGATTCGCAGTGCTGATACTAAATAGGTAAAGACCTGCGGGGTAATCAGTCAAGTCGACTGAGCTTGTATTTTGCAGTGGCAATTCTTTGATCAATTGTCCTCTGAGATCATGGACAAGTAGCATCGCTTGCTCCGACTCTTGGCTACATTCAATATGGAATATTCCATTGCTGGGGTTGGGATATACGCTAAGTTCTATACTTTCCTCGACTATGTTTGGCGTTTGGGGATTGTCTTTTCCGCTGCAGGAATGTAGGATGCTTCCATCAGAAGGTGATAGTCCGTAGAGCGATAAGCAATCATATCCTTCGCTGCTAGTACAGTAGAGAAATCCATCCGAATCGAATAGTGTGCCGTATTCGCCGCAGTTGGAAGATGGTAACAAGTAATAGAAAGTATAGCCGTTCAAATCATAACTCCATACCTCATTGGCTGTACAGCAATCTTCGCTAGCAATGATCTGCTGAACCCAGGGACTTCCGGTTTCTGGCTCTTGCTCTTCAGGATCTGGCAGTGAACCATCTGCACAACTCCACAAAATGGTGGCCGTATTCATATGTAGATTGTAAAAGCTCAGGCAATCATAGGAGGGGTCAGGAGAAGTGCAATACAACTGACCGGCTTCCGTGTAGAGTCTCGCACTTCCATCGCAGGAAGTGATATAGATGTAGCTATAATTGCCATTGCTCATCAAAAGAGCTTGATCTGTATCGCAGCACGTTTCGGCATCAATTCGATCGCCTAGCCAGGGATAATCTGAGGCGGGGTCTGGATTTGTTTCCTCAGGTTCAGGAGTCGTACCATCGCAGGACCAAAGCAGCTGCCCATTGCTCAATCCGTACAACCCGAGACAATCGTAGGATAAACTGCTGTTGCAGTAGAACTGTCCGGCTTCATTGTACAGGGTACCTACGCCGCAAGATCCACTTTCTTCGGCGCTAATGTAAATGTAAGTGTAGGGACCACTTTGGTATGCATAGGCCGCAGCGGCTGTGCAACATCCTTGCTCTCCGAGCAGATCATTCAGCCAGTCATACTCCGTTGCTGGACTGTTTTGTGTTTCGGAGAATTCCAGGCAGGCTAGCAATTCGTCTTCGAAACCGATATTGATGCAATCCGGGTAGCAGGATAGGAATCTCTTGGTTCGCACATAGATCGTTTTGGAGATGTCCTCACATTCACCATCAAAACTTAGCTGCACTTCAAAGCTGTTGGCATCATAGTTGGCAACAATGATTATTGGCTCCCCGACTTCAAACTCCAGCTGATCCGGTATATCTACACCGCTGACTGTTATCGATACAATCTCACCGGTGCAGTCTTCGGGAATCTCCGGTGGCGTTAAGGTTACCTCTTCTCCTTGACAGACTTCTAGTGTTTCATCTGCTTCGCAGTGTGCGACCGGTTCGTAAGAATCTACTCCAGCACAGAGGGCAAGACAGGGGGATTCATAAATCTCACCAGTATCTGCACATACTGGGAAGTCCAATATAGAACAGTCGCAGTCCTCCGAACTGCAATTAGCATCGGGTATCACCTGATGGGTGGTGCAGATCTCATAGGCTGGGCATACCTGACCCGGGAGCGTAGTTGTTACGTGCTGTCGACAAATGGTGTAGAAAACTGGTTCCGTGGGACTAACAAGCAGCCCACTCACAATTCCAATCTGCGGCTCGACAGTATAGGTGAAATTGTAACCGTTGGCACACGGCCCCTGAGGGCCGAAGGGAGGCATTTGCAAACTCACTATATCTCCCTCACAAGAATTGCTTGTAAACTCCGGCTCACATGGACCTTCAAAGTACTGCTCCTCTGCGCAGTCAGCGAAGCACGAATTTTGGTAGGTTGTACCACTGTAACCACAAACGAGCTCCTCTGTTTCGGGGCAGTTGCATGGATTTTCCATACCACAATCTGCATCGGCATCAACGAACACTGTAAAGCTTCCAAAGGTGATCGGTGTTGCGCCAGGGGGCAAAGGATTCATTTGATGCCGAACATAGTAAGTCGTAGTAGAAGCCGGGGCAAGTATTGCATTTGAACCATTCAGACTAGCTACCCCGGCAGGCGGTCCTATGGACCAATTTCCGTTCTCAATGTAAGTGACTTCTTCGTCAGCTCCACTATAAAAGTGAGAGGCAATAAGAGATAAGTTTAGGGTATCCCCCTCACAAATTGAGACACTAAAGTCATCGGAGCAAGTACCCAGGTAATAGGCTAATCCTAAGCACTCCGCAAAGCAGGCATTGGGGTAACTAATGCCATTTTCCGCACAGACAGATTCTATTTCAGACCCGCAGTCGCATATGTCCATTACGGTGCCTTCTACTGTAAACAGTGTGGCGCCTTCACGATTTCCAGCTATTACGATGTTGCCCACCGAGTTGTGCTCCAGACTGGTGGCATCAAACTGAAAGTCCTTTTGAAGTTCGATCAGGAATTCGGTTTCAAAGCTCTGTCCTTCGGGTGTTCTCTTGAGAAGAAATTGCCCAGTATGTGTGAGTGTAGAGTAACTACCTGGAGGACCAGATTCAGCAGGCTTTATGCTCAACTCAATCAAACAAGCTTCGGTACCATCAGGTAGGATTTCGAAATCAATTAGACTTCCCCGAGTAAAAAATCCGCCTTCAGTTTGCGCAAAAACAACCTTGGGTAAAGTGCTTTCAATTTGCAATTCAGACTCCTGCAAGAGGTCCCCACTGCTGGAATAGTCTTTGATTGTACCATTCAGAGATCTTTCATTTTGCTTCATTAGAAAGACAGAGAAGCGATCATCTTCGCGCAGGAGAACGCTGGCTGTTCCTTCTTCAGATAAGATGGTCTGTGAATCAGTGATTTCTCCGCTATCGCTATCAATTTGAAACCTGACCAATTCATCTGACTCTGCAGAGACTTCCGAAGCTCGCCAACTGAACAAGTTTATCTTCCCAGACGCACTTAAGAAAAAGCCGGGGGCAGAGTAGTAGTCAAAAGGAGCATAGGGGGCGATGGGATTTTCAATGTCAGGTAACTCCAGTTCCCAGACTGCATTGAAATCGGGATCAAGTTTAGTAAACACATTGCCAACCCTATTTAGAAAATAGCTGTTGCCCTCAGCATCTACGCGGATGCCCGTAGGCTGGTTGATATCCACTTCAGCTATCTCCTGAGAACTCATGAGCTCACCTGAGGCGGACAGCTGAGCTTTTACTAACTTTGAGCCTGCCGCCGAGAAGAAATTGGCTACATAGATAATGTTGACCTCCCCACTTTCTTGTTCATCTATCTTAACATATTGGAGCTCCTCCGGAAAGGTCCAAAGCGTAAGCCCTGAGGCCGAAATTCGACTGACCTTTGCGCCTAGCTTAGCGAAGTAATCTCCATTAGCTGCTTTGGTCAGATGATAAGGGGTGTAGGAATCTTCCAAGTCTGTGAAGCTTCCATAAATTTGGGCGTATAGCATTTGGTGTAACAGGCAAATCATCGCTACTGCCATCATTCTTTTAATGGTCATGGTTATTGATTTTTTTTGAGAAATGACAGGGTATTGATAGAAATTAGGGTTTCACAGTACAGGACGTTTCCCGTTTATTTGCTCAGAAATAAATCGGGAAAATACTTTAAG
>JAHDEE010000389.1:0-539 GCA_020629005.1 Chitinophagales bacterium
GCCAGTTCGTTGATCATGTCGAGCAGCAGGGCTTGCTTGTCGTCTGCACTTTCCACCTTGGTTTGTGGCATTTTACAGCAGTACAACATGAAGATCATACGATGGGCCATGAAGCGATCTTCATGCGTTGCCTTCAGGCCTTGAGTCCAGCTAAGCAGGTGGTTCATAGTTTTTCGGGTGCTGAAGCAAGACAGGAGCAAGAGCAAGCCGTACTTGGATAGCTGTCCATCACTTTCTAGCATAGGAAGATTCATTACCTGCCGGAATGTCTCGTCACTAAACCTACCCTTGAATCTATGTTCCAGCACCTTAATGGCATGATGATGTAGTTGACTCAGATACTGACCGATGTCTCTCATATCCTTGCTTCCCAATATTCTTGCTTTTGCTTCAAAGGGGGGCACTCCCTGATAGAAGCCATGCGAATAATAGTTCCTTAGTTCCTTCAATTTCCAGAGAAACATACTTAGCTTTCTAGCCACAGTAGTGTAGTCTTCTTTCCAGCCTACCGAAGCAAAGGGCAACCAGCGGTCCAGCTT
>JAHDEE010000389.1:549-3850 GCA_020629005.1 Chitinophagales bacterium
GTGTTTAAGCAGCTGTTGCTTTTCTCTGTCTTTGCCAAAGCTGAGGATGATTTTGCTATTGCTCCACATGTTTCCCTCTTCGTAGGAGCCACCAATGTTCTCCAGTTCTTCTATATCACTGAGGATTTTGTAGGCATTGAGCTGCGCCTGGTTGAAGGCGTTGGCAAAGAAATATTTGTCTGCCTCTTTGCGCAAATCATAACTGACTCCCTTTGCAGGACTTGTTTCTTCTTTCATTTGTAGGGTCTTGTTTATGCTAAAGAATGATTATACGCAAATTTATCACGTTATGGGCGGGAATTTTTGCTTTAGTTCGTGTTGGTACGGAGATCGTCTGGTAGGTCGGGTTGGTGACTTTGGCCGCCACGACCGAAACCAAAGCCATTTTAGCCGTGATCGCAATGGAAATGCTGGTGCTATACAGCGCCTGAGTCGCTGCGCTGGCAGTGGCTCCAAAAAGAGACAGGGCCAGCGCAGCAGCGAAGCCGCTGGAGAGTGCCAGCATTGCAATGGAGAACGCGTAGACTGCTGCCACGACCGGATCCGCTGTGCTCCTAACAGATCAAGAAATAGCTTTGATAGCGTAAAGCTGGTTGATTGGTGAATGCATTGCTTAGATGTCTGCAATTGATTAGATGGTCGGCTGAAGAGGAATGTTGTCTTTTTGTCAAATTGTTCCTTCCATTCCTACATTTATTCATTATTTTGTCCATGAATTATTCCTATCAGCAAGCGAGATGATATGACCTGTGCCAACCCGAAGTGTGACAAGTATCAAAAGTCCCAAGACCAATCAACAAATTGTGCTAATTGTGGATATGAATTGGTCCAGCCTTTTCCGAAGGATTTGATTGATCGGTATCCTCATTTTATTGCGGAGGAGCTGCAGCGGCTCAATAGCAAAGTGTATGAAACATCCACTGATCGATGTAAGCAGCTTCGATGGGTCTTTTACCATACCAGCAAGTATCTGGCACTGGTCGTGGCCAGTGCTTACCTCAATGATGATGATGCAGAACTAGATAGGGTGGTGCCGCGAAGCATTGACGGCATGTCGATGCCTCAGGATTCGACCTGGAAGGGAATATTGGTGGCTATAGCCAATAACTATCATCGGTCTGGTAAGCCAAGCTATCTTGCTGCTTTGATGGATCAAATCAGGTATCTGAATGATAAGGAAAATGGCATGGTGATCGAGCTACCTGAACTTACCATGTTTCCATCTGGGAAGAAGATGGCTCCGCTGACCGCTGCAGTGAAGATACGAAATGCCATTGCGCATGAGATAAAGAATCAGCAGAGCGATTTTCTTACTGCCGTGTATCCGAAGTATCATCATTTGTTGTTGCAGATCTTGCAAGGTTTTACTTTTCTGGCGGGTAGTGACTTTGAATTTGTATCCAAAATGGCCAATGGGGACTTTTGTTCGCTACATGGATTGCAGCCGAAGGAAATTGAGCTGCCAGATCTGGTGGCGGAGGAGGTAGAGGATCTTGAGCATGTGTTTGTCTACGATAAAAATGAGCAGCGTCTGGAGCCGCTTTATCCTTTCTTTCTAATTCTGGCGGAGCAGTGGGAGGAGGAGCAGGACTTTACTTTTGAGATGGCAGTGCGTAGTGAGGAGAAGATCTTGTTTCTTGGTAAGAAGCGAGCCCATCGGGATAATGATGCTTATCTACAGTTTAGGCAATTGGTGGATGGTAAAGGCATGAAGTTTAACAATACACTCAAAACGCTTCATCCAAAGAACTTTGCCTTGATTGCCAGAGATTCTAGTCAGGCAGTGCTTCGGGAGTATGTGCATAAGAAGTACTTTCCTGATGTGCATGTAGAAAGAGCAGAAGTGCATGCTCAGATTCAGCGATTTGCTGAGTCGGAGAAAACAGCTTTTATGATCATTGGAGCGGCTGGAATTGGTAAGAGTGCGTTTTTGGCGCATCTTACATCAAAGAGACTGGCTGCAGTGGAAGATCAACGAGAACTGTCTAAGCAAGCCATCACCATCTTTGTCAATGGTCGCGAGCTAAGGAAGAAGTCTGCGGATAAGAAACCCTTGCTGGCATTGCTGCAGCGTCACTTTTTGTTGGATCGGCTGGATAGCTGGATGCGTTTATTTGAAGGGATTCAATCGGCCTATCAGGCTAGTACGCTGGAGATGCCTCAGGTATGGCTACTGATCGATGCGGTGAATGAGTCTCATAGTACCGTGGCTCTGTTTAACGAGATTGATGAGTTTGTCTATCAGTCTTATGACCTTGGCAAGCAGCAAGCCAAATTTCCTTGGTTGAAGCTGGTGTTTAGCATTAGAAGTAGGCATCTGGGCGAGCTGCGTCAAGGTAAGCCGCTGGATCAGTCCATCTTTATGCATGAACAGTCCTACTTCCAGACTGCGGATCCAGATGGCAAAACGCAAGCCTACCTGGATATGCCTAGACTAAGTCTTGCACAAACCAGAAAAGCCTTTGATCGCTATCAGCAACGGCAGGATTTGTTTCCATTTCTTTCTGCTCATCCAAGAAGTTTTGATCAGGTAAAAAGCAAGCAGCAGCAATTGTCCAATCCCTTGTATCTGAGGTTTTTTCTAAATGCCCTGGAGGCAGAAGAGGGGAGAATATCCAACATTGGTAATGGAATGCATGCGCTCTTTGCGCGCTATTTCGATTCCTTATGCAAGCAGGATGACAAGAATAGGAGAGAGGTTCAGGAGTTTTTGTTTGTGCTCTGTAAGATGATGATCGAGCAAAGCAAAGCAGCCCATGTTCCGCTTATTCAGATTGATCAGATCATCGCCGGGTTTCGAAGTCGTGCTGAATTAGATCAAACAGCATTCTATGATGATCCTTTGCAGATTCTTTTTTCGGAGGGACTGATCAGCCAGGAGATTGTGGAGGTGCCAGGTGAAATGAATCAGGAGTATTTGATATTCACCCAACAGAAGTTCCTGGAATATGTGTTCTATCGTTATTTTAAGAGCAGGTATAAGCAAATCAACCGAGCAACGCTACGAGAACTGCTGGATATCGAAGTCTTTTTCGATGAATTTAATAATGCCATTTCCTTATTGATGACAGAGCTTTGGGATGCGGGGAATGTAGCAGAAGTTTGTCAGGTAGACCTGAAGAGAAAGCATGATCCATTTGGAATTCGCTACCGGCATTGCTTTGAGCGAGCCATTTTTGATCCGATAGATGAGAAGATCAGGGATGGCTTGACGCAGAGACCGGAAGAGCAAATGGTATATGCTTCTGATTTTGAGTTACACGTTCAGTCTATGCTGGCAGATCCGGATAACCTTGGATTT
>JAHDEE010000091.1:0-2260 GCA_020629005.1 Chitinophagales bacterium
TACATCAATAGTAACACCATTGTACCAAATCGGAGTAATCACTCCATCAATACCTTGTATAGGTGACACTATTGCTTCAACAAGATCACAAACACAATCCACTACTACAGTTTCAGTACCATAGCATCCAGCTGGCGCACCAGGAATGTATGAAGCAGCATTTATCACCAATGGTGGCTGATTCGGATCATTAACGTTTACAGCTGGCTGAACAATGTCAGTGTAAATACCATCACCATCATTATCAAAGATCAACGCACCATTCGGGCAAGACGAGGTAATGTTGGCATAGCAGTTTCCTGAATCAACCACTGGTCGAGGTGCCGGATAAGCTGTGATGTTCTGGTAAGCACCAATCAAATCTACAGCTGGATCAAGTTTACATTTTACGTGTGCTGTAAAGGTCTTTGTAACAGGGTTACAACCAGGAGCTTCTACGGCATAGAATCCAGCAGGAGCAGCAGTTGGAGCATCTGGATCATAAGTCCATGTATTACCTTCACCATCTTCCCACTCGATATAAGCAAAGATAGGAATATCCACACCAGCTAGAATGTCAACTGCATCAATCGGAGTTCCTTCTCCTGCAGAACCATCAGGATTCTCTGAGCAGATTGTTTCATTCTTATACTCCACAGTAACGCTGTTAGGGCAACATTGAGGAGCAACCACGTCAAGAGTAGCTGCGCAGCCGTTATTCTCTGCTCCTGTGACGACACCAATCGTGATATCCGTCATATTTGGCGCATTAGTAACGATGTACTGGCCACTTGCAGAGATCGGAGCAGGTGCTGTTCCACCTGATGTAGTAATGGTATAAGCTGCATCAACTCCATCCAGAATACTGTTCCAGGCACCCAAGTCAACATCGAAAACAACGTCGTAGTTTCCACCACCACCTGGGATACAGATTGTTTCTACAAATGTAATAACCGGTAGGGCATAAACGTCTATTGTGGCAGCAGCTCGAGGACCTGGACAGCCAGCGCAAACACACTCAGCAAAGAAAGAATATTCTCCAGGAGTGGCTGCATCGAAAAATCCATCAGGATTGAAACTTACTCCAGATGCCAATAGTGTTCCTGCTGTTGTAGCATCATACCAGTTGACGGTTGCTGGAGTAGCAGCCCCCGGATCAGTTGAAGGGATTTCCCAGGATACGGTGAAGTTCAAGTCAGTACTTGTAATATCCATCTCAGGACCTGAACCTCCACATCCTGCCACATCATCAAATACATCTATTACCTCTAATGTCCAAACACCACTCGCGAGACCTGTAGGAGCCGTTCCAAATGGCAAGGATGCAGGAACAGTTTCATTGAAGCCGGTTGTACTTCCAGCAGCCCAGGACCATGGTCCAACTGCTTGTCCGCTTCCTGTCGCATCAGTTACAATTCCGCCAAATCCAGAGGGATCAGTGATTACCAAAGCAGCTTCTTCGGCCCAAGATCCGGTACAATTGACAGGATCTACAGCAAAGGCATTTCCGTTTGCTGCTGGAAAGTCCACACCCGTTATATAAGCACCAGCAGGTATTCCGGCTGCAGCAAAATCAAACGATAAACTAATTCCGGTTCCTCCTGCACCAAATGTCGTTCCACTGGTTGTCATTACTCCAGTAGAAGTAACACTTCCTGTAGATCCTGGAACTCCAGGCTCTCCTGCACAACCACCACATGTAGCAGTCAAGTCCACAGCAATTCCTCCTTCGCAAATGACTGCACCAGTTGTTGGATTAGGAGCTGCTGGTGTTGCGGTGATATTTATCACCATGTCATCAGAAATGGTACAAGGACCTGGAGTGTCAGGTGTAAAGGTAAGTACTACAGAGGCACCATATTCGCTGGCATCAGGAGTATATATCGCAGTTGGCGAGCTTACATCATCAAACGTTCCTGCACCGCCCGACCAGGTTGCTGTTCCTGAATCTATTGTTCCTGCCAATGTAGCTGTTTCACCTTCACAGATATCTTGATCAGGTCCAGCAGTTGCAGTTGCAACTGGTTCAACTGTAATATCTACTGCTACCAAGCTACTTTCGCAACCTGCACACTCACAGGCAGCATAGAAAGTTGTGGTTCCTGGTGTGTTAACGTCAATAGTGGGAGTAAAGGAACTACCTGTACCAACGAGGGCTCCTCCGCTGGCTGCATCATACCAATTGACAGTAGCAGGGGCAGCAGTTCCAGGATCAGTGGGAGGAATTTCCCAGGATACGGTGAAGTTCAAGTCAGTACTTGTAATATCCATCTCAGGACCT
>JAHDEE010000091.1:2360-23131 GCA_020629005.1 Chitinophagales bacterium
CTCCTGCGCCAAATGTTGTTCCACTGGTTGTCATTACTCCTGTTGATGTAACGCTTCCAGCGGATCCCGGAACTCCTGGCTCCCCTGCACAATCAGCGCAGGTCACAGATATTGCAGCTGCAGCATCGCCAGCGCAAATCGTAGCACCAACTGGACTTGTTGGAGGTGCTGGTGTAGCTGTAATATTGATAGATACATCATCAGCAACTGTACAAGAGCCTGTTGCATCAGGAGTAAAGGTCAATACTATAGTCGTTCCATATTCACTTGCATCTGGTGTGTAAATCGCAGTTGGCGAATTGACATCATCAAATGTTCCGGCTCCACCTGACCAGGTTGCAGTTCCCGAATCTATTGTTCCTGCCAAAGTGACTGTTTCACCTTCACAAATATCTTGATCAGGTCCTGCGGTTGCAGTTCCAACTGGTTCAACTGTAATATCTACTGCTACCAAACTACTTTCGCAACCTGCACATTCACAGGCAGCATAGAAAGTTGTGGTTCCTGGTGTGTTAACGTCGATAGTAGGTGTAAAGGAACTACCTGTACCAACGAGGGCACCTCCGCTGGCTGCATCATACCAATTGACAGTTGCGGAAGCTGCGGAAGCTGCATCGGTAGGAGGAACTTCCCAGGATACGGTGAAGTTCAAGTCAGTACTTGTAATATCCATCTCAGGACCTGAACCTCCACATCCTGCCACATCATCAAATACATCTATTACCTCTAATGTCCAAACACCACTCGCGAGACCTGTAGGAGCCGTTCCAAATGGCAAGGATGCAGGAACAGTTTCATTGAAGCCGGTTGTACTTCCAGCAGCCCAGGACCATGGTCCAACTGCTTGTCCGCTTCCTGTCGCATCAGTTACAATTCCGCCAAATCCAGAGGGATCAGTGATTACCAAAGCAGCTTCTTCGGCCCAAGATCCGGTACAATTGACAGGATCTACAGCAAAGGCATTTCCGTTTGCTGCTGGAAAGTCCACACCCGTTATATAAGCACCAGCAGGTATTCCGGCTGCAGCAAAATCAAACGATAAACTAATTCCGGTTCCTCCTGCGCCAAATGTTGTTCCACTGGTTGTCATTACTCCTGTTGATGTAACGCTACCCGTTGAACCAGGAAGTCCTGGCGCACCAGGACAGTCTTCGCATGTCACAGAAAGCGCTGTAGCTGCATCTCCTGCACAAATCGTAGCACCGACAGGACTTGTTGGAGCTGCTGGTACTGCACAACATGCTTCAAATGCCAAACTAATAGTGGTTGAGCATCCATTGCCATCACAAGCCAGCGTTGCTGCTGCATCTTGAGGGTCAGTAATACTACCTGTATAGGCAATATCGTCATCCGTGATCGTCACAACAAGTGGGGAAACAGCAGTTGTTGCGTCAATTGTAATATCTGCTAAAGCTCCCGCAGTTACAGCATTTCCGGCCCCATCATTGTAGGTCATAGTGTAACCACCGGAGCCACCAGAGATACCGGCAGCCCAGTCGGCCAATACGAAAGTAATGGTACCATCAGCATTGCAATCAGCTGCAGTAAGTGCAGCAGGATCAACAGCAACTGGCTCAGGATATACAAATACTGCTATTGTTTCATCAACTATACATCCGCAAGATGTTACGATCTGGTAGTTGATTAGATTTTCATTACATGTTGCTCCACTCACTGCTAGCGCTGCTGCAGGATCAAATTCGTAGATTTCATCACCGTTGTTTGCAATACCATCAGGATCTGATGTCTGACTAACACCTGTACCAGTAACTGTCAAAGTGTTTGCATCTACTGTAAAAGTAACACAAGTAGCTGTACAAGACCCTGCTACATAAGAATTCTCGTCTACAAGCAAATTCCCACAATGGTCATAAGCTGCAAAGTCAAAGCCATCTAGTCCATCATCCCACGTTGCCCAAATACAGTATTGGTAGTTCCCTGGCAGCAAACCTGTTACTCCAGTAGGACCTGCAGTAATAGTATTACTGCAAACATCTGTACCGGTTGCAGTTCCCACGAGTAGATTATCGTACACACCTGACCCTGCTGTTGTTTCTGTCGACAAATTGGTAGTAAAGTCAAGGCCACCAACTCCGTTGATTATATCAAGTACTACTTCTCCTGGTGTACCACTCAAACCTGGGGTAAAAGTTAATGGCTGCACACCATCTCCTGCACAAAATTCATCGCCATTGCTTAACGACGGAGTAGGTGGTGGAGGCACATCGAGTACCGTTACTGTTACCGTTCCTGTCAAAGGGCAACATTGTGCTGCTGGAACACCACATGCAGCTGCGGAAGACATTGCTTCTGAAGTGTGGAAACCGTCAACAGTGTATACGTAATCCCCAGCAGCCAGGGTCCCTGCACAGAAAGTTGCGTCCGAAGCTCCTGCTCCATTTGGTAACAGACCTTCGTCACCGGCTGCAGCTGCTATTGTTCCACCAGACCAAGTAAGGGCATCCATTCCTGCCATTGTGCAAATGCTGGCCGTTTGTGGTTCAACACAGCGGTCAGTTACTGTCAGTTCGACGTTACTAACAGAGGATAGGCCACATGCAGAGTCGCGAAACCAGAGATTGAATCCATTTATATCCTGGCCAATGAATCCGCCTCCCCCATCAAGTGTTCCATCAAAGGTACTTCCAACAGGTGCACTTGCGCAGAAAGTGATGGTCCCGGATCCAGATTCTGTTCCGCCTCCCCAATTTGTTCCAACGAATAAATCCTCAAATGCACCGTTGTCGTGGTCAAGAGAAACATAGACTGAAGAGAAGTCAGTAGATGTTAGATCAAAACAAATATCCACTAAAGATGCATCAGTTGGCCCAGTTCCAATTGACGTGGAGCAGGTTGCTCCGGCCGGTGCAACGGTTGAAGTTAAGTTCTCAAAATCGTCAAATGGGTAAAAGATCAAATCGGGTAAGCCAAGTGAGTTTGTAGGACATGGCAGCGTCGGGTCTATGGCAGCAGACACGTTATACTCCACAATCGGGTTCTCTTGCAAAACTGCTTCTACAGTTACACATTGATCTGGACATACCGTAGCAGTTCCAACAATTGTTGAAGGCAGTTTTTCCCGAATCACAAAATCAAGCACAATATCACAAGCAGATCCACATGCTGCCGCGAGTGGATCTTGAATGGTTACTTGATATACCCCCGGAGGTACATCAGGTTCTGTCTCCCAAACTCCTGGGCTACACTGGGTAAATGGAGACGGGGCACCTAGGAACACATAGTCCGTTGCTGTTCCAGCGAGTGTAGGGTCAGATGATCCTCCAACCAGACCCGTAATAGCAAGTTGTCCATTGTTTGCTCCTGCACATGACATTTGTATCGATTCGTGTGATGCCACCTCTATTGGTGCTACATCAGAAAGGAACTTCACGCAGGAAGTCGATTTTGTTCCTTGGCATGGGTCTTCAAATCTCACACATAATGTAGAAATTGTTCGCTCAATACCATCTGTAGCTCCAGTGGGAATTCCAACTCTGGTGCCCGGAAGCTCAAATGGACTCAGTGGATCCTGGAACGGGTTACCTGCGACATTGCTCTTACATACTGTTCCATCTGCTTGCGTGATTATCCAGTTGCCGAACTGTGCTGTCCAGTTATTAGGATAATCTGCGGCCGTATTTGGTGGACAGGCTGAAGATCCTGGCGGAATACAGCTTGGATAAGCTACGTCAGTATTTTCATTTACTGGTGTACCATTGATCGTCATATATACTGTTGCATCCGTACTCTCTGTGATAGCAGGATCACAGAGCGGATAAGTTGCACTTGCTATACTGAAAGTACCTTTACAGCCAATAGGAGTATCCAGATTGATTGTAATTTCATCTCTACAGTTAATCAAAATGACATTTGCACCCATATTATTTACGTCCGTAAATGCAGTATCAGCTGCCAGCGTGGAAGTCCCTATTAGTGTACCTCCAGTTCCGTCACCTTGTGCTACGTTTTCGTTATCACTATCGAAAGGATCACAATTTGCCCCAAAAAGGTCGGTGATTGTGGGATCAGGTTCCGTTTGATGTGTACTTGAGTATTGCCCATTTGAGGCTGTGCAGGTTGTTGCTCCATCAATAGTCAATACAGGACTTGCAATAACATTCAATGTACCTGACATCGAAACAGTGGCAACTGCACTTGCATCAGATTCTGATAGCATATTCCAGTTTCCACAGGCTATTTCCGCGGCGACAGATGTAGCTGCACAGGAATTTGGTGGTTGATCAACAATTATTTCCCAAATGTAAATGTCATAAGAAACTCCTTCACATAGAAGAACAGGCGGAGTAAAATCTGCACTTTGAACCCCCATGATACCTGTGCCATAGCCAAAATCAGTGGCACAAACAGACTGTGCGTCCCAGGTACAACTTGAGCCACCAATTAACTGACTCATTTCAAAGTCCTGACAGGTAGATAGTTTGGCATCCATGCAATCCAGTGTTGGATCACCTGCTACATAAGTACCGCCATTCACAACCTGCGTAAAATCACAACCATCGCCAAAAAAAGCTCCAGATCCGTATTCGGCAACGAGTCCATTTGGGCCTGGCGAACTATGTCCATATATCCCCACATACCAAAACACCGAACTGTTGTCCGCAGCACCACAGGTGCTATTGCCGGATCTCGTACAGTCTGGCTCCCACGTGATTTCAAATGCACCACCTGTCAAATCCGTAGCCGTCACAGTTATAGGCGTCGCAGCTTCTGTACACTGTGCACTTGCATTCTCGTTTAAGATCAAGCCACTAAGCAACAGAGCCGCTAAGAAGAAAAGTTTGTTTAATCTATTCATCGCCGGAATCTTTAGTCAGTTTAGTATACCTAGCTCTGACTTGGCTGGTCACTTTAATAGGCTTCTTTTTCGCATCGCGCTTTTCATATACGGATTTTGCCTTGGTCTTCGATGGTTGCTCAGTCTCTTGCGCTTCCTTTAGCTTTCTTTGCTCAGCAGTCACCTTCTTGTACTCGTAATGGATTGGGGTAGGCTGATCGACATGCTTAGTCTGCCGGTCCGACTTCTTCTTTTTCATCTTCACTTTCTCCTGCGCTGAAACAGTCGCAGAAAACAACATGAAAGCTAAAAGGCCACAACAAATCAGAGTAAACCTTCTTTTGATCTTCTTCATAGTTCTGAAATTAGAATAGTTTAGATAATAACAATTAATTTTACATGTACTGCTTTATGGGACTTGCCAGATACCCTTTGCTTGTGCCGTTTTCCGATTAGTATCACGCCATGCCGCATTCTGAAGATAACTAATCGTCGGGAATCATTCTAAAAATGGCTGGGATTCCTTATGATGTAAAATATGAAGCTCAAAAGATTATTAGCTGTACAATTTTTGCCAATTGTTGGAGCTCTTCATCTGTGAGACAATACTATTTGACAATGCAATTTCGCATAAATTTCTGTAAAACAAGTCATTACAAGACAACTAAATCCGATTCATGACATGATATTGTTGAACAAGAGGATATTTGGGCAAGACTTCAAATTCAACTTGCATATCAAATATGTCTGGCATAAAACATGCGTACTTACATTGTTTGGATCTCACTTTCAATCATTTATTGAGGAGACTACCTATTTGATCTGGCATCATATACCGAAAGTACTTTGTGCACAAAACTCTCTATCTTGAGAAAAATACGTTTAGATGAAATCGACAATATTGACCAGCCTATTATTCGCTTTGCTGCTGCTGCTTCAATCGAGCTGCTCACGAACAGGGGTGCACTGGCTAGATTGGGATGAATGGAACAAGAAGGCCATGCTAGCGGATAAAAAGGGTTTAGTGTACATTCACTCTCCTACTTGTGATGACTGCAAAGAAATGAGTAACGAAGTCTTTGTAGATCCTGCGATAATCGAGTACCTAAATGAGCACTTCTATACGATTAAATTAGATGTGGATCATCAAGAGCCTATTGAAACCAAAGGTCGAGTATGGAAGGTGAAACGGAACAAAGAAGGAAACCCATATCACGAATTGGTCGCTGCTCTTTGTCAATCCGAAACAATTGTGAGCTATCCCACTGTTGCCTTCTTGAATGAGAATTTTGATCTCATCGTGCCAATCCCGCGAAAGCTGACTGCAAATGAACTTTTGATGCTATTGAATTATGTAGCCACTGATTCATTCGAGCACATGCCCGTGGAGCAATTTCAAAAGGAATTTGAACTGCAGTAAGCATAAGCCGCCAAAAGGACAATTAGACCCTACTTACTGCCAAATTTTGCAAACTTGGGATTGCAAATTGCAAATCAGACCTATCTTTAGGTTCCGGTAAAATCCCAAGTACATGAACTTTAAGCAGCTTTTATTCTATTGTTGGATAGTGATACTCCTTTTCCCCCTTATGTTTCCAGGATCAGTCGCAGCCCAAACCTTCACCGAAGTAAGTCAAGAATGGTTGATCTACCATAGTCACGTTGATGATGAATACATGGGAGGTGGCGCAGCAATCTTTGATTTCAATAATGACGGCTTTGAAGACATCTTCCTGACTGGAGGAACGCAAAGCGATGCATTGTTTTTGAACATAGACGGTACACAATATGAAATGCTCCTGAATAACGGATTGGAGGTTTTAAATGAAGCACATACTATGGGAGTGGCTGTAGGTGATATCAACAATGATTCCTACGACGATCTGCTGGTACTTTGCGGGGGGTTTCATACTCCTGAATCCAATTTTCTCTTCCTCAACAATGGTGATAACTCTTTTACCGATATCTCTGAAAGTGCCGGAATTGCACAGGATTTGAGTTGGAGCATAGGCGGCACTTTTCTCGATTTTGACCTGGACGGTGATCTGGATATCTATGTGGGCAACTATCTTGAATCCGGAGGGCCAATCAAGGATGAGGATAATAATATTATCGGCTTCGATTACGAATCTTTCAGCAACAATCTGTACCTAAATAATGGAGATCTGACTTTTACCGATGTAGCCAGCATATATGGTATTGCCGACGATGGTTGTGCACTGGCTGTCGCTGCAACCGACTATGACTTTGACCACGATCTGGATCTTTATGTTGCGAATGATTTTGGCTTCTGGAATCCCGCCAATGCTTTGTTTGAAAATAATCTGGAAGAGGGTTTTTCCGATGTCAGTGTGAGTTCGGCAACAAATGCGGAAATGTTTGGAATGGGAATCGCAGTAGGGGACTATGACGAGGACGGTGACTTTGATTACTATGTTACCAATATAGGGCCCAATGTGCTGTTCAAAAACAATGGAGACAAGACCTTTGAGGAAGTGGGAGAAGAGGCTGGTGTGCTTTCTGACTATGTAGATGGTCTTTTCTCCGTGTCATGGGGGACTGCATTTATCGACTACGATCACGATACCTGGCTCGATCTGTTTGTTTCCAACGGCCAAATTCCAACAGCACCATTTATCGGTGCAAGTCTTATCGATCCAAACAAATTGTATCGAAACAACAGAGACGGTAGCTTCAACGATATTAGTGCACAAGCCGGCTTTGACTATACGGGCAGAAGCAGAGGCATGGCCTTCGGCGACCTCGATCTTGATGGTGATTTGGACATGATTGTACCCACTGTAAGAAAGCATGGAACTGATGTCTCAAGAACCGGCATTTACCGTAATGACCTGGACAATAACCATAATTGGGTGAGCATCCGACCAGAAGGTGTTCAGTCCAACCGTAATGCCTATGGAGCCAAAGTGCTTTTGGAATGCGGAGCCCGCACTTTTATCAGAGAGATTGATGGAGGTTCCAGCCATTGCTCTCGCAGCACCAGTTATGCCCATTTCGGATTGGCCGATATCGAGCTTATTGACAATGCCAGAATCATTTGGCCAGGGGGACATGAACAAGTACTCGGTCCACTGGAAATCAATAGGTACCATGACGTGCTGGAAGACACCAGTAGCGTTTCAACTAATTTGTCGGCAGCTGCAATACCAGCGATCCATTTTGGCCCTAACCCAATTCCGGAAGTCTTAATCATAAGTCCTTTCAAAGGAGAATTACGGATTTTCGATATGAATGGTCACCTGGTCTATCAAAAAGAAAATATAGAAGCTGAGCGCACACAGATTGACACGCAATCCTGGCCTCGGGGTGCTTACATAGCGCGGATTAGCCTTGGTCAGAGCACCATCAACAGAAAATTGCTGAAGACCACCGAAAAATATTAGCAGTCGCTTTCGAAAAATATTTACTTTCGTGAGCAAATTCCGCCAAATGTATTCCTCCAAAGACCAAGACAATTATCTGGCATTTACTAAGTTGTTACTAAAGGATATTTCTTCTGGTAACACGGCTGATAAGCTGAAGGAAATTGAACTCATTCGAAAGATCATTCGATTTCATGAGTATCGATATCGGGTGTTGAATGATGCCCTAATCAGTGACTACGAGTATGACCAGATTTTCAATCTGCTGAAGAAGATAGAAGAGGACAATCCCGACGCTCTTACGGCCGACTCACCAACTCAACGAATCCTTCAGGAAGACATCTCCGAGTTTCAACCTGCTGTGCATCTGGTACCAATGCTCTCGCTCGATAATTCCTACAATGCTCAAGACCTACTTGATTTTGACAAAAGGGTAAAGGAGGCCCTCGAAACCGAGGAGGTAACTTATGTGCTGGAACCGAAATTTGACGGCAGCGGTATCTCCTTAATTTACGAGAACAATTTGCTTGCCAGGGCAGCCACCCGAGGAGATGGAACCACTGGAGAAGAGGTGACGCCCCATGCCAGGTCCATGCCGACCATACCACTCTCGGCGGAGTTGGAATCCGAGGGAATTCAAAAACTTGAGGTTCGTGGCGAAGTCGTCATTAGCAAAGCGAACTTCAAAAAAGTACAGGACAATCGAGAGAGAGAAATAGTCGAAAGCGGGCTTAAAAGTATGCGACAGTTTAAGAGTGCTCGTAATACGGCTGCGGGTACTTTCCGCACCAAAAAGAACATAGAACAAGAGGTCAGAAAGAGGAAGCTGGAAGTTTTTCTCTACCATATAAGCTATGCAGTCAACAAGGACGGTAGAGATATCTTGGGTAGTCAGCTGAAGACCCATTTCGACAGTGTTGAAATGCTTAAGAAGCTCGGCTTTCGAGTGCCTGAGAAAGAGATTAGTGTGCACGAGGATATTCAATCGCTTATCAAACGATGCGAGCAATGGGAGGAAGAGCGGGATAACTATCCATTCGAGGTAGATGGCCTGGTAGTAAAAGTCAACGATCTGCGACAGCAAGCTGTTTGTGGTAGCACCTCTCATCATCCCAAATGGGCGATTGCCTACAAGTTTAAGGCTCGGATGGTCTCCACTGTTGTCAACGATATCGAATATCAGGTAGGACGTACGGGTGCAATAACACCAGTGGCAAAACTGCAGCCGGTTGATTTCATGGGCGTCGAGATTAGTAATGCCTCACTGCACAATGCCGACTACATCGCAGAAAAGGACATCCGAATTGGTGACACAGTGGTAGTGGAAAGAGCTGGTGATGTAATTCCCCAAATAGTGAAGGTAGAGCTCAACAAACGAAGCGGTAAGGAACAAATCGAACGCTTTCCTACGGAGTGTCCCTGCTGCAATACAACCCTGGTCAAGGAAGCAGACGAAGCTGATTGGCGCTGCCCAAACTGGGACTGCCCGGATCAGGTGCGGGAAAGATTGATTCACTTTTCGTCCAAAAACGCAATGGACATTGCTGGGCTAAGTCAAAAGTCCATCGAGAAATTTTGTGAATTGGGTTATCTAATAACCGTTCCTGATATCTACCGTTTGCCTTTTGATGAGATTCAGGAGCTAGAGGGTTTTGGTAGCAAATCGGTGAATAAATTGCGAGAGGCCATTGAGGTTTCGAAAGGTCAATCTTTGGACCGTTTGCTGTATGGATTAGGCATCCGTCATGTGGGACGTGAAACAGCGAAAATTTTCATAAATGAAATAAAGCTTCTGGAAGAGCTAGGCGATTGGCCTTTGGAGAAATTAGAAGAGCTGGACGGGGTCGGACCGATTGTGGCAAAGAGTCTCTTCGACTTTTTTCATCAGGAAAGTACCCCTGGATTTCTCGCAGATTTGAGGTCGCTGGGATTCACATTGGAAAAATCCGAGGACGATTCAGCAGCACCCGAATCCGCAGCTTTAGAAGGAAAGAGCTTTCTCTTTACTGGAAAATTGACACAGTTTTCCAGATCAGAAGCCGCCGAAATGGTCAAAAACCACAGCGGCAAAATGTCCAGTTCCGTCAATAAGAAACTCGACTTTCTGGTGGTAGGAGAGAAACCCGGAAGCAAATTGGCTAAGGCCGAGAAACTAAAAACCGTAAGCATTTTGACCGAGGACCAATTCCTGGAAATGATCAACAGCTAACTTATGTATCAGATCAAGACGAACACACACGAATTTAATATCGATCCCAATGAAGCCTTCGATTGGGACTTGCTGGACCTCGGTGATGGTCATTTCAACATCATTAAAGACGATCGGAGCTACCGAGCGGAGCTGGTATCCTTTGATCCGGAAGCCAAGACTTTCTCCATCAAAATCAACGAGCATCTGGTTCATCTAGAAGTAAAAGATCAAATGGATTTGCTGCTGGAAAAAATGGGTATCAGCACAGCCAACAGCAATAAGATTAACCATATAAAGGCACCCATGCCGGGTCTTGTGCTAGATATCCGTGTGAAACCTGGACAAGAGATTTCGAAGGGGGATGCCGTATTGGTTTTAGAGGCTATGAAGATGGAAAATATCCTCAAATCACCCAGTGATGCCGTCGTGAAATCTATTGAGGTAGAGTCTGGAATAGCTGTGGAAAAGGGACAGGTATTGGTGTTGTTTGAGTAGATGCTTGCTCCGGTTTTAGTGTCTTTTTAGAATGCTAGCTCAGCGACCGTCGTGGGCTCCGTCAATAGTTTTTACTCACTCTAACGCGTAGGTCTGAACTTTCAAAATAGCCCCGGGCGAAGCGGAACGAGGCGCTCAGCTAGCGTGGTGACTGCCGCGCCGGAGTAGCTCGGAGCCCCCGGAGAGATGCGCTGGCGCGAGTAGGAACAGCTAGCTGAGTGCCGAGTATTAGCGGAGCACGGGGAGCTCGATAACGCGACGGGAGATCGCTTCGCTCCAATTTATTAAAGCCATTTTTTTAAGCTCCATTAGGGTACTGGTACAATATTTAGGTGCTTGAGCCTCAACAATTCTTGCTTGTGTCAGGAAGAATGCCCAATACATCGGGAAAAATTGATGCTCCACTTGGCTGTTTAGCTCCCTATCTTTGTATTGTAATCAGAGAAGATTTAAACTAGAACAGCATGACAAGCGCTATTATGAACCAAATGATCTTAGTTCTGGCTTTGATTTTTGGCGGAGCTGCGGCAACGCAGATGGATGCCTATCATTTTGAACCAATTAAGGGACAGCGAATCAATAACTGTCCATTTTGACTTGCTAGAAATGATTTATCCATCGTTATTTTTCTCCACCAGCCAACAAGGATGCTGTCAAAAAATGCCTCGTCTAAATCATTTCCAGCGACGTCAAAATCGGACAGTTATTGATTCCCTATCCCTAAAACAGAGGAAATGGTTTTGCAGGATAAAAAATATGGGATCGAGGGCTATCAGGCTCCGGAGTTGACAAAGGATATCGAGTGGGTAGATGGAAATGGCAATGATATGGGAGCAGTGCAACTGGCAGATCACAAAGGGAAGTACAAAGTTTTGTATGGTTTTCAGGCTTGGTGTCCTGGCTGCCATAGTCGAGGATTGCCAGCATTGAAGAGAATGGTGGATGAACTAAAAGACAATGATCAGGTGGTGTTTCTTGCATTGCAAACGGTGTTTGAAGGGGCACATGCCAACACCAAAGAACGCATGATTGAGACGCAAAAGAAGTTTGAACTGGAGATACCTTTTGGGCATGATACGGGTAGTGAGAAGACAGGAAATCGTTCGAGTACCATGTATAATTATCGGACTGGAGGCACGCCATGGTTTATCTTTATTGACCAGAATGATCGGGTGGTGTTTAATGATTTCCACATTAATGTGGATCAGGCAATTGAATTTTTGAAAGGTATTGAATAAGCAGCTATGGATATAAAAATAAGTGATCGATTTACAAAGGAGTTGCCGGCAGACCCCAATCGAAACAATAGCAGAAGACAGGTGCTTGGTGCCTGTTTTTCTTACGTTAAGCCTCGTGTGCCTGGTGATCCGAAATTAGTGCATGTGTCTGCTGAGATGGCCGCTAATCTGGGGTTTAGCGATGCTGATTTGCGTTCTGATGCTTTTCGAGATGTATTTAGCGGGGCCAGGGTCTTAGATGGCAGTGATCCTTATGCTATGTGCTATGGTGGCCATCAGTTTGGGCATTGGGCTGGACAGTTGGGAGATGGTAGAGCGATCAATTTGGCGGAGATTGAAGCTCGTGGTGAACGTTGGACTTTGCAGTTGAAAGGTGCGGGAGAAACGCCGTATTCCCGATCAGCTGATGGGCTAGCTGTGCTGCGTTCTTCGATTCGAGAACATCTTTGCAGTGAGGCGATGTATCATTTGGGGGTCCCTACTACGCGCTCGTTGAGCCTATGCTTGTCGGGAGATGAGGTGATGCGTGATATGCTGTATGATGGCAATGCTGCTTTTGAGAAGGGGGCTATCGTTTGTCGGGTTGCGCCTTCTTTTCTTCGCTTTGGCAACTTCCAGATCTTTGCTGCCCGAGGTGATATGGAAAACCTGAAAAGCCTGGTGGATTATACCATTGAGCAGCACTTTCCGGAAGTGTTGGAACGGGGAAAGCAAGGCTATATTGACTTCTTTAATTCGGTGCTAGACCGCACTTTAAAGATGATCATCGAATGGCAGCGGGTTGGTTTTGTACACGGGGTGATGAATACGGATAACATGTCAATTCTAGGATTGACGATTGACTATGGACCTTACGGCTGGCTGGAGGGCTATGATCGGGACTGGACACCGAATACAACGGATGCCCAGCATGCTCGATACCGCTTTGGGCATCAGCCTTCGGTTGCACTTTGGAATCTTTATCAGCTGGCTAATGCGCTTTATCCACTGGTAGAAGATACTGCTCCGTTTGAACAAGCTTTACAGCGATATAAGTCTGACTTTTCGATTGCATACGCTAAGATGATGGCTGCCAAGATTGGATTGTCTAAAAGGCTGGAGGGGGATGATCAATTGCGCGGCAGTTTGCAGGCGACTTTGGGACTGATCGAAACAGATATGACGATCTTTTTCCGGAGCTTGTCTCAAGTGGGTATGGACATGCAGGCAGGGCAGGCATTGGCGCAAGTACTGGAGGCTTTCTACGATCCTGAAGCACTTGAAGGTGCTGTGAAGAAAGCCTGGCTTGATTGGTTTGGGGCCTACCTTTTGCGGCTTCAAGAGGAGGCAACAAACGACGAGGAAAGAAAGACTGCAATGGATTTGGTAAATCCAAAGTATGTATTGCGTAACTACATGGCTCAGTTAGCTATTGATGCGGCGGATGGCGGAGACTATTCCGTAATAGAGGAGCTGTATGAATTGCTTCGAAAGCCTTATGCTGAGCAATCCGGCAGTGAAAAGTGGTTTGCAAAACGGCCGGAATGGGCACGACACAAGGTGGGATGCTCAATGCTGTCGTGCAGTTCATAGCGATGCCGAAAGGGCAAAAACAAAAAGGCCGCACCAATTCTGGTGCGGCCTTTCTTATTCTAAATTGTATTTCTTACATCCGAAGTCTATCGGTTGATTGTTACTTTCTGGCTGCTTACGCCATTATCTGTTACAATCTGCACAATGTATTGACCGGCAGCCAATCCTGAAGCTTGCAGTGGAAGAACCACCTCGCCGTTTAGTTGTCCGTAGTCACGGTTTGCCACTTCGCGTCCAGTGTTATCGAAAACGTATACTTGCACATCGCTGGGCTTGTCCAGGGTAATGCGCACATTTGAATTTTGCTGGAACGGGTTAGGATATACGGAAGCACTCACGCTCGATCCAACATTCTCAACATCAACACCTGACCAGTTCACTTCGTTTTCTAGTGCATCTTCAAGGGAGATTGAATAGGTATTGTTTACAGATCCATCCGCATTGAATAGAACAGGTACAATCTTCATGTGATTCTGATCAAACTCTCCTGGAAGTGTGTAGTTGAAATCAAAGCTTTGACCTTCTCCTTCGCTTGCAGCGACGATACTGCCTTCTTCACCTTCGAAGTGGCCAAGGTAAGCCCGAGCCACAAACTCGTACACCATCTGCGAAGCCGGAACGGTAGCAGGAAGTGATTCGTAACCTCCCATTTCTCCGGATCCTCCACCAGCGTAGGCATTGGACTGGGCATAGCCACTTCCAGTTCCTGTCACTTCGTTTTCAATCAAGATAACAGCCAATTTGTGGTCCTCTGTAAGTCCGCCTTCAAGAGCCTTGGAATGTACCGTGATTCCCAATTCTCCACCTTCTAAAGTTGCCGTAACGTCCAATTGCGCATTAGCTGCATCCGCCAAACGAGGAAGAGAACCCATTTCTATACCGGAAGGATCTCCATATACTGATCTGTCTATAGACATGTGTGGATATCCTGCCTGAGTCAATGTTGATAGTCTATCAGAGTAGATGTAGTCATTCGGATCGTCTGGAAGCACATCAAAGATCGTCATTGGGTCAGATCCACCGCCACCGCCGTGAACCGCCACAATAACGACGTGATCTCCATAATCAGCATCCATTTTCTCAGTAAACACTGCCCCACGTGGGCACCATTGGCACCAGGTTCCTGTAAGTTCTTCTGCAAGGATCATTCTATGTGGCATTGGTTGTATGGCTGAGATATCGTAGTTCTGAACATTGTTCGAGGCCACCATATCTTCACCGCCATTAATGTTACCAGCTGAAATGGAAACTTCATTCGCTCCTCCTTGAAGGGACAAGTCTTCTGATGGAGCAATCACCAGTGACTCGAGAAATTCAAGGTTTAGATCCGTCAAGGTTTCATTGACTGTCTCTCCATTCACGTCATAAGTAATATCTACCGTCTCGATTGTTTCTGTTCCAACGTTTTTGATCAGGCCATTCAATTCAAAGTCATCCGAAGTCAGGTAGAAAGACCGGAGTGCAGAAGGCAAAACAGCAACATCCAGACCAGGAACCTCATATTCGCTCCAGTCATAGCCGATGTCGTCGATGTAAACAAACGGAGTAGCGTCGTCGCTACTAATTGGATACAAATCGAGAGATGCTACAGAGTTGTTAGCGTTTTCAAAGAAACCAATCAGCCTGTCAGCTACGAATAACTGCCAGATGTTCACACTTAGGTTTACAGAAACTCTAAACTCGAACCACTCTCCTTGTGGGTAAGTGTCAGAGAAAGAGAACCCGTCAGCATTTGAACCCTGATTTACAAACAAAGATCCGTCAGAATTAAAGAATACATCCATTGCCCATAGGCTGCCTGGTGGATCCATTGCCTGAATGTTTTGGTAAGCAGCATTTCCTTCCGGGATGTACATCTTCATGTAAAACTCAAACAATCCGTCGGAATAAGTGTCGCCAAATGGCAAGATAACATCAACCGGACCTCCACCTGCTGCACCGGTGATAAGCAGGGAATTCGAGCCACTGAAGGCCATGTCATCAGATACAGGTGCATCCTCTCCAGGAGTACCTGACCAGGTTTGCCATGTATCGCTCGTGGCGGCAATCATGTCGCCAGGTTCATAGCTCTCAAAGTCATCAAAAAATGAAGTCTGAGCATTTAGGCTCAAACTCAAAGCTGCCAATAGAAGGCATGCAGAAAGATATAGGTGCTTCATACACTAAGGTTTTGAATACAAATGATGAGTTAATTAGGTTAAATTACGATTATTGGGCAAGACTTGCCGATATGGCTACTGTTTTTGTCTCCGATTTGATAAAAGCCAGGGCTAAGCATCCTGTCCTTCCTTGAGCTTTTCGGCATTTTCTGCCACTCTTAGCGAATCCACAATATGTTGCAAGTCTCCGCCGATAATAGCATCCAGATTATATAATGTTAAATTGATCCTATGGTCCGTCACACGCCCTTGCGGCCAGTTATAGGTTCTGATCTTTGCCGATCTGTCACCTGTAGAAACCATCGTCTTTCTCTTGGCAGCAATGGCATCAATATGCTTCTGATGCTCCTGCTCATAAATCCGTGTACTCAAAACCTTCATCGCTATCTCACGATTTTTTAGCTGTGAACGCCCTTCCTGGCATTCAACGACAATGCCGGTCGGTATATGCGTTAAGCGAACAGCTGACTCGGTTTTGTTCACGTGCTGCCCTCCTGCACCTGATGCCCGGAATGTATCAACGCGGATGTCCTCGGTTCTGATGTTTACATCTACTTCATCCGCCTCAGGCAATACAGCCACAGAAGCCGCTGAAGTATGCACCCTACCCTGTGACTCTGTAACTGGTACCCTTTGCACTCGGTGTACCCCGGACTCGAATTTCATTTCGCCATAAACACTATCTCCATTCACAGAAAAACTAACCTCTTTATAGCCACCGGAAGAACTCTCATTGACCGTCAGCAGTTCGGTTTTCCACTTTCGGCTTTCGCAGTACTTCAAATACATACGCAGCAAATCCCCTACAAAAATTCCAGCCTCGTCTCCACCAGTACCCGCTCGAATTTCCACAATGACATTCTTTTCATCATCAGGGTCTTTGGGAATCAGCATTTGCTTTAGGTCCTCTCTGAGCTTCTCTTCTTCCTCAGTTAAACCACTTAGCTCCTGTTTTGCCATCTCCACGAAGTCAGGATCATCTTTTTCCGTCTTTATGATTTCCTTGTTCTCCGCTATTTCGGCAATCACGGCGGTGAGTCGATCGTAGGCATCCACGATCACTTTCAGATCTTTGTATTCCTTACTGAGCTTTGCATAAGACTTCCGGTCAGCCATTGCAGCCGGATCAATGATCCGGTCTCCAACGTCTTGCCATCTTGCTTTGATCGCTTCTAGTTTGTCCAGCATGCTCCATTCCGTTTTGTGAAAATTCGATTGCAAAAGTAAGCAATGCCGGCGCTATCTAATAATAGAACGAATTCAGCAAATAGGGCCTAAAGTCCTAAGTATACGCAAGTTCCTTGAAGTTGTAAGCAGTTTGTCCTAGATCGGATTGCAATACCAGCTGCCCTTGCTCGTTCACATCAACTATTTTGGCCAGCAGTTTCCCTTCCTTGGTCTGGTACAGATGGACCTCTTCATAGCGATATAGCCGTCTAAGGTAATCTCCCTGCAATACTTCGAACTGCCCATCCAGGAAACTCAGGTAACGAACCTCAATATGCTTGCAGAGACTTGCAATAAAAGCTTGCAAATCCAGCTCCTGCCCGGTCTCATTGACAATCGAAGTAGCTCGGGCAAGGCCGTCCCCGAATGTTCGCTGATTGACATTTACGCCGATACCGAGCACACTATGCTTGATCTTTTTTCCACTAAACAGGTTCTCGATAAGCACTCCGGCAATTTTGCGATCACCCACATAGATGTCATTTGGCCATTTCAGCCTGGCTTCTGGCAACCACTGTCTAATAGTGTCACAAAGGGCCACCGCCACCGCCTTATTCAGATAAAAGTGGGCGTCCAAACGCTCCATTCTGGGTTGCAAAACGATACTTATAGTGCAGTTCTTTCCTGGTGCACTATGCCATTCGTTACCGCGCTGTCCACGACCATTTTGCTGGTCTATCGCATAGATCAAAGTACCTTCCAGCAGCGGACCCTGTCTAAGTAGTGATATGGCATGGTCATTGGTTGAAGCTAGGGTAGGTTCTACCAAAGAAACTTTTCCCACAAAAAGGGTGTTCTCTACTCTCAACAAAAGAATTCGTAATTTTGTCTGTTGAACTAAAAAAATAATATTTGAAGGCAAGTTCTCCAAACCCACAGCAACAAGATGATTCCCTACAAAGACTGGAACATCTTATCCTTGAAGGAATTCTGGACAAGAAAGGCGAAGCCATAGTAAGTCTCGACCTTAGGAAGTTAACCGAAGCCATGACCAGTAAAATGATTATTTGCGAGGCCACTTCAAAACCAAAGGTAAAAGCCATAGCCGATAATGTACAGATCAATGTAAAGAAAAAGTCCGGCGAGTATCCGATGAAAACGGAAGGAATGCAAAACGCCGAATGGGTCTTGATAGACTATTTCGATATTATCGTTCATGTCTTTTTGCGCGAGCAAAGAAACTTCTACCAATTGGAGGAGCTTTGGAGCGATGCAGAATTTACGCATTACGAAGACGATCACAAACTCAAAAAGGTAGAATAGGGCAATCAAAAAGCAGCACTTTTCATGGCTATTCTGGTTTATTTCTCCTGCAAGACGTCAGGAGCAGACATTTGCCGCTACACTTCCCGTTTTTTTATGTGACCTAAGAACCTCGGTAGCTGCTTTTTCGTTCTTCCTAATGTACAAAATCATCAGTGGTATTTAATGTCAAATAAAGCAAATAACGACAAAGCGGATTCCAAGAAACCAAAGTTTAATTACTATTGGATTTACGGATTGATTCTGGTAGGAATCATTGTGATGCAATTGATGCCAAGCCAGAACACTGCTACCAGCATAAACCAGGAAAAGTTCCTGCGCGAAATGCTCACTAGTGGCGATGTTGGTGATCTTGTGGTAGTCAATCGCGAAAGGGTTGAGGTATACCTGACCGAAGAAGCACTGGCAAAACCGATATATGAAGAAGTGTCCAAGACCCCTTTAATGGGTAGAAAAAACCCTGGACCTCACTATACATTTTCAGTAGGGTCTATTGAAAATTTCGAAAACCGATTGGCTGATGCCAAATCAAAGAAGATTGCTGCTCTTCAGCAGGAAGTCAACAAGGCAGGAAATAGCGATACCGGCAAGAAACTACAAAAAGAGCTGGAATCTACTTCCATGCTCGGACCGAAATACGTAACCAGAGAAGACTGGCTAAGCAATACCATTGCCTGGACCTTACCTTTCTTGATCCTAATCGCCGTATGGCTGTTCATCATGCGCAGAGTAAGCGGTGGTGTAGGTGGTGGCGGAGGCCAGATTTTCAATATCGGCAAATCCAAGGCGACCCTTTTTGATAAGGACTCGAAAGTAAACGTTAGCTTCGAAGATGTAGCCGGGCTGGAAGAAGCCAAGGAAGAGGTGATGGAAATCGTAGATTTCCTCAAGAATCCACAAAAATACACAGCCCTGGGCGGTAAGATTCCTAAAGGCTGTTTGCTGGTTGGGCCTCCGGGCACAGGTAAAACCCTCATTGCAAAAGCAATGGCAGGCGAAGCCCAGGTTCCGTTTTTCTCCATCTCCGGTTCCGACTTTGTGGAGCTGTTTGTAGGTGTGGGTGCATCGAGAGTGCGCGACCTCTTCAAACAAGCTCGTGAAAAGGCACCGTGTATCGTCTTCATCGATGAGATCGATGCCATCGGACGGGCCAGAGGAAGAAATACGGTGCAAGGCAATGATGAAAGAGAAAACACACTCAACCAACTACTGGTGGAGATGGATGGATTTAGCAGTGAGAAGGGAGTAATTATTCTCGCAGCAAGTAACCGCCCGGATGTGCTCGATTCTGCCCTGCTCCGTCCAGGACGTTTCGACCGTCAGATAGGCGTAGACAAGCCAGACTTATCCGGCAGAGAGAAAATCTTTGAGGTACACATCAAGCCTCTGACGGTAGTTACCGATATCGATGTCAAGAAACTGGCTGAGCAAACCGCAGGTTTCGCCGGTGCCGATATCGCGAATGTCTGCAATGAAGCAGCACTCATCGCTGCCAGAAGAGACAAGAAGCAAATCGACAATCAAGACTTTCAGGATGCCATCGACCGGGTACTCGGAGGACTGGAAAAGAAAAATAAGATCATCGCGCCACACGAAAAGGAGATCATCGCCTATCACGAAGCCGGCCACGCCGTAAGTGGATGGTTCCTGCAGCATGCGCATCCTTTACTAAAGGTGACGATAATACCGCGGGGTACAGCCGCCCTTGGCTATGCGCAGTACGTTCCAAAGGAGCAGTATCTGTACAACAAGGATCAGCTCATGGATGAAATCTGTATGACGCTCGGTGGCCGTGCAGCCGAAGAGGTGATCTATGGAAAGGTTTCCACAGGTGCACAAAATGATCTGGAAAAGATCACCAAGATGTGCTACGCCATGGTGACCATCTACGGCATGAATGACAAGGTCGGTAATGTATCCTTCCACGATCCTCAAAACGAGTATGGCTTCCAAAAACCCTACTCAGACGAAACCGCAACAATGATCGACGAGGAAGTTCGCAGCATCATCGACAATGCTTACGAGCGTACCAAAGCCTTGCTGAGAGAGAAAAAGGAAGCATTAGAAACCATTGCACAAGAGCTCATCAAGCGAGAAGTGCTATTCAGAGCAGATCTGGTATCTCTTATAGGAGAAAGGCCATTTTCGGAGCCAGGCACCCCAAAGCTCAGCATGAATGTACAGGTTGATAAGTAAAATATAACCGGTTTCTAAATCCGCCGGAATGCTATCATAAGTCAAGAATGCCGTCTCAGTTTGGGACGGCATTCTTTTTTTAGGAGCGAAGCTAAACACCGCCGCGAAACACTCGTCCTGCTGTCCACTCCAATGCAGGCACCATACAGTCGCTTCGTGTATCCGGTACGGTAGTCTCTCCGCAAGCTCCGAGCCTC
The DNA here is from genome assembly GCA_020629005.1 of Chitinophagales bacterium. Lineage (GTDB taxonomy): Bacteria > Bacteroidota > Bacteroidia > Chitinophagales > UBA2359 > JAHDDV01. The sequence goes on from JAHDEE010000091.1 coordinate 23,077, forward strand.
CCTTACCGGCACACTCACTCGCCTGTCTGGCACCTGCATTTCCATTTCCATCAGG
>JAHDEE010000092.1 GCA_020629005.1 Chitinophagales bacterium
ATGGATAAATCATTTCCAGCAAGTCAAAATGGACATTTATTGATTCGCTGTCCCTTAGGTAAGACTCTCTATTTGTTGCTAATTACACTCATTTTACGTCTTTTTTGTTTTCAAATAGAAGGCTGAAAGTAGTATTCTAACACGTATGACTGCAGCTGCAAAATAGCCCTGGGCGACGAGGAAATGAGACCGCTGCCAGCCGTGGCGAATGGCTGGCAATGGGGGCTCGGAGCTTGCCGGAGAGACCACAGTGCCAGACCATGAGCAGGCTGGCAGTGGTCTCATTGGAACAGAGCACAGGAAGGGCATCACCGCGACCGAATTCGCCTCGCTCCAAATTAAAATAGAAAAGCTCAATCTAGTTTCAGACCTTTACGATACATTGTAATAGCCGCTTTTCGCCGCAATTTCAAAGGCAGGAGCATTAAGGGAAAATCCCTTTTTCGATCATACTGTGGCGTCAAAGTCGACGTTTTTTAATCGCATGAAAACAGCAAATTCCGAAATGAAGGAAGCCATTACAGCACTGATTGTTGACGATGAAGCCGGCAGCAGACAGGTATTGAAAAATCTGCTGGAAGAGTATTGTCCGGAGGTGCAGGTGTTGGGTTTGGCCAGTTCGGCAGCGGAAGGAATCAAGCAGATCAAGGAGTTGTCGCCGGAGCTGGTGTTTTTGGATATTGCCATGCCGGAGGGAGATGGATTTGAGATGTTGGACAATATTGCGGAGATCGATTTTGGGTTGATTTTTACCACGGCTTATGATGAGTATGCGGTGCAGGCTTTTGAGTATTCGGCAGTTTATTATTTGTTGAAGCCCATCAATATCTTGAAGCTGCAAAAGGCGGTTTCCGTTTTTCAGGAACGCCGGGGAGATCGGGCTGGTGAGCAGTTGGAAGTGCTGAAGGAAAACCTATCCTCTCCCATCAACAAGCTGGCCTTGCCTACTTCAGATGGATTGCAGTTTGTAGATGTGCGCAAGATTGTGCGCTGTATGGCCGATGGAAGCTATACCCGATTCTTTCTGGTGGATGGAGAGAAAATATTGGTGGCTAAAACCCTCAAACATTTTGCTGCCTTGCTACCGGAGCAAGAGTTCTTTAGAGTGCATCACGCACATTTGATCAACCTTGGGCATATTCGGAAGTACTACAAAGGCAAAGGCGGTTATGTGTTGATGAGCGATGGTTCTGAGGTGGAAGTATCAGTGAGAAAGAAAGAGCTTTTTTTGAAACGTATAGGATAGTAATTAATGAGAGTAACCGAGCATTTGAGTAATCGTAAGCGTAGTTTGATTTCTTTTGAGATTTTGCCTCCGCTAAAGGGCAAGAACATTTCTGCGCTTTATCGGACGATAGACAAGCTGTTAGAATTTGAGCCGCCATTTATCAATGTGACCTACCATCGGGCGGAGTACAAATTCAAGCAGCGAGAAAATGGAATGTTTGAAAAGGTGTACATACGGAAGCGACCAGGTACAGTGGGGATTTGTGCAGCTATCAAGTATAAGTATGGCATTGATACAGTGCCGCATCTGGTCTGTGGAGGGTTTTCACGAATGGAAACAGAAGATGCTTTGATGGACCTCAACTACCTTGGCATCGACAATGTCTTATTGCTTAGAGGAGATGCTATGCATAATGAGCGCAATTTTGTGCGACATGAAAAGGGTCATGGAAATGCTTGTGACCTGGTAAAGCAAACCGTCGAATTGAATAAGGGCGTCTATCTGGAAGACGAGCTAAGTGATGCTGTAGAAACCAACTTTTGCATTGGAGTGGCAGGCTATCCGGAAAAGCACTTTGAGTCACCGAGCATGGAAGTAGATTTGGCCTATTTGAAACATAAGGTCGATTGTGGGGCGGACTACATTGTAACGCAGATGTTTTATGATAATAAACACTACTTCAGTTTTGTAAAACGATGCAGAGAAGAAGGAATTGAGGTTCCGATTATTCCCGGCATTCGTCCCATCACCAGTCTCAAAAACCTGTATGTGCTTCCGGGAATTTTCCATATTGCTTTTCCCAACGAACTTGTGGCAGCGATGCAGGCTTGTAAAACACCGGAAGAAGAGAAAATGATCGGCATTGACTGGACCATCAAGCAGGCACAGGAACTGATTGATTTTGGAGCACCTTGCCTGCATTTTTATACCTACGGCAGCATGAAAGTAATCCCCTCTATCGTTCGGGAACTGGTTTCCAAGCCCTATTCTGTTTAGGGTTAGGGTATCAATAACTGTCCGATTTTGACTCCGCTGGAAATGATTTAGACGAGGCATTTTTCGACAGCATCCTTGTTGGCTGGTGGAGAAAAATAACGATAAATAAATCATTTCTAGCAAGTCAAAATGGACATTTATTGATTCTCTGTCCCTTAGCAACAAGGCTAAAAAAAGAGCGAAAGTACTGTTTGTACTTTCGCTCTGAATGACCAACTCGCTGATTTCCCTCAGATATAACTCTGGGACCTTAGGCTACCAGCGCACTAAATTCATCTATATCTCTTATCAGTAGTTTTGATCTGTCAAAGTAGATCAGGTTTTGGGAACGTAGTTCATTAAGTATGGTCGTAACCGTTTGTCGACTAGCACCCGTAAAGTTGGCAATCTCCTGATGCGTAAAAAATCGACGTACTAACAATTCATAACCAATCGGCACACCATTTTCTTTAGCCAGGTCCCGCAAAAACTCGATCACTCTGGTGCGTGTATCTTTAAACAGTTGCGACTCTAGTCTTTTCTGAGCACGGATCAGCTTGTCTCCTACCAATTGGGTCAAGTGTACATTAAATTGTAGGTTCGTACTCATCACTTTTTGTACCTCTTCGAGCGGTATACAATAGTATTCGCAAGCTTCCATTGTTTGCGCAAATTCACTTCGCTGCTCTTTGCCAAGCAGTCCCAATTCCCCAAAAATCTGCCCTTCATATACTACGTTCTTGAGCAGTTCCTTGCCGGCAGCAGAATATGCTCCCACTTTCACCCTTCCCCCTTTGACAAAATAAATTTTCGAGCAACTATCGTGAGGGAAGTAGATAAACTCCCCTTTCTTCGCTTTCTTTAGAATGATAGACTCCTGAGAAGAGCTAGCGATCAGCTGCTCCATTACCTCTCTGATTAGCTCCTGTTGATTGGTGTTCATACTTACTGCGGTACCCATTATTGCCTTGTTTTTAAATGATGAAATACTACTCTCCAGTTATTCGTCATCTCCCTGACAGTTCAAATGTCGATAAAGATTATCACGAAAGTATCACAGTAAGATATCGGAAGTGTAAACAGCCGTAAAATGTAGCTTTTGAGGGCCTAAATGGTCCTTTTTCGACTTTTTGGGGAGCTTAGAAACACTCAATTATTTGGAGCGTGGCGTCATTCCACCTGGCACTTGCCTTCCCGTGCTCCGTTTGTAGCAGGCAGCTGGCTAGCTGTTCCTGCTCAGCGCCTGCTGTCTCTCCTATCGTCGAGCCAGCATGCGCTGGCAGTCACTACGCTATCCAGCTACCTTCTACCACTGCGCCCGGGGCTATTTTTCCACGTTCGTCACTACAATTACCATTCACTTTTAATGTGGCGGCAATATTCACCTAAGATGAGGAGTAAAAAAGTGCATAAGTGCCTAAAAAGTAGCGCAGTGTAGGCGAAATAATAGCAAAGTATGCACATTTATTTAGCATAGTGTGCCCGATTTCGTACTTTGTGGAGGTTATGTATAATGCATGAATAATTGTGTAATACGAATCAGATTTTGCATTGTACAGAGGTTAAGGCGCATATGAGCATCAATTATCGGCTTATTTGGAGATAATTAGCTGTTATCATATACGTCAGCCAATCGATTAAAGTATAATTGTGCGCTAAACTACGCATTGACAAAATGCGTAATTAATTAAAGCAGAAGAAAAGCAGAAGAGGTGAAATGCCTCTGGCACTTCGGTGCTTTAGGACCAATTATGAAGACTTTTTATGCTCGCTATCGTCGAATTTTCAAAGATTCGACATGGGCGGAGTATTAGCTGAATTTTAAATTCTTGAAATTCTTAATGGAGGAAGTGTATTTCTACCCAAAGGGGGTTTTTATGCCAATTAAACGACAACTTATGCATTCCATTTTACGCCAGCACTTATTGAGACGAAACACTGGGAAAGGCCTGCTTTCAGGTCTTCTGCCAAAGCTATTCGCCTTGCTGCTGCTGCTTTTTAGCACGCAGTCGGCGATCACTTGCCCACTGAGTGTCACTTGTCCTGCCCTAAATTTTCCGGCAGATCAAAACACCGTTTATTACCAGTGTGAGTCCGAATTGCCTACCTGTGATGTTCCGGGATTCTTCGGAATTGATGCTCAGTCAGCCATCAATGCTGCATGTAATCCTGTTGATATTACCTGCACTGAGCTTTCTTTTGGAGGCGGATGCGCGGATGATGTGCGACGAATAGAACGTACTTATACCATTACTGATCCCGTGACGCTGGAGTCAGTCATGTGTACCACCAACTTTTATATTCGCGACGAAACCAAACCAACTTTTGATAATTGCCCTACCATGCCATTGGTATTGGAATGTGGACAGCCATTTACAACGATTGTGAACAACTGGTTGGATAATGTAACAGCCAGCGACAATTGCGGAGGAGTCACCATTACCAATGATTATCTTGCAGCAAATCTACAAGAGATCTGCACCTCCGAACTGGAGGGTTTGATCGTAACCTTCACGGCTGAAGATGACTGTGGAAACACAGAAACCTGTACTGGAGAGATCAGGTTAGAAGATACTACAGCACCCGGTCTGTCTGATTGTCCCACCGAGGAACTGGTTCTTGTGTGCGGTGCGGATAATGACGCCGAGATTGCGGCATGGCTTGGAGCGGTAACTGCAGTAGATCTTTGCGAGGGAAACATCCCGGTTACTAACGACTTCAATCTACTCAACCTTCCACCTTCCTGTGCTGGTTCTCCAACACCCACATTGACTGTCAACTTTAATGCTGTAGATAAATGTGGTAACTCATCGAGCTGCCAGGGAGTTGTGAAACTAGAGGACATAGCCGGACCAATGATGGAAGGATGCCCTCCGGATAACCTCATTGTGGAGTGCGGCCCAAATGCAAACGCCACCATCAGCGCATGGCTCAACACCGTAACAGCAAATGATGCCTGTGAAGGGGGTGTATTTGTATCTAACGATTATAATGCAGCCCTTGTTCCTACAAATTGTGGAGGTGGTCCACCGATCATCGTGAATTTCCTTGCTCAGGATTTTTGCGGTCGTCAGGCAACTTGTACCGGTAGTTTGACGCTGGTAGATACAAAACCGCCGACAATGTCAAACTGCCCTGTCGTTCCGCTTTTGCTAGAGTGCGGAGCGGACAATACACAGGAGATCAACGATTGGTTGGCGGCCGTGACTGCTGCAGACGACTGCGACGGCAGCCTCACGGTATCCAATGACTTTGATATTAACAACCTGAATAAGCTTTGCTCAGGAGCAGGAGTGGCTTTGACCGTCAACTTTTCTGCAAGCGACAACTGTGGAAACCCAGTGTCCTGTACCGGAGAAATTCGATTGGAAGATACCGTAGCGCCCACATTAATGAACTGTCCAGTGGCGCCACTGGCCTTGGAATGCGGTGTGGACAATACCACAGCTATCGATAATTGGTTGGGGACAGTAACTGCGATGGACGTTTGTGATGGCGCTGTTGCAGTTGATAACGATTATGATGTAAACAATCTAACTAAGATTTGCCCTGGTGATGCAAATGGTCTGCTTGTGACTTTCACGGCCACAGATGCATGCAACAATCCAGCCACCTGCACGGGCCAAATTCGACTTGAGGATAATACGGGTCCAGTTTTGTCTAACTGCCCGCTAGTGCCATTGACATTGGAATGTGGGGCTGATAATACGCAGGCAATCACTGATTGGTTGGCTTCAGTAACGGCAGTAGATGCCTGTGATGGCCCGGTAAATGTGACTCATGACTATGTAGCAGCAAATCTCACAAAGATTTGTTCAACAGACCCGTCGGGATTGCTGGTAACATTTACTGCCACCGATGATTGTGGTAATCCTTCCACCTGCACTGGAGAGATAAGATTGGAAGATACGCAGCCTCCTATAATGGCCAATTGTCCAGTTGTTCCGCTCGTATTAGAATGCGGTGTAAACAATGATACGGCAATTGCAGATTGGCTTGCCGCGGTGACAGCTACAGATGCTTGCGATGGCCCGCTAGCAGTAACTAATGATTTTGATGAGCTGAATCTCGCTACCATTTGTAACACAGATCCAGCAGGCTTGATTGTGAACTTTAATACCGTTGATGCCTGTGGCAATCCTGCCAGTTGTACAGGTGAGATTCGTCTGGAAGATACCACTGCCCCAGTTCTTAGCAATTGCCCAGTGGCCAATCTAGTGCTTGAATGTGGAGCAGACAACAGCCAGGAAATTACAGACTGGTTAAATGCGGTGACGGCAGCAGATGCATGCGAAGGAACGGTCAATGTAAGTAATGATTACTTAGCTGACAATCTTTCAAAAATATGCCCTGGAGATGCCAATGGCCTACTTGTTACCTTTTCTGCTGAGGACGGATGCGGAAATCCTGCGACCTGTTCGGCTATGATAATTCTGGTAGATTCTACGGCTCCAACTCTTGCCGATTGTCCGGTAAGTAACCTCGAATTGAACTGTGATGATGATCAAGATGCTTTGATTGCTGCATGGCTTGCCGGAGTGACAGCTACAGATGCTTGCGACGGAAGTATTACGGTTACCAACGACTATGACGTAGCTAATCTTGGAGAGCCAGGTGGAGCAGGTTTGACTGTTGTGTTTACGGCAACCGATGACTGCAATAATTCCGATAGCTGTCAAGCTGAAATCATTATTTTGGATGAGCTGGCACCAATACTCTCTAACTGTCCTTCAGAAATTCTGGAGGTCGAATGTGGAAACGAGCAGCAGCAAATTGACGACTGGTTATCTGCTGTAACAGCAGTAGATGTTTGCTCAGGTGCAGTGGTGGTAACCAATGATTTTGATCCTGATCTTCTCGTGGTAGTTGATCCGGGTGAAGCTGGGTTGATTGTTGCCTTTAAAGCTGTCGATTCGAAAGGAAATATGTCTGACTGTTTTGGAGAAATTAGACTGCTGGATAGCACAGATCCAACTTTCGATCAACAGGATTTGCCTGTCGAAGCGGTAGAAGTCAATTGTACCGAAATTCCTGCTGCGGCCGCACTTACTGCAACTGATGGCTGCGCCGGCGGTGCAATCAACGTAGATTACAGCGAGGTAGAAAGCAACCAGACTTGTGAAGGAAGTTATACCATCACCCGAACCTGGACGGCATTGGACGAGTCCGGAAACGCTGTCGTACATACACAAGTGATAACAGTAAACAATACCACACCTCCTAGCTTTGTAGAGGCTCTGCCTCAGGATGTCAATGGGCAATGTGGTGCTGTGCCACCAGCTGAAGTGCTTACAGCAAATGGAGTCTGTAGCGCTGCTCCTGTAACTTTTGAAGAAGAGACCACTAGTCTGGCTTGCGGCAGTCTCATCACAAGAACCTGGACCGCAACGGATGATTGTGGTCTGGAGGCAGTTCACGTTCAGGAAATCACACTGGCAGACGTAGATCCTCCAGAATTGACCCTAGCAGCGATACAAACATTTCCTGCGGACGCAGGTGCTTGTGAGGCGACCAATGTTGCAGTGCTCATTCCACAGCCGAGTGATAACTGTGATGCCAACCCAACGATGACGATCACCAGAGCAGACGGTCTTGAAATGAGTGATCCCTTTCCGGTAGGATGTACGATTGTTAGTATCTCCTTCAGAGACAACTGCAACAATGCAGATCAAACCCAAACCCAGGTATGCATTACGGATTCAGAACAACCACAGTTTATCACTTGTCCATCCGATATCTACACTTGTGATGGAACAGCAAGCTGGGATGATCCAGTACTGGATGATAATTGCTCGGCTTCAATTAGCAATATCACGGCGGTCTCTGGTTCAGTGTTCCCTGCCGGTCAAACAGAAGTAACTATTACGATCATGGACCCTTCAGGTAATCAAAATGCCTGTAGTTTCTTTGTTTATAATGATCCGATTTTTGTCGATGTAACTCTATCTGATTTCGGGGGCTTCGGTACTCTGTGCAATGGCGGCAATGAAGGATTTGCAGAAGCGATTGCCTCAGGTGGGGATGGAAATTACAGCTACAACTGGAGCAACGGTGATATGACAGCTGCGACTTCTGGTCTTGAGGCTGGCGCATATCAGGTTACCGTGCAGGATGGCACAGGCTGTGGTGTTGTTGAAGAAGTTGAACTTACAGAGCCAGAAGCCATACAGCCCAATGAAGAAATTATGGAGATTCAGTGCCCGGATCCGATGATGGCTCCAAATGGAAATGAAGGTATGTTCTCGCTCAATCCGACAGGTGGATCAGGTATCTATACCTACGGATGGTCCAGTACAGATCCGGCTTTTGTTGACCCTGGCACATCCAGCGTTGAGGTCGCAAATCCTGCAACTTATACCTATACAATTACAGATGAAAACGGGTGTTCTGTGACAGGCTCCTACGAGTTTCTTCAGCCTACAGATATCACCTTCTTTGGATATGCCGGAAACAACAATGAAGGCTTTTCCGGGAATATCCTACCAGTCTACTATAATTCGCACATTATCGAAATCGATGGTGGTACTGGTGACTATACTTATGAATGGGACCGAAGTGGCTATGTCAGATGGGACGTAGACCATGAGCCAGGCGTCTCAGGCGAAACCCTGCATGTTACCTATGCCGATAATGCGGAGTGGGTGGTCACTGTCTATGATTCAAATGGATGCTCTTCTGGTGAATTGGTGTTTACGAATGATGTAGGAATTGGAGGAGGAAATCCCTCGGTCTCCGACCTTGGAATCATCCTTGATATCGACAACTTTAATATCACAGGTGCCGACCAGGGAACCGGTGCCAATGGCACGATTCGCATACAGGTTGTGGGCGGTGTGCCACCATACATTTTTGAGTGGGATGGCCCAGGCTCTTTCGAACTTGGACCTTCAGTGAATTTAGACTACATCGCAGGGCTTGAATACGGGCATTATGAAGTTACGGTCACGGATTCGGGAGATCCACAGCAGTATACTGAGGGCTTCTACTGGGTGCCATTGGATCGACGTTCAGGCAGGTTGAAAGCAGGAGACGTCAAGCAAGATGTTTACCTAGATGCAAGCCCTAATCCAGTTGTAGAGTCCACCATCATCAGCGGCTGGTCATCTACTGCCGGTAATTTGAGAACTGAGTTGTGGGACTACCAAGGCAAGTTGGTTCGAGTCCTTGATGAACGATCGGTAGAAGCTGATCAGCAGATTCAAGTAGAACTTGATACAGATCAACTTTCTCTTTCTTCAGGTCTGTATATCGTTAAGATGATATCGGAAAACCAATCCGAGGCGGTATTGAAGTTGGTAATTGCCAACTAGCCAAGCATAAATAGACCTTGTTATTAAAGGGCTTCTGCACTAGCAGAAGCCCTTTTTTTATGCTTTTTTACCTGATTTACACAGTGTTATGATATTCATTTGCAATAATTTTTGAGTGTAAGCTTGAATTTTAAGGGATGTTGATGTACATTCGTATGTGGCGTCAATATATGTTAGCTACTGAAGATTGGTAGTTTATTTATAGTGTATACTTTGTTAATGTTTTTATTTTTTGATTGACAGCCTCTTTTGACTTGCCATTGGACAGCGATGGCCTGAGAAAGTCTTGGGTTACAAACTGGCGAAACGTAATCCAGGATAAACTAGCTGCGAAGCACTTCAGCGAATTCTAGGGAACAAACTGTATTGACTCGATCACATTCTGTGATTCGGGCTAGCGAACTATTAGCTGGATTTTTTACCCCAAAATCCTTAACGGGATTCCTATGCCTAAAAACTTTGATTATGATCACAAAAACTACCCACAAAAGACCTCGTTTCGGAAAGCTAAGGTCGTTCAAATGTCTGATTCTTGTCTCTGTAATTTTACTCGCTGCAAAAGCAACAGTCTTTGCACAGGCTAACTGCGCTGATGTTTGTGAAGACGCGGTGCCTTGCTATGATGTTGACCTAACAGCTTCTCCTAATGCATTAACAACCGTGGTGATATCGGGCAACGGGAACTGCTGCTCACAGGTGCCAAGCAATTACAATTGCACGGAAGTCAAACTAAATTTGCACCCAGGAGCCGAAGGTATTAGCATCGTACCCAATGGTCCCAATCAATGCTCCATTGATGTCTACGACGGCACGCCAGGATGCTTAAACATTGGTGCTAGTCAAGGTATCTGTGAGCCAATTTGTCCGGTCCTCGTTAACGGTACAGCCACTTTGCTCATTTGCAAACCTGGTAACTTCAACGATTTGTCTTTCGACATTGCAGGTATCCCAAGTCCGGATATTAGTCCGGATGCTCAAATTTCCGAAAGCTGCGGAGTCAATCTCACTGCAACAGACATTATAAATCCTGTTTGGTCGTCTACAGACGATCCCGGCCTAAACTATCTTTCAGATTGTGATCTACCAGGCGATGCTTGTGGCAACGAAGTGAGCTTTATGTACACAGGTCCCACACCCGATTGTGCAGGTATCATCATAGGATATCAGGTTGATGGAATTGCAGAAGGCGAATGCACCAGTGGTCAAATTACGGCGACAGGCTTGGTGACTGTATATCCGGAATTCGTGCTAGATGGAATAGAAGTGGCGTGCACAGATATCGACACTGATCAAGTTACACTTAGTCCGCAGCTAAGCGGCCCCGGCTCCAGCTGCGACCTGCTTTATGAATGGACTAAAACATCGACTGGAGAATCAATGGGAACCAACGCTACACTCGTTGTTGGTCCACAGGATAATATGGAATACTGTGTTTCGATCAGGAGGACATCTGATGTTGAAGCTTGTGCGGTGTCAAGTTTCTGTGCGATTGCAACTGCTCCCTGCTGTTCTCTTGATGTGACCTGTCCTGCCAGCAACTTTCCCGAAGATGATAACAGTATCATATACCAGTGTGCTACTTTAGTGCCGCCCGTGGCTACAACAATAGAACAGCTTGGTGCCATTATCAACGATTCCTGTGGAGAGGTTTCGATATCGGCCGAAGAATACAGCATTGGAGGTCAAGGCTGCACCAACGACACAAGAACGATTCAAAGAATCTATACACTGACAGATTCAGCAACGGGAGAAACGCTGGACTGCGAAACCAATTTCTACATACGGGATGAAACAGCGCCTGAATTGTCCGGCTGCCCGAACGAAGTGCTAATTCTCGAATGTGGAAATGAAGCAAATGATGCACTAATCAACAACTGGATAGCAGCAGTATCAGCGGAGGACGCTTGTGAGGGAGACATTACAGTAGAAAGCAGCTATAACCCCGAGGACTTGACCCCTATTTGTTTAGATCAGGCTCGTGGATTGGAGGTTTCATTCACCGCCACCGATGGCTGTGGCAATACCAGCAGCTGCACCGGCGAGATTCGTCTAGAAGACAATGTCGCACCAGTGCTTTCAGGCTGTCCGACTGAAGCCTTGGTCTTAGAATGCAACGCTGCAGGAAATGAGGAAGCAATAAATAACTGGCTCTCCTCCGTTCAAGCAAGCGATGCTTGCGAAGGAGGCATCACAGTAGAAAACACCTACAACCCGGATCTACTTGATGTCATTTGTTCCGACGATCCAAGTGGATTGACGATCACCTTCACAGCCACTGATGACTGCGGCAATACGAGCAGCTGCACCGGCGAGATTCGTCTAGAAGACAATGTCGCACCAGTGCTTTCAGGCTGTCCGACTGAAGCCTTGGTCTTAGAATGCAACGCTGCAGGAAATGAGGAAGCAATAAATAACTGGCTCTCCTCCGTTCAAGCAAGCGATGCTTGCGAAGGAGGCATCACAGTAGAAAACACCTACAACCCGGATCTACTTGATGTCATTTGTTCCGACGATCCAAGTGGATTGACGATCACCTTCACAGCCACTGATGACTGCGGCAATACGAGCAGCTGCACCGGCGAGATTCGTCTGGAAGACACAACAGCCCCGGAATTTGTTGCGGCCGGTTTGCCGCAAACCCCAATAACCGTGGATTGCAATAATCTTCCGACTCTGGTGAATGACTTGCCGGCAACTGACAGTTGCGGAGGGCCTGTAAGCGTCAGTTCAAATCAGACTCAAACCGATGTAGTCTGCCCTGGCAACTATACCCTCACGAGAGTCTGGACAGCCTCCGACGAATGCGGAAACGCGAGCCAGTTTACTCAGGTCATGTATGTTGTCAATGCAGGCGATCCGGAATTTGATGCTCCGCTACCGGAGAACACCACCGTATCATGCGATGCTATTCCCGAAGCTGCAGTACTCACTGCTACCGGGGTCTGTAGCAATGCCGAAGTGTCATTGTCGGAGGAAGAAAGCGATCAACTTTGCCCTGGAACTTACACATTGACCAGAACCTGGACAGCAACAGATGAGTGTGATGCCGAAGCAACCTATGTCCAGGTAATCACAGTGCAAGACAATACAGCTCCACAGTTTGATCAGCTCGAATTGCCGGCAGCTGAACTCAATCTGTCGTGCGAAATGGAGATTCCTCAAGCTGCTGTCCTTACTGCTATAGATAACTGCGCTGCGCTTGTCGAAGTTGCTTTCCAGGAAGTTTCCACACAAAGTGCTGAAGGATGCACAGGCAACTACACGATTACCCGCACCTGGACAGTCACCGATGGATGCAACGATAATGAACATGTGCAAGTGATCAACATTTCAGACTCGATCGGTCCAACATTGGATCTGCCTTCTGTATATTCATTTGCCAGTGATGAAGGTATGTGCTCCGCGGCTGATTTGGACATCGACATTCCTTTGCCGATAGACAACTGCGATGGCAATCCAGTCGTAGAAATTGAAAGAGAAGGCGGATTAGCGATTACGGATCCCTATCCGGTCGGCTGTACCACCCTATTTGTTACTGTTACTGATAACTGCGGCAATGCACTTGCAAAGCAGACGCAGGTTTGTGTGATTGATGAAGAACTACCAAGCATAGTCTGTCCACCCAATATTCTGAGTTGTAGTCCCTATGCCACCTGGGAGCTGCCCGATCCAATAGACAACTGTGGTGCAATGATCACCAATGTCTCCCCGGCATCAGGCTCACTCTTTCCCGAAGGTGAAACAGAAGTGGTGATTGAGGTTATGGACGCTCAGGGTAATAGGGCAAGCTGCAGCTTTATGGTGCTCTATGATCCTTTGCTACTAGAAATCATTGCCTCAGATTACAACGGATACGGCGTGAGGTGCAGAGGAGGGGCAGATGGCTGGCTCGAAGCTGTAGGATCAGGAGGCTATGGAGAATATAGTTATCAGTGGAACAATGGTGAAACAACTCCTTCAGTTGTAAACCTTCCTTCTGGCATGTACACAGTTGTGCTGGGAGATGCGGAAGGATGCGGTACCAGTGGATCAATATTGCTCACCGAACCAGATCAACTAATGGTCGAGATGGATACGCGAGATATTCTTTGTGCTTATGGCACTTCCACAGACCTTGGGGATGATGGCGGAAAAATTGATCTTTACCCCTATGGCGGAGCTGGCGATTACTCCTATATATGGGCAAGCACAAATGTGAATTTCGTTGACCCAGGTACCGCTCAGCTATCTGACCTGGAAGTGGGCACCTACTACTACACCGTTACAGATGCCAATGGATGCAGTACCTCAGGGCAGTCAAGCATATCTATTCCAGAGGTCATTTCTGGCATTGGCCTGAACATCAATAACACCGAAGGATATGATGGCAATATTCTGCCCGTGTACTACAATTCGCATATTATCACGCTTACAGGGGGATCAGGAGATTATACCTACGAGTGGGATAGAACTGGCTATGTCAGATTTGAAATAGACAATCAATACGGTGTGCCAGGTGAAGCACTCAATATCCTATATGCAGATAACGCCGAATGGTCAGTGACGATCTACGATGCCAATGGCTGTAGCGGTGACGATCTGATCTTTACAAATGACTCCGGGAATCCGGATGGCAATCCCCCTGTGTCTAATCAAGGTGAAATTCTTGACATTGACGACTTCATGATTACCGGCGACACCAACGGAGAGGAGAATACGGGCTCAATTGACCTAACAGTGGTGGGCGGTGTGGAACCCTATTTCTATGAGTGGTCCGGTCCAGGATCTTACAGCCTTGGGCCAGGTATCAATATGGAGTCTATTCAAAATCTTGACTATGGATTCTATGAAGTCACTGTGACTGATTCGGGCGATCCGCAACAAACAACGGAAGGATTCTACTGGGTGCCTCTTAGCCGTCGTGGAGGTCGACTGAAAACTGCTCCGAATCTGGATCAAGACGGAATGGAACTATTGCTCTCGGCCACACCAAACCCCTTTTCAGAATCAACAACCGCGATGGCCTGGGTGGCAAAGCCAGGGACAGTCAAACTGGAACTATGGGATTATCAGGGGAAACTGCTCAAAGCCATTACGGAAAGAGAGGTGGAGGCTGATGAGATAATAGAGATAAACATCAATCGAGACGATCTGGGAGTTAGCTCTGGATTCTACGTACTCGTACTGACGGCCGAAAACGATAAGAAGACATTTACTAAGCTTGTTCTTGTAGATTAGCAAGGATTAGTGGACATGAATATTGGTACAAGGTGGTGCCCATACTGGGCACCACCTTTGTTCTATTTTATCTTCGCTAGAGAAAAAGAAAAAGTCGTGCCGCGATTCAGCTCCGTTTCCAGCCTGATATCAGATTGATGAAGCTCCAGAATCTTGCGCACAATCGCAAGGCCCAAACCTGCGCCCTCCGAATTATAATGCTCACTCTTGCGGGAAGTAAAGCGATCAAAAATTCCCTCGACCTCATCCTCCGGAATTCCCTCACCACTATCCGAAATATTCACAGAAACCTGATCTTCTTGCTCCGAAATGGCGATGGCCACTACCCCACCTTCGGGAGTAAATTTAAAGGCATTATCCAGTAGATTTTGCAATACCCGTTCTATAAGGGAAATGTCAGCAATCACCGGTGATACCTGTTGAGGAACATTGGTTTCCAGGCTAATCCCCCTTTCCGCTGCCAGCCCATTGTAGCGTTTATATGTATCCTGTATCAATTCATTCACATACAATGGCTCCAAATGAGGCTTCACCTGTCTTGCCTCCAGCTTCGATAGCTCGAAGAGTTCCGACACCAGCTTTTCCAATCGTTCAGTACTCCCCAATATGATCCCAAGGTAGTTCTCTCGTTCTTCAGCATCCAACTGATCGTGCTTAATTTGCATAGTCTCGATGTATCCATGTATCACCGCAAGCGGTGTACGCAGATCATGAGATACATTTGCAATCAATTCCCGTCGTAGCTTTTCAGTGTTCTTTAGCTCCTCGATGTTGGCAACTATGGTATCGGCCATTTCATTAAAAGAAGTCGCAACCTCAGTCAGTTCTCCCCCATCATTGATCTTTATTCGGGCATTCATATCACCGCCACGGAAGCGTTGCACCTGGCGTTTGATCAGAGCCAGGTTCTTTGTCAGGTACCAAAAGGCTAGCAAACCGATGGCAAAAGCCGAAATTAGCGTGAGTAAAACCGTCCTGCTTCCCACCCGCACCACAGCACTGGTGAAAAAATCCTGCTTGGCAGATACAAATGCCTGACTTGCCAGCACCACATATACATAGCCTGCATGAGCGCCCTTGTCAAAGAATTTCGCGGCGGAAAATACCCTTCTCGCTCCTGGCGTCCTTGGATCTTCTCCCGTTATGCAACCGTGAATGCTATTATTATCACGTTTCTCCAGGAATTCCTCAATCTTAGACAAATTGATCTTCGGCACTTCCTGACCCTGCGGCATATAAGAAATCGTTTTCCCATCCGTATCCAGCAGATAAATTTCTATCAAAGGGTTGTAGGCCATCGCTTCACCCGCAATAGCCTTAATGGCCGGCTCATTGATAGAACCATCAGCAAGAAACATCGGATCCACCTCATCCATGATGTCGTCCACAATCAGTTGGGCCAGATTGGCATTGATCTTCTGATTGGTTTCATGAAAGTAGATGTCAACCGAACTGGCAGTGATGTACACATATGCAGCCCCTACAATCATCAAAAGCAGCAATAAGGTACAGACGATCTTTAGGAATAAACTGTTCATCAATCAAAATTTACTGAGCAAATGGTTATTCATCGCAAAAGCGATAACCGACTCCCCAGGTGGTGAGAATATAAGAGGGACGATGCAAATCCGGTTCTATCTTAGTCCGCAATCTATTGATGTGGGAATTAACCGTATGCTCATAACCATCATACTCATATCCCCACACCAGGCGTAGCAGCCGCTGACGACTATAACTCTTACCAGGATTCGAAGCCAACAGATACAGCAAATCAAATTCCTTAGGAGTAAGCTCGATTCTTGTCCCTTCAAAGCTAACCTTGCGCAAATCGGGATCAATCTCCAAGCCGCGATAGTCGATCGCCTTTGGCCTCACTTGTTCCTCGATCTCAGAAGCCTGAAAACTCACCCGCCGCATAATCGCTTTGACTCTGGCGATAAATTCCCGCACATTGAAAGGCTTGGTGAGATAGTCATCTGCACCTATTTCCAATCCCAGAATCTTATCGATATTCTCCGACTGCGCCGTCAGCATCATAATCGGCGTATTGACATTTGCCCGTCGCAAATCCTGGCAAACCTCCAAACCCTTCTTTCCAGGAAGCATTAGATCCAGCACTATGAGATCAAACGGACTACTCCTGGCCATATCAAAGCCTTCAGCACCATTGTGTGACGAGAATACCTCAAACTCCAGGTCCTTCAGATGGATGCTGAGCAGATTCACGATTTCCGGATCATCCTCAATGATGAGTACTTTTTTCATACATACAGTTTCTCTGCGAAATTATGATACAAGTATCACAAAAGTATAAAGCCACCAAACTCCCATTCCGGAACCTCTTAATATACAGATATTTGTAAGACCTTCCCAAAATACCAGTCAATCACTTATGAATCGCATTAGTACACAAATCTAAGTCGAATGCTTATCTTTGCGCCCGCTCTGTTTCTAGACCAAATTTTGGAACCTTCTTTGCAGCAGCGGAGCAGGTGCATATAATTGTATCAGCACACGATTCTAAATTTTATCCCTATGTCAGCAAAAAAAATGCGTACCTGGACTGAAGTTGCCGCCAATTCTTCCTGGCGAATGTTCAAAATAATGTCCGAACTTGTCAATGGTTTTGAAAAAATGCGGGCCATCGGACCCTGTGTATCCGTATTCGGCTCAGCTCGCACAAAGCCAGATAACAAGTACTACCAAATGGGTGTTGAGATAGGCGACCGACTCGTTAAAGCTGGCTACGGCGTCATCACTGGAGGTGGTCCAGGTATCATGGAAGCCGCAAACAAAGGAGCCAAAGCCGCAAACGGAGCATCCGTAGGACTTAACATTGATCTACCTTTCGAGCAGGAAGCCAATGCCTATATCGACTACGACAAACTACTCAATTTCAACTATTTCTTCGTACGTAAAGTAATGTTTGTCAAGTATGCGCAGGCATTCGTCCTGCTGCCAGGCGGCTTCGGTACCCTCGACGAACTATTCGAAGCCATAACCCTGATTCAAACCCTAAAGATCGAGAAAGTGCCGGTCATTCTGATCGGCTCAGAATTCTGGCAGGGTCTCCTGGACTGGCTACGCGCAGTACTGCTTGAACAAGAAGGCAACATTAGCCCAAAAGACCTAGATTTACTCTACATCACCGATGACCTCGATGAGGTGATCGAAAGAATCGATGCCTGGTATGGCAAAGACGACAACAAGCTCAAGCCAAACTTCTAATAAAACTATTTGCAGCGAAACGAATTCCAGCGCGTAAGCTGTAGTCCCGCTGTCCATTCCAATGCAGGCACCATCCAGGCGCTTCGTGTATCCACTGCTGCGGTCTCGGCTTTAAGGCCGAGCCCACACCAGTGGCACACTCAGTCGCCTGCCTGGCACCTGCATTTCCTTTCCCATCGGGGCTATTTTGATAGGTCTGCCCGCCGGTGCTGTACTAGTATGAAGTTTCAATTATAAATCACATTTCCAGGCAGAGCCGTTCTTCAAATCCTCTGGAGAACCATCTATGATAAGTAACCGTGTATCCATTGAGCCAAGCACTCTCCGCGAAGCACCACAAGCCTACAAAGCCTGCCAACTCACGGCAGCACCACCAAACAACTAACCGAGCCAGCCTCCCCACGAACACCCAGGAGAAAAGTCCCATCCCCCACCGCAGGCAACAATAGCGACTGCTCATTTGCCACAGCGCTAAAAGCCTCCTCATGTACCAAACGCCCCATCACATCATGAATACTAAGCACATAGTTGCCACCAAGCGCCAGTCCCGAAACGTCAAGCATATCCCGAGTCGAGCGCAAGCTTAATTCCAAACCATTTGAAGCAGTGCTTTCTCCTAATTCTGTGGAGGACAACTGATTGCGAAACAGCAAGATACTGTTGCCAGCAGCACTGCTGACAATCAGGTCATTGTCCTGATCCAGGTCTATATCATTGACATGCCCCTGAAAATCAAGTCCATTGCCAATGCTTGAGGAGAATACTTGTCCGGCTTCGAAACTACCGCCTTCGGCACCTTGCCAGACTTGCATCTGCTTCGATCCTGATGGCCCGTCCTTGCTGGTAACCAAATCAGCAAAGGCATCCCCGTTCAGTTCCATCATGGTGAGGTTTCGAATCAACAGGTCAAGTGGGAGATTGACATACTCTCCGGGGGGAGCGCCACCAAATAACAGCATAGCATCAAGAGTTGCGAAAATACCATTACCGAGAACCAGGCAGGCAAGCTCATCAAGACCATCTCCATTTACATCCAAACATCCCACATCCGTAATTCCACCAGAGGGCAAGGGCATAGTTAGTATCTCAGCATTGTCAAGTACCACACTAGCCTCATTAGCAGCTGCATACCAAGACCCTTGATAAGCATAAACGATATCCTGATGTTCTGTACTGCTGTAATTGCATAGCTCAAATTCACGCACATTCTGTATGGCGTCGTCCCCCAGAATCGGAATCGGCGCATCAAAGAAATTGCCAGGCGAAGTCTGCCGAATCCAGTTAAGTCCAAGGTCGACCCCTCTGCTAAAGACAATATCCAACAGTCCATCTTCATCCATATCCATCAATTCCAGATCGTAGACTCGGGTAACTATTGAATTCTCGAGGTCCATACCCTCATAAATCAACACAGGTTCTTGCATTGTGAGCGAAACAGGATCATATTCTGCGTAGAAAATCTGCATACGACTATTGAATACAATTTGCTGACCGCCATTGGAAAGAAGGTCGCCCATTGCCATAGCTTCCACATTCCAGATTTCTTGACCAAAGTCCTCTTTGGCTTCGAAATGACCATCTGCTCCTTGCAAAAAGAGTCGCAACTGATTGTCCTTATCCGAACAGGCCAATATATCGTTGAGCTGATTTCCATCAAAGTCATGGACCAGCAGATCATCAATGTCTCCCAGATAAGGTCCAAGTATTTTGTGTTCTTGAACAACATCATCCTCCAACCAAATTTGCTCAATCATCTGGTTTAGCCTGCAGTTCATGATCAGTTCATCATTGCCATCCTGATCAATGTCCAGCGAGAGCAGATCTCTCGGATTGTGGTCGCTCAACAAAACTGGATCGGAAAAAGTAGAGGGGCCGGTTTTCTCATGTAGATAGACTTTTTCCGGAGCAATTTTCACAATCAAATCTCTATATCCATTACCGGTAAAATCCATAAAGATTGCTTCCTGCACATAGATGTCAAGTACCAGGTGTTCGGGGGCCAGGAAGTCACTTTCTCCCAAATTTCGCAGCCAACGAATACCAAAGTTCACGCCAATGATGTCCACTCTTCCATCCTCGTCTATGTCTTCATAAAGTAATTCATCACCGCCGCCCATATCAACGGCATAATCCTGGAAAGAGAGGATACTGGATGTTGTTTGTAGCATCAGCAAATCGGTTTGAAACGCAATGTCCATCATCCCATTTTGATCGAAGTCGTAAAACACAGCTCTATCAGAAGAAAGTATTGCATTGTGATCATGTAGCAATTGATCATTGAGCAGAGTGAGCTCGGTTCCGATTTGTGCCTTCCACAACTCTGTTCCGATTCTGTAGAAGAGATCCAGCTCGCCATCTGCATCAAAGTCCGCGCTTCCCAAATAGCTAGCATCATTGCGCAGCACAGTGGTGGCGAAACTGCGGTCGCCAAGGTTCTCGCGACAGATCATTACCACTGTGTTATTAATTCTGCCAATCAGGTCCAGATCTCCGTCCTTATCCAAATCAATTGCCTCGATAGAATCGTAGTCATAGGAGGAGTCAAAGGAGTAGGTTTCTTCGAGGTAGTCGTCATTGCCTCCCCAGCCTATGAGCAGGCTTCCAGCATTTGAGTTTAGCACAAGATCGTTGATGCCGTCTGCATCAAGATCCGCTACGGCCAGTATGCCATAGCCATCTGTTGGACACTTGTAGATGACTTGTTCTGGAGCAAATTGCCCATTGAGATTTATGCTCCACAAGAGGAACAAGACGAAAAGATTCAATTGTTTCATCGGGTTAGTTTAGGCTTGCTGCAGGCAGGTATAATCAAAGATACATTTTCTAGTTACTAGTTACTAGTTACTAGTTACTAGTTACTGGTTACTGGTTACTGGTTACTGGTTACTGGTTCCTAGGCTTAGGTTTCTGGCTTCTGGTTTCAGTTTGAGACGCAGACCAGGTAGTTTTGAATCCATTCAACGCGGGGCTGAGGCGCTGCAAAATAGCCCTGGGCGAAGAGGTAGGCGGCGCCCAGCCAGCTTAGTGACAGCCTGCCCAATGGTGGCTCGACCTTTGGGAGAGACAGCAGTGGGCGTGCTGGAACAAGCTGGATGGGTGCTGACTACAAACGGAGCACAGGACGGGTGGTTCCGCGTGCGGATAAGGCTTCGCTCCTAATAATAGACTTGAAATATAGATAGCTTCAGAAGGCAATTTTGGGCTTTGATATCGGGTACTTATTATATCTCATTCTTTTATCTGCTGTTGTATTGTGTTATATTGGGGTAGATTTTGAATGTCCATGAGCTTTGATTCGATGGTGGAATGAAGCATAAAAATGAAAATCATGTTAAGAAAACCCCTATTGACGTTGCTATTATTTGTTTTCACTATCTCCGTGTCGGGACAAAGTGACTGGGAGAAATTTGAAAAACTGAAGAGCATAAAATCAAGCGATGTAAAGGTGCTGGCAGAGAAAATTACGAAAAATTATGAGGACCCCCTGGACAAGATTAAAGCTATTTATTACTGGGTGGCCAACCATATGGAGTATGATTTTAGTATGCTGAAAAAGGTACGTAAAGAGCATGCGAAAGGAAAGCGCTATACGCATGCAGAATTGAAAGAGAAGCGAGCAAAGGACATCAAATCTGCATTGTCGAATGGGGAGGGTATTTGTCAGGACTACGCAAGGATATTTGAAGCATTGTGCCTGCAGGCTGGCATCGAGGCGAAATTTATCGGAGGTCTCGTGAAAACCAGGACGGGATCGGCCGAGAGTCATGCCTGGAATGCGGTAATGTATGAAGGCGAATGGCAACTGGTTGATGCGACATTTGGTAGTGGCATGCTTCGTAGAAAGCGTTTTATACCGAATTTTTCGCCCAGCTACTTTTTTGTGGATAAGGAGGTGTTTAGTTTGAGTCATTTTCCGAATGACAAGCGTTGGCAGCTGCAGGAGCAGGAGATAGAACTGGATGAATTCAAGAATTGCCTGAAGATTGGACGAGGATATATAGATTATGAAATTACGAATCTAAATAGAATGGAGTATGATATTGAGCTGGCCACCGGGGAGAATCTTGTAATTGAATTTGAGGCCGGCAAGCCGCTAGAGGAAGTGATTTTCTTTTCGCTCATTGATCGAACTAGATTGCCCATCAAAATAGAGGAAGATAATTTGTCATACCGGATTGAAGTACAGGAATCACTGATTGTTGGTGGTGAGCATGTTTTCAAAAGTGGGGATCAGGAGTTGTTTATCTATAAGATGTGGGGGAAGTGATTTTTTTGGGAGGTTATTTGCCGATGCAGAACGACCCAAAAATAGACCCCAACAAATCGTCTGTAGTGATCTCGCCAGTAAGCAAACCGAGATGATCAAGTGCGCTGCGAATGTCCAGTGCCAATAGCTCGCCGCTGATGTGATTGTTGATGCCCGCTAGTACGGTTTGCAATGCCTGATCGGTCTTTTGTAGCGCGTCGTAGTGGCGGATATTACTGATAATGGTATCGGAGCTACTTACTTTGCGATCCAGGATGAGGGACTGTAATCTGTGACGAAGCTGATCCAGATGCTGCTGCGCCTTGGAGGAGATGAAGAGTACATTATCCAAGGACTGAAACTGCGCTAGTTTTGCGGAATCTGCCTCATCCAATTTGTTGCCGACTACTAGTAGGGGGACCTGCCCAAGGGCCAAGCGATCAAGATCATCTTGTAATTCTTCTAGACTGAGCGATGTTAGATCAAAAAGGTATACCACGATAGCAGACTGCTGGATTTTCTCCATCGTCTTTTCTACACCAATAGCTTCGATGGTATCAGTGGCTTCCCGAATGCCGGCGGTATCGATGAAGCGAAAGGGAATTCCATCGAGATTGATGACCTCCTCGATGGTATCTCGGGTGGTGCCTGCAATGCTGGACACGATCGCCCGCTCTTCGTTGAGCAGTGCATTGAGCAGGGTGGATTTGCCGGCATTGGGCCGACCTGCTATGACGGTAGTCACCCCGTTTTTGATGGCATTTCCCAACTCGAAGCTGTCGAGCAGCGTACGGATGAGTTGTTGGATACTTCCAGTCAGCTCGATCAACTGGCTTCTGTCAGCAAATTCGACGTCTTCTTCTCCGAAGTCCAGTTCCAGTTCTACCAGCGAAGCAAATTTGACCAGCTCATCACGCAG
>JAHDEE010000093.1:0-20579 GCA_020629005.1 Chitinophagales bacterium
GACCGCCGTGGTGGAGGATTCGACAGACGCTACTAGGATTCCTAAAATTTTTTTGTAAAAAAAGCCCCTGCAGTATTGCAGGGGCTTTTTTTATGCTCATTTGCCTTCATGCTGTTCACCGAACAGTGAATTTAGGGCTTTCAAATCCCCATCAAAACCTGGCAATGTTAGCTAACTAGTGAACAGAACCCTACTTTTCGTTATCACCTAGCAACAATTTTAATGCAAAGTCGTACAAATCCATTATATCAGCCTATATTGTTTGGAAAAATAGAAACCAAGCCCCAAAAATTATGAAGACTTTAAATTCAAAACTAGCCAGTCACCTTGCGCTCATTACTTTGATGGTGTGCTCTCTTCATGCCAACGGGCAGGCCCCGGAGATCAATTTTAACCAGGAATCGGGATTCTGCCAAAATGTAGGTCCTCATATTGCTTTCTTGTGGGCAGATGTGGAAAACCTTAGCTCGATGGAATGGTCCAGCAACGGAAATGGAAGCTTTGACAGTCCCAATTCGCCTGTGACCAGGTATTACCTAACGGACGAAGATCTCAATTCAGAGGACCTGCAATTTACACTGACAGGACAGCCCTCCGATCCAGCTTTCTCCGAAATTTCTGAAAGCATGGATTACATCTTTTTATGGCACGATTGGGTACCGAATCCCTATCTGCTTAACTTTGAGATCAGCTGCAACTTTGATGGTACAGAAACACTGAATGCCAGCTGGGAGCACTTCTACCCCTCCGAAATTACCATCCAGGAATGCGTGCTCTTCAGAAACGGACAATATCTTCTTGGACCAACCGCTGATACCGAAGTGGAACTCGCAAATGCAGAAGGGGGCTTCTACGAATTATTCCAAATTGTGCAGGGAAATGTCTGTTTCGACTACCAGACCTTAACGATTGAGGAATGTTCGGCATGTCAGGAAATTCCTATTGAATGGGAAGTGAACCCTGACTGCAATACCGAGACAGGAGAGTATACTTTGACTGCTGCCCCCAGCGGTGGCCTACCTGCATTGCAGTCAGGAGAGACTTTTACAATATCAGGGGCCTATCAAAACAGCGCGCTCCAAAATGGTGAGAGTTTTACAATCATTTTGCAAGTGACCGATGGCACACCAATACAGTTGATAGCAACTGATGCTGGTGGGTGTCAAGGTATTTGGGGCATTGACGTAAGTTGCATCAAGAACGATATTGAACTTCTCACTTTCTCTGCCTCTGCCGAGGCTGGAAACAATAAACTATATTGGTCCACCGCCAGTGAGCGAGGAATATCCGAGTTTAGAATCGATCGCTCAAAGGACGGAGAACAATATCATACCATAGGCTCAGTGACAGCACGTGGTGGGGACCACCTGTGTGAGTATGAATTTCTTGATGCTGATCACGATTCACAAACCTGCTATTACCGACTTGCCTGGCTGGACGATGACGGCTGGAAACAGTCTTCGATCTGCCAGGTCAGCAGAGAACACTCAGATAGTCCTAAAATCGATCATTTTTATGATCGGATTCAGCTTTCAAATGTGAATGATCGCGTGGATTGGACGCTTAGTAATTTGACAGGTAGAATAGTGCAATCCGGATCGGGTAGTACAATTGAGCTGCAAGCGCTCAACGAAGGCTTATACCTGCTCCATTTTGTACAAAATGGCAAGAAATTCACTCACAAGTTCCTGCGCTAACTGTTTCGATCTTCCTTACGCAAATCATTTTCATTTGACCAGACTCAATTTTTGTCTGATGGTGCCACTATTAGCAAGCAACTGAACTATGTATAGACCCGGACAAATGTCCAGAGTCAGCTCTGAAGGAGGAGACGAAATCTGATGTTCCATTTTCCCATCGAGTCTAAAGATGGTAAGCGAGTGAATTTGCTCCCTTGACTCAATCCGTAAAAGCCCCTGAGAAGGGTTAGGAGACAACACTACGTCCCCGGAAGCAACTGTAGAAGCAAGGCTGACGGGCTCCAAGGCAGCAAGCTCATAAGCCCACAAGTCTTTTTCATTGGACTGTGCCTCTCCGGATGTGAAATAAAGCATGTTTTCAATGATGAACGACCCAGGCGCCCACCTTCCTGTCCCAGGATGTGCTTCCAGCTCTTCCCAGGAGTCTGAGTTCGGGTCATACTGCCAGAATTCCCCAAAAATGAGATTGCCATGACTTTCCCCTTGACCACTTAGTATGTAGCCTTTTCCTTCAAAGGAAAACTGGGTTCCTGCAACTCTTCCCTCCGCAGGTAGATCTTCCAACTGAGTCCATTCTTCGGAAGCTGGATCATAGCGATAGAAATCTTTGTAGATATCCTCCCCATGTCCAAAGCCAACGTAGACAAGTCCATCGATTGCAAAAAAGTAAGGATGATGCCTGGGCGTGCCTGGAAAATCCGGTAATTCTTCCCAGCTATCATCAGCAATATCGTATGCCCACCAATCCTTGAGGTCACCAGAGTCATTGTCACCCAAACCGACATAGATTTTGCCATTGCTTTCTACCATCGCTGGGTGATTTCGACCTGGGCCTGGAAGACTTGTCAACTCAGTAGAAAGGCCGGTGCCAGCGTCGTATTCCCAAAGGTCGTTCTTGGCCTGCCCAAAATCTGCCGATCCAAAACCGATATAAGCCTTGATACCCTTGGTAACCGCGTAGGCATAACTTCTAGCTCCTCCTTCAAAGTCTGGTCTGGATTGCCAGGAATCCGTTTCGGGGTCATAACGATAGATATCGGCAAGACTCGAATAATCATCATCCTGGCCAAGGCCGACATAGCCTTTTCCATCAATTGAAAAAGATACTGGATGATTCCTTCCTGCGGCATCAACTGGTAATGAGGACAAAAGGGTCCAGTCTTGAGCGTGTACGAAAGTCGAGCATATAAGCAAAGCCCATAAGGCTAAAAACTTTTCCATAGAGAGCATAATTGAAACGAAGGAAACTGCATAGTGAATCCCACTTTATAAGATGGCTCGAAGCTACAGAAGGAAGGGCAATCACCGAGTCTTGGCCTTGACCGAAATCAAATTGAACCCAACTTACTTCGGCTTTAAACCACGATCCATCGCTGGGGCAACAATTATGCAAAGACTTCCCCAAACAGCAACACTGAAGTACAAGGTCATCCAGAGCATTTCGTACTTCCAAAGTTCGTAACTGCGGGTCTGGTGCCAAACGGTGAAGCAATCCCTTATCCCCTCTCCTATGCTCAGATATGATTTGCCTGCAGCTTCCGCAGCCTGCCAATTGGCGAGATAAGCAGGAACATCCACAAATACCATGTAGCAGATGTATCCCACACAAGCGATTATTCCGGCTGTCAAAAATGCCCTTTGCGCGCCAGAGTATTTCGGATACGCGAGCGTGAAACCAATTAGGGTTAAAGTCGCTGCAACAGCCCATAGTGATTCTTCTATGGTGGTACCGATGTAATTAGTCGTTACACAGGTATACCAGGAAAATACTTCTGCAACAGCAATCACCGGCACAATCATACTGGAAAGGAACAGTATCCTTTGATCATTGGTAGACTTTGAAATCTCCCGTAGCAACAGGGCCCACTGAATCACAAAAGCAAGCTCAGCAATTGTTGCCACTGACCTGCTCATGCCGGAACTCGTGATCCAAAAATCAATTAGTCCAGTTCTTTTGATCTGGCTGGCAGGAACAAAGGAACGAAAGGCACAGCCGATGACATAAATAGCAGAAAAGAACAATTGCTTTCTTCTAAATCCACCCACAAGATCGCCCAGTTTTGGAAGCCGCTTTTTCAGTCGCTTTGAGCAGTAAAAGAGCAGTATCAGATTGAACACTGCAATTGCAGACATGGTGGCCCACCAGGATTCTACGCTTGGAAAAATGGCATCCATCAAGAGAAATTTTAGGTGCAATTCACATGGTTAACTGAATGCAGCTGCAAGTTACAGAATGCCCGGCAGATCGGAGCTCGCCAGCAAACTCCATAAACCTGCACTGCGATGCAAAAGTAACATTGCAATTTGGCGATATACCTGTAAGAAAGCTCACTTCTGATCTTTGAACAACGCTGCCGCCACTCAACTGTAGCCTGCGCAATTTGTGATGCGTCTACGGGAAAGCGGCTGGCAAAATAGCCGCGATAGTAGCGTATATGGAGGTGCGCTGAGCTGACTGACTGCGCCGCTGGCAGGGGCTCCCTTAGGAGACCATGACAGCGGATGCAGGAAGCAGCGAAGAGTGCCTCCATAGCAGCGGATAGCGCGTAGCCCGTGTCCGCGAGCCACAAAAGCATCGCTCCAAAAATTAATACCTTTTCTTCTTACTGAATTTCTTCTTGCCAAAAGGAACCCTCTTTCCGGCATCTTTTGAAAAAGTACGGCTTGGTCGCTTTTCCTTATTGTCCGATCTGCTACCGTCCTTATCGGAATTGCGAGACAAGGGCTTGGCCCCAAAGCCGGACTTCTTCTTCACAAATGTCCGGGAAGGTTGTTTCTCGTTGCGCTTAAAGGATTGCTCACGTTCTTCGCCTGAACCGCTGTTGCGTTTCCTGGATTTGCTGTCGCTTCTAAACGCATCTGTCTTTGAAGGTCGATCATATTTTCTACCGTAGGACTCATCCCGATCTCGTTTTCGCCGATCTCTACCTCTGTTGCGATCACCTCTGTGCGAGCGAGAGCTACTGCCATAATCTCTGACCCGATTTCTTCTATTTCTTCGATTGCCCTCTGGCCTGGTGGCTTCATTAAGATCGCGTGAAGAACGGGAATAGAATTTGTCAAGCTCGATTGACATCAGCCGTGTCAATAGCTCCTCTTTGCTTAGTTCTTCCAGCTGTGCCTGAGCCTTGTCGAGCAATTCGCTCTCAAGCTTATCGCTTGGCTCCCGCAATAGCACCTCCTGACACCAGGCATCTACCCGAGCCTCCGCAATATCGTCAGCACTTGGAATCATGATCTTTTCGAAATCGACGTCCAGCTTATCAGCCAACCTTCGCAAGCGATATCGCTCTCCATGGTTCAGAAAAGCAATCGAGAGACCTTTCTTGCCTGCTCTTGCGGTCCGACCACTTCGATGCGTGTAATAGGAAAGATCATCCGGAAGCGAAAAGTGGAAAACATGTGTGAGGTCATTCACGTCAATGCCACGGGCCGCGACATCGGTAGCAATCAACACCTGCAACTTGTGGTCTTTGAAACGCTTCATCACACGATCACGCTGGTGCTGCGAGAGGTCACCGTGCAATGCATCGGCTTTGAAGTTTCGCTGCATTAGGTCCTCGGCAAGTTGTTGGGTATCGCGCTTGGTCCGGCAAAATACAACTCCCCGCATGGCTGGAGTGACATCCAGAAAACGAGTCAGCGCCTCGGTCTTGTTGTGATGACTCACCAAAGCGTATTGGTGGACAATGTTTTTGTTGACTCTTTGTGTTGCATCGATTTTGACCTCAACCGGATCAGTCATGTAAGTGTCAACTATCCTACGAATCTCCTTTGGCATCGTGGCGGAAAAAAGCCAGGTTAGTTTGTCCGATGGGGTGTAGCTGAGGATTTCATCAATGTCCTCTTTGAAGCCCATATTAAGCATTTCGTCAGCCTCATCCAACACCAGAAAACGCAGGAGCTCCAATTTAACCGCCTTACGTTTGATTAGATCGATGAGCCTACCAGGTGTTGCAATGATCACATGTACTGGCTTTTTCAAGGCATTGATCTGACGTCGGATATCCGTACCGCCGTATACTGCCAGCACATTTACCTTTTCGAGGTATTTAGAAAAGGTGGCTAATTGCTCTGCGATTTGCTGTCCAAGCTCTCGTGTTGGTGCCAGAATCAGTGCCTGGGTGCTCTTGTCATAGGGATCGATACGCTCTAATAAAGGCAGGCCAAAAGCGGCCGTTTTACCGGTACCTGTTTGTGCAAGGCCGATAAAATCGGTCAATTTCTCCACTAGCTGTGGGATGGCCTGGGATTGAATTTCGGTCGGTTTTTCGAAGCCGAGCTCATCAATTACTTTCAGCAGCTCTTCTGAAAGACCTAATTCGTTAAATGAATTCAAAGACGGTACTTTTTTGTTTTGAGCTGCGAAGGTCGTCTATTTATATGACAAGTATGGTTTATCGGAGATTTATTTGAACCCCTGCCCTGCCCCGACGCGAACTATCTCAAGCTTAGCCCTTAGTAACCAGCGGCTTGAAACAGTGGCATGAATAGATAAAACTGCAATGCTATGGATAAGGCTCTACCATCCACAGAGATCAAGTTTTCTGCTTCTTTTTTTGAAACAAGTGCTATTACTTTTTCGCAAGTTACATTTCAGATCGTCCATAATTACATGCCGAACGAATTAAGCCAGCGTGGAAAAACACCTGGTTGCAAAAAACTTACAACATTCAAACTTGAAAGCAAAGAAATGAAACAAACTATACTACTTACATTGAAACGGCTATGCCTCTGCATGGCTTTGACCCTGATGGCGCTGAGTGCAATCGCGCAAGAAATTGTCTGTCTTGGCGACAGCGTCTTACTACAAGGCTTTCGAAAAGAGATCGAATGCCCTTGCGACTATGGAGAACCAATTGGCCCCACTGACTGCTTTCCTTTTACACAGCCTGGTGGAACCTGGTATGCCAACGGAGAAGTGGTTTGCAGTCCCTGCATTGATATCACTGTGTATCCGACAGAAAACACAGTATATACACATGAAACACCCGGCTATATTTGCAATCCCTACATTGGACCGGGTCCTCAACCTCCCTGGGTTTCGCATCCTGCAGGACCTACGATAATTGCAGAAGTAATCATTGATGAAGACTGTGGAGAAAATCCAGAGCCGGATTGCAACAATCATTCAGGTACAATTTTCTTCGATGATTGTGCCGGAGAGACTTACTTCTTCATCCAGACTCCGGATGGCCAAATACTGGATCCATATTATGCGGAAGGAATAGTCTTTGATCATTATGAAGGGCAGTCGATCAATTTTGACTATATACCAGCCACTTTCCCTACACCATGCTCAATCGCCGACGAGGCAGTGACCATTACCTGCATCAGCGAACACAGCATCCTCATTCCGGAGGAGAACATTTTTGAAGATTATCCTTGGTTGTTGGGTCTCATTGATCCTATTGACTGCAATGTTTCTGGCATCTTCGAGTATAGTTTTGGTTCATATGCTTATGTATATGTGGAACGAGAAAATGGTGGCAGTCTGTACCTCGACGACGGCACCTTCTATTGCAGTGATGGACCCGGCTTTTCTTGCCTGCAGGCCTACAATTTGGACTCGGCTACCGATGAGTGGATTTGTGGCGATGATGATCCAGTTGACCCGATCGATCCTCCAGATCCCGAAGATCCATATACGATCTATGACTTCATCTTCGAATTCAATTGGCTTGAAAATGTGCTCGATCTGGAAGATTGCAATTTTGATCAAGTTACCCATTACGTGAGCGGAAACTATTCCTTCATATTCGTGGAATCGGATCAAGCAGATAGGCTCTACTTTCAAGATGGCACACTCTATTGCACAGATGCCCCAGGTTTCAGTTGTGTTTCGGCATACAATCTTGAGATGCAATTATTTCAGGCCACATGTCCAACTAATCAAGAAGAGGGCTACAGCATCTGTCCGGATGAAAGTGTAAGCGTTTCTGTTCCTTATCAACAAGGTACGGTGATCGGTCCTCCCTGCCCCGTTGGTCCTACAGAGTTGCCTCCACCAAACTGCCCTTGCAATACCATCACCTCAGTTACCATAAGTCCAATCGCTGGTGTGCTGAGCACCGATCCCTTCAATGGCACATTTGTGTTATCTCCTGATGTAAGCACTACTTATACCGTCACAGCCATCGTTGGCCCCCAGCATACAGAGGATTTCTGTCTAACTGAATCTTTGACGGTCAGCATCAATGTCACCGTCAAAGAAGATTGTGATGAAGAGACTGAGGACCCTCAGCTCTTCAACACCTACCCATGGTTGAGTTCGCTGATTGATGTCAACAATTGCGAAGGCACCAGCGTAAATGTGTACGATCAAGGTCCTTACGCTTATATACACATTGAAACTGCCACGGCAGGTGAGCTATACTTTGAAACTGGCGCCTTTTATTGTGCCGATGCACCAGGCTTCAGTTGCGTTTCAGCATATGGTCTTGGTACCCCGACCAGCAGTTGGACATGCGGCGAAAGCCAAGAAGAAGAGGAAGAAGAACAAACGGGAGACCTGAGCGATTATCCCTGGCTTGAGGCTCAGGCGGCAGAATGGAACTGTGCTACTGATGCTCCCTACCAGGTCACCGTTTATCACAGCACATTCTACGACTACATTTACATTCAACCTGAAGAAGACGGCTTTGGGCAACTGTACTTTGAAGACGGCACCTTCTATTGTGGTGATGCGGCAAACTTCGATTGCCTGGCACTCTACGGTTTGACCAATGTAGAAAGCGAGCTGCTCTGGACCTGTGCAGGAAAGAGTCCGGAAGTAGCAGCCCAGCACAACCCCTTGACTGCGAAACTGTATCCGAATCCAAGTCAAGGCACCTTCACTTTAGATATTGAGGCCCAAGACTCTGAGCAGCAGCAGATTATGATCTACGATTTGCAGGGCAAACTAGTTGAAGAAAGACAATTGTTTGATACTCAGTCTGGCGGCGCCTATGATTTTGACCTCTCACATGTTGATGATGGAATCTATTTCGTAACGGTCCTGACTGGTTATGAGTCTACTGTACAAAAGTTGATGATACAGCGATAGTAATTTTGATTGACTTGATATAGTTTTAGCGGGGGGGGATGGTCTTATCGGGCGATCCCCCTTTTTCTGATTTAAGCAGCGAATCATGACTATTGAAATATCGCTTGCCTATAAATAATTTTGGGCCTCTAATTTTATTTTGGAGCGAAGCATAATTGTTTCAGAGAAAAGGGCTACCCGCTGTCCATTGCAATACAGGCACCATCTGCGCGCTTCGTGTATCCACATCGCTGGTCTCCTCCTTAGGTCGGAGCCCAGCGCTGTGGCACACTCAGTCGCACATCTGGCGCCTGTATTTCCATTTCCATCGGGGCTATTCTGCACCGATTTTCAAAATCGACCGAGACACAGCTCCCATTTTTTGAACCTCACCTAAGCAGTAGTGCCAGAAGCTTTGTCGAAGCTGACATCCTTCAATTCTTCTTCCAACCAGCTCGCACAACTCTCAAAATCCTCAAAACAATGTTCTCTTGGAACCAGCCCAGGAATCAGATTAAACTGTTCAAACATGGCTAAAGGTTGACCATGTACGTCTGTAAACACTACTTTAATTCCTTGCGCATTTAGGTCTCTTATAGCATCCTCCATGGCATAGAATCCTGATTGATCCACATAGGGAACCTTGTCCATGCGCATGATGACGATCTTGATATCTGGCAAGGCAGTAATCATATCCTGAAATCTTGACGCAAAACCAAAGAACAATGGTCCGTCAAGGTGCTTTATGAACACGTGGTCCCCATAGTCTCTGGTCACTTTTCCATCATCGAGCCACGGCACTTCACGGCTAAATTCTTTCAGCGGTGCACTTTGAGTTCTATGATCTACAACGTCGGAAATCTTCTTCATAAATAGAATACAGGATAAGACCATTCCAACTGCTACTGCCTCAATCAAACCAACAAAAACAGTTAGTACGAGTACCAATAACATCACAAGCACCTCACTTCTGGGCATGTGCTTAATATGTCTCAATCCTTTGTAATCCATTACCCCAATACCTACTGTAATCAAAATACCGGCAAGCACTGCGGCAGGAATTTGGGAGGCCAACGGTCCCAGAGCCAGCAAGATGAAAAGCAAAAGTAGTCCGGCGATCATACCTGACACCTTTGTAACACCCCCGGACTGAATATTTACTACCGTTCTAATGGTTGCTCCAGCACCTGGGATTCCTCCAAAAAATGCTGCGATGGTGTTTCCAATACCTTGACCTACCAACTCCTTGTTAGGGTTATGCTTCGTCTTCGTCATGTTGTCCGCTACGATGGATGTCAGTAGGGAGTCAATGGCACCGAGCACCGCCAGGGAAAGTGCCGTAAATATGTAAGGCGTGACCTGCCCAAGCGAAAATCCTGTAAAAATATCCAGCCGTAGTTTAGGGAATCCACTGGGTATTATTCCAATGGTCCTGTATTCCGGCAAGAGTGTAAAGGCTCCAATCGAAATGACCAGCAAAGCGACCAGGGTACTTGGAATCTTCGTGGTAATGCGTTTAAAACCATAGATGATGAAAATGGTCAGCAATGCCAGAATAAGATCCGTATAATTTATGTTTTTTATTGCTCTATCGAATACTTTTAAGCTACCGATTACCCCGGACGCATTGTTTCCAGCCAGCGCTTGTGCCTCCTGGCTAATGTCGGCCTTACTAACTTCGCCCGCACGTCGTACTGTCTCCTTAAAATCTTCTAGCACCAAAATGTCCTCTGCAGCCTCTTCTTTGAGGATTCGTTCCAGTATTACCTCTTCGGCCTGGGGCACAAACTGGTTCACATACTCCGCATCCTCTTTGGGATAGTAACCAAACATCGGCAGAAGTTGTGTTATCAGAATGATCACCCCAATACCTGTCATAAAACCAGACACTACGGGATAGGGCATAAAACGGATATACTGCCCGACTTTCAGTACACCAAAGAGAATTTGAAAGAGGCCAGACAAGATAAAGACAATGAGAATAGAAGGCACAGCACGGGCTAGGTCTCCTTCATTTGCAGCAACGATTCCCGCAATAATCACCATACTTACAGCCGTCATCGGTGCAGTAGGTCCGGAAATCTGTGTATTTGTGCCGCCAAAAAGAGCGGCAAAAAATCCAATAAAAATCGCTCCGTACAGTCCTGCGGCTGCACCAAGACCGGATTGCAAACCGAAGGCAAGAGCAAGCGGTAGGGCTACGATTCCGGCGGTCAAACCACCGAAGATATCCCCCCGAATGTTTTTCATATATTTATCAATAACTGATTTCATGAGTATTTTTTTTAACAATACAGCGGGCTTGCATGAGCCCAAACGTCCCTCAGCCTCATCGGCAAGGTCGCCTAATTAGAATGCTTGAAATTGAAGGCCAGTATCAAGGTCCAAAACCGGCCAATGGTAGTATTTAAGAGTGGAACAGGATAAGTGGCTGTATTTGAAGAAACGGTCGCTTCAATGTAGTTCAGACTCCTGATAGCCTCCTAAGAGAGATGCAGCAAGTACTCCGGAGGGGGTGTGCTAATCTCTTTGTGGTGATTGCAATACAGCAGGGCGGCCAAGGCACCAGTGCTACAATGAAGGTAGTGCAGTCCCTTCTGCCCACCCTTTCGGTGACACATTTTGGCCTGCTCTTGTTCACTAGACTCTTCCTCCTGCTCCTTATCGTCCAGATCTTTTTCTTCCGCTTCCAGCATTTGTATAGTCGCAACCGGAAAATCTAGTACACAAGCAAAGAATTCCCCAAGGCTGGAGAGCAGAAAAGCCACCAGAAGTAGCAAGCCAAAACTTACACGCAATTGCTGATATGCTATGCTACGAAATTTGTTCATTTCTTTACCTGATTGCTTATCGACACAAAGCAAAAGAGAGCGTCTTGTAAATTATGGCTGATCAGCGTGTTCCTTGCCACTACATCTAATATGTGTAGTCTTGCAGATAGACTTGAATCACGCCAAACATCATCCGTTTCGCAATGTACCAATATAAGACGAAAAATGTTCAGTTAGTCTACAATTGTAGTTTTAGCGCTCATTTTTAGTAAATTGCTGCTATACAAACTGAGCACAGTATGAAGTCTAGGTCCTTTTTTCTGCTGGTCATTACCCTGCTTTTACTTTCTCTCACTTCGAGAGGACAGCAGCCCTTAAAAGTCAATGTAGAGAACATAGAAATCGTACGAGATTCCTACGGAGTTCCCAATATTTATGCCCCTACAGACGCAGAAGCAGTCTATGGCCTTGGCTGGGCACAATGCGAAGACAACTTCGAGATAGCTCAGGAAAATCTACTCACGCTTCGTTCGATGGGCGGCGCAATCAAGGGAAAGGAAGGAGCTGCGACTGATTTCATCTGGCAGCTCTTCGATCCGGTTTCTTTTGCCCGAGAACATTATGATCGTGATGTAAGTCCTGAGGTTGATCTGCTTGTCCGTCACTATGTAGCGGCTGTCAACAGATATGCTGAGTTACATCCGGACAAGGTTTTGGCTAAAGACCTATATCCAATCCAGCCAGAGGAAATCCTCGCATTGTATAACTATCAATTCATTCTAATGACTTTCGCCGTACTTGATGTGGCGAAAGTTGCTCAAGACAGGATTGACCTCTACGAAACAAATGCAAATCTTCGTAGTGCCGGATCCAACGCCATGGCCTACAATCGCAATAAGACCGAAGACGGGAAGACCTACCTGGTCGCCAATCCACATCTGCCTACAGAAGGGCCAGTTAATTTCTGGGAAGTAGGCATTCATTCTGATGAAGGGCTCAATTTTCATGGCGTAACTTTCTCCGGAGGTGGACTAATTCCGGTAATCGGCACAAACCAAAATCTCGGATGGACGCATACCGTAAATTCTGACAACTTCTCGGATGTATACGAACTCAAGATGCACCCTAACAAGAAGTATCACTATCAGTACGATGGCGAGTGGCTAGCCCTGGAAAGAAAAGTGGCGAAGCTCAAAGTAAAAGTCGGCCCCATGGTGATTCCCATTAAGCGCAAGTTCTACGTAAGCAAGTATGGACCGACTCTAAAAAACAAACATGGCTTCTATGCCATTCGAAGCAATTGCTGGTTTAACCTTAAAGCTGTAGAGCAATGGTATCGCATGTGCAAGTCGCAAAATTATCAGGATTTCTGGCAGGCACTGGAAATCAGAGGAATCCCCTCACAAACCATCACCTACGCTGATAAAGAAGGGAATATTCTGCATTTCAATAACGCGCAGATGCCCATCCGGGATGAGCAATTTGATTGGTCAGGTATTTTGCCAGGCAATACCTCAAAAACCTGCTGGAGCTACGACGAGATGGTTCCACTACGTGAACTTGCCTATGTAGACAACCCCAAATCGGGTTATGTCTTCAACTCAAATAACACACCCTTTGACTGCAGTGGCGAGGAAGATAATCCCAGGCCTGAGGACTATCCCGCCTCATTTGGCTATTTGAGTAGTAATACTGCAAGAGCGAAGCGGTTTAAAGAATTGATTGCGCAATATGACAAAGTAAGCTTTCAAGACGTGATAGATATCAGAAGTGATTACAAGTATCACAGTAGCGATCTGAACTTTCGACAATTGATGAACATGGAAGATTTGTTCACAATTGCTGAAAAATATCCTGAATTAGCCGAGATCAGTGAGCGGCTAAAAAAGTGGGATCGAAGCATGGACATCGATAACAGACCAGCCAGTATTATCGCGCTCTGTTCAATGTATGTGGAAGAGGAATTTAAGAGGGAATTTCGCTACTTTGAAAACTATGCCTCAGAGGAGCTGCTCAAGGATGCTTTGCTGAAAGCAGAAAAATTCTTAATGAAGCATTACGGAACATTGGACGTACCGCTTGGTAGAATTCAAAAAGCAGTAAGAGGAAAGGTGGAACTGCCGATGTTTGGGAGCGGCCAAACCCTTGCAAACTGTCATCCGATGAAGTATCGGGATGGCAAAATAAAGAACAGACACGGAGATACTTTTATCATGTATGCGAAATACAATGATCAAGGACTTGAAGAACTTAGAACGCTTAACCTATACGGAAACAGTAGGAATCCTAAAAGCCCGAATTTCACTGATCAAATGCAGCTTTACGTAAATCAACAAACCAGACCAGTCACCTTGAACGAGGAAATTATTAGAAGGACAGCCATCTGTATATATCACCCCAAATAACTTGCCTTGATTAGAGTCTCTTGAACCGGCTCAGAAAATCGTTTCGTTTCGCTCTGGCAACAGGCACCTCAAAATCAGCGTCGGACTGCATAGTGATCACTCCTTCTCTCCTGTATCGCAATACTCGATTGAGATTGACCAGGTGACTTTTGTGCGGGCAAAAGAATCCGTATGGTTCTAGCATTCGTCTGAACTCGCCAATATTATAGGAACTCAACAAAGATTTCTGAGCCGAGGCAAGCACCAGTTTTGTGCAATTAATCAAGCTTTCACAGCGAACAATATCTTCTACTCTCACGAATTCAAGACCATCAGAACTAGGAATGGCAATAAGGCTTTCGTGTTTCTTCCCTGGTCTCGACATCAGCAGATTCTTGATCATGAATAGACTTAATCGCAAAAGCCCTTTCCTAATGGGTTGTTGAATATATGCAATAGCTTTGAGTTCATGTATAGCTTCTAGCGGGCGATCATAGCTATCCTTGCAGATTAAAACAATCTCGCTCGTGTCGGCAAGCGAGACAATTTCTTTCAACTTGTTGTTATTGCTCTGGCTGGAGTCCAGGAAGATCAAGGAAGGTAAATCTGCCAAAGAGATTCGTAGCAAATCCTCGACACTTCGAAGCTGAGGAAGCAGACTTAGCCCCGGCCAGTAGGACTCCAGCAAACGCGCCAGTTGCGTACGACAACTGTCACTCGTCCCAATTATTACTGCATTTGTCTTCATGTTAAACCGCTTGACAGTGTAGCAATTTAGCTCTGATACGGAACAAATGTAAAGCAACGTGAAATTAAGAAAAACTCTTCCGTCTAATAATGTAAGCGATCACCTTTGCTCGATCTTTTTCTGCTTAAAGGGGGTAACACTTTGAAAGGCTACTATTGGCAATACGATTGGGCCAATTCCCGATAAATTGATCGAAATGGCATTTGCATAGATCAAAACCACACTTCGCCCTTTGGCACTTCTCCTTCCCTTGGATCGAGACTAGCTTAGTTGGGAAATCTCAAGAGAGGAGACACAAAAAACAGGCAAGGTGGACTACGAAATCGAGATCATAGCCATTTATCGGGACACGCAACATGACATTGCCAGCATCGACGTAAAGCTTACAGAAGCTGACTGCAGCTCTAGATACTATGTAAATGTGGTCAGTTTCGAGGAGTTGATCCGAAAGCACCAACTGGGTGAAAAGTACTTCCACAGCCGTCCGCTCTTGATAGTAGACAAGTTGGAGATTGAAACATTGACAGCGATTCTCCAGGAACTGGCCGAGATTGAAGACTTTCGACAAGTGCTATCACCACTTGATCAACGATAAACAAATTGAATTAAGTCAACCAAACATAAATCCATGTCAAAAACAGAATTGAGCCAGCAAGAGATTCATAGTCCTTTTCAAAACGCGAATGCAGTAATGAGCAAAGCAGCAACAGCGGACAAAGATCAGGTCAAGACCATTGAAAAAGTAAGCTATCAATCGCCCTTCCAAAGCAAATTTGCAGAGGAAGTTGATAACCCCTTTGCCAGTCCTGAATCGGAGGAATTCGTTCAGCTGTTGGACGAATTGCACGATGAGGAATTCTCAGAGCACCTGCAAGAATTGGCCATCGAGGCGCAAGAGATTCATACAAAAGCCATTGGCCAGGCCATGCAAGACAACGAACATTATGCTAGGCAGGCAGTGCAGGAACACTATCAACCGATCCTCAGAGAGTTCGACAGCTATATGGGGTATCTGGAGGAACAAGGTCATCGCCTTGATCGACAGGAAATCACAGAAGAGGAATTTGAAACCGCCACCCAAGTCTACCTGCCGCAGCGAAATCTCAGTCCAAGATTTGAGCAGTTCTTCAAGCGGCTAGGAAAAAAGATTTTCGGAGGAATCAAGAAGGTAGCCAAAGCTGGTGTAAGACTGGCCAAAAAAGGAGTCTCAGCTCTAAAAAAGCTAGGTCTTGGACCGGCACTTGCCGCTTTGAGACGGATCGCAGGTAAATTCCTTAAGTCTTTTATCGCAAGGGCGATTAAGCAGCTACCACCAAATCTTCAACCGATCGCGAGAAAGCTCGCGAAGAAGCTTGGTGCAAAAGTAAGCAGAGTAGCCGACGATATTATGGGAGCAAAGGCTACCGGAAGATCAGCTGCATCAAGAGCGATGGCCAGAAGAATCGATGGTAGATTTGGTAGAAGAAGAAGGCGACGATTTCGCAAAGAA
Organism: Chitinophagales bacterium; assembly: GCA_020629005.1. Classification (GTDB taxonomy): domain Bacteria; phylum Bacteroidota; class Bacteroidia; order Chitinophagales; family UBA2359; genus JAHDDV01. The sequence goes on from JAHDEE010000093.1 coordinate 16,117, forward strand.
TTCGATCGTTCTTATGATGCTTCGGCATTTCAACTAGAACTCGACGGAGCGATGGCTGAGGTCTTATTGGCCGATTCTGAAGCAGCACAGCAACAGATCGCAAGCACTTACGGCGATTCCGAATTCAGCAACGAAGCTAGCAATTCTTCCGAGATGCTGGAACGCGCAAGAGAACGATTTGTCGAAGAGATCGCCAATTTGGCTGAAAACGAAAGCCCGGAACCTGCAGTTGAGAATTTTGTCAGTGCCATTCTGACGGCTATTAAAGTCGGCATTCGCATCATTGGCAAAGAGAAAGTAATGAAATTCTTGTCCAAACATCTAGCTAAACTAATCAGCAAATTAGTAGGGCGGCAATATGGGCCACTACTTTCCAGAATCATTGTTCAAAAGGGATTCGCTTTGCTGAACCTGGAACTTAGTCAGGAAGCCCAAACTCGAATAGCCGCTTCAACAATCGGATCGGTAATCGAAGACACAGTGCGTGAGGTAAGCAGCTTGAGCGATGAGGTACTTGAAGACAGAGAGCTTCTGGAAGGCTATGTGATTAATGCTTTTGAAAAGGCCGCTGCAAGCAACTTGCCCGACCTGCTGCCGGAATCCGAATACATTAAACGTCCGGACCTCAGAGAGGCAATGAACCATCAAGTCTCCTGGTATAGCAAGCCAAGGTCAAAAGCGCAACCCTGGAAGCGACACAAGTACAAGAAGCTAAGCAAGGTCTTTCATGCTGAACTTAACCCATACTTACTAAATGCCATCAAAACGTCTCGCGGCATATCACTGGCTAATGCTATATCCAGCTATCGTGGATTGATTGTTCGTCACAGAATTCCAGTACGAGTTCATCTCTACGAAACACTACAAAGTGGAAATCGCAAACACATCGCGAGATCCGAACAATTGATCAGACGAATGGCGGGCAATGGGATTGCCAGATGGAAACTGCTGCATCCGCTTACGAGTACTGCTGCCGGCCTGTTGCTTGGTGAACCAAAGCTCGGTTGCGCCTGTGGACAATGTCTTGAAAAATCACTGCCGACTGATGGAGGCCATCGTTACTACTTTCTGGAAATTCCAGAAACGGCTTTGAGCATTCATGAAGCTCCTACGGGAATGCAAAGACTTCGCGCAGCCTCTTTGTTGAGCCTGAAACTCGATTTGACACGAAAGAACATTCACCTAAAACTTCAAATAAATGAAGAAGGCGCACAAAAGCTGGCTACTCATCTGCGACAGAAGAACTACGGCGCAGCGCATAAACAGCTGATTGCAATTGCTACAGCCGGATTACGGTCCTCACTGAGCGAACGCAACCTAAATGTAAGAATCGTACACCCGGGACTAATGCCGGGCAAGAACAGCGCAAAAGCACTGAGAAATGTGCCGCCAGTTTTGCTCAACGAATTGCAGGAATCGATCACTGAGAGTCTCGAAAAGTTCTTCGCTGGATACCTGAAAGAACATTATGAGCGACTCATTGAAGCGGCTAATAGTAAGGCTGACGGGATTGAAATGCAGATAAAACTGCACAGTCCGGATCTTGCGATATTGAACCAGCACCTTTCGAAAGATTATGAACAAGTCGAAATGAACGTGGCTCAAGTTGAATTGAGTATCAAAAACCAGTGAACGGAATGGACACCACAGAAATAAGGAAAAGACAGGCCATGCGACAGATGGCGCATTGGTCAAATGCAATCGACAGACTTTCTTCTATAGAAGAACTGGCGGGGGCGGAAGCCTGGTCAGGCCTGGACACTTACCTTAATTCGTCGATCAAGTACGGTCTGGAGCAAACAGTGCAAAATCTTCAGCGCAAAGCCAGACGGCTAAACGCCGAGGTACAGCGCATCAACAGCGTAGCTGCTGCAAGAAGAATGCACGAAGAGATACTAAAACTCAAGCAAGAGTACTTACGAACAGAATTCACTTTGGACTTTTTCGCAGATGCGATAAACACTAGAACTAGTAAGGACGTATCGGCTATGCTAAGGGCTTGCGACTACATGGCTAAGCTAAGTATGCAAGAAGTACTCGCTGCTGCCAATGTCAAGACCCCGCCTGTGCTTACTTATATTGATAAAGGCCTGGGCGCTTCGATACTGAAAGCTGGCTTGCGGCTCTGGGATGGCAATCTGAAAAATCCGGTTGCTGCCATCAAGATCGTCAGGCACAACTTACTACGACCAACCTCATTAATCCATGAGTCGGGGCACCAGGTTGCCCATTATCTCGGTTGGAATGAGGAGCTAAAGCAGCTATTGCACAAGGAGTTGTCGATGCATTCAGAAGAACTCTCGGATGTTTGGTCTGCCTGGTCATCAGAAATTGCAGCCGACGTCTTTGCATTTGTCAATACCGGATATGCATCCGTTGTTGCTTTGCAGGATGTCGTTTCAGGCAGTGACAAAGCAGTGTTTCGATATTCTTTTGCCGACCCACATCCGGTATCCTTTCTGCGAGTCTTGCTTGGCACTGCTCTCTGCAGATTGGTTTTTGGTAAAGGCCATTGGGATGAATTGGAATACCTGTGGATCAAAGAACATCAACTGCATGAGGCACAGAGATCATTGCAATCTTTAATAATGCAATCGTACAAAATGATGCCCTTGATCGCTCGCCTGTGCCTTGGAAGCAAATTGAAATCGCTAAACAACCGAGCAATCGCCAGCATCATCGATCCGGGAAAGAACAGCCCGAGCAAGCTACAAGCACTTGAGAGCAGTCTCGGCCCTTCTCTCGTCAATTCCCCTTACTGGGTCAAATCGGAATCACTTAGACTACTTGCATTGACGGGATATAAGTTGGCTGTGATGCCGCAGGAGGCAGATTCTTTCCTCCGGGCTCAGAAAAACTGGATGAAAACATTAGGAAATAATTACAAAACAAAACTCATAAATCATGTCTACTAAGAAATCTGAATTACTAAAACTACGAGGGCTAGGACCAAAATCTGCAGAGGCATTGCAGAAAAAAGGAATCACCTCCTTTGGTGCACTGGCAGAAACCAAAGATGATATTCTTCTTGAACTCGCCCGAGACTTTGAATTCATTTGTGAACGGGAAATTCTTCAATGGAAAGAAAATGCCACTACACTGCTCAATCAGCTAGAAAGCATCGAAAACGCCTCGGAAGAGATGGCTCAGCCTTCAGGCCCCCTAGATCCACCTCCCTCTGATTCAGGCGGTGGTGGCATGGGAGATAATGACGACAGGTTTCTGATAAGAGAAGTCTTCATCGAAAAAGCCACTGTCCAGCAGGTCAATGTTGTCAACAGCAACAATGGAACGTCAACGCCGCAAAATCCGCAGGAAAAAAACGATGTGCAAAATCTCTACGATTCTGTCAAACAAGCTTTGCATCCTAATGATGCGCTTGCAGACAATAGCAATTTTCTCATCATTAAACCTGATCACTACAAAGACTCAGATCTACTGCCAGATCCAAGCCGTAAATCTGATGCAAATGAAAACATCTTGCTTCCAGGTCAAGAAGACTCCGGAGCACAGGATCCAGGAACCGGTAATTCTAATTCAAACGCTGCAGATGCTAACTAATGCTTTGGATTCAAAGCAAGGGTTCGAGTGAATGAACAAAATTTTGACTAAAAAAACTTTATCATGTTTAGACGATTAATAGCTTCAAGTCCTGGCAATACTTCTACAAGCACCAGTGACTATACCAAGCGAGCAATAAAACTGCAAAACCTGCATCCCAGCGAACTGGCCACACTAATGGAAGTAGCCTGGGAAAACCGGGTATTTCAAGGCGGCACAGAAGTGGGTGGACCAAACAAGCGCTCTGTTGTGCGTGCTATTCCGCAGTACATCTTGAACAATGTGTTTCAGGATCAGGAAGTAAACAGCAAGACTGCAGTAAAAACACCTTCAGATACCCATCGAACGGAGATCAAAGATCCGACAGATTCCTTTCGACAAAACTTTCTGCATGCCTTTCGATGGGACCACCTGGTCTACGCATTCATGATCGAAAACACCAACGTACTGAACATCTTCAAGGCAGTGCTCTTCGAGTATGCTCATGGGGAGAAGTTTGGAGTACCCACTTCGGAAACACAGAATTTCCTGAGAAACACAGAAGATCTGTTTTACAGAAATGCTACGAGCTATTCTCTGTTCAATCTGGTCAGCAAGATTCGGCCTGACCTGGAGGCAACTCGAAGAAATGCCTACTGGCGATTGATGGGAATGGACCTGAATTTTGGTAAGGATGGCAAACCGCACAAAACCAAATCAGAGGAGGCATACCCATACCATCGACCAGACGCTTCCAACACGAATTTTGTCACGACACTTCGAAGCTTCCTGGAAGAAGTATGGGTCGGTATTTCCAATAGTCGCAACACTATGGGTGCCAATCCTACAGACGATGCTGCAATTGCAAATCATGCCAGACAGTTGTTCGACATGCTGAAGAACAGGAGACTGGGAGGAAACCT
>JAHDEE010000093.1:20679-23047 GCA_020629005.1 Chitinophagales bacterium
AACGGAAGCAAAAACAAGCTAGAGGCAGATATGCGCACCATCATCACTCATTGGTCAGTTGCCACAGGTTACGACCTGAAAGTGCGCAGAGGCTTGAACACTGCTGCGATGACTCACAACACAGCAGCACCAGTCACAAGCAGCCAAAATGGTGTGCCAACTAAAGCCTCTTAAGCTTCACATTCGCTCACTTAAATTTAACGACCATGAATAGCTTAAGCAATAAAGCAATCAATTCTCCTTACACAGAGCTCGGAGAAGCGGAATCAGACGCAAATGGTTTTGACAATACCTATACGCTACAAGAGCCAGAAAACGCTAACGATAATAGCTGGAACAGGCAAGCCATCGAGTCCGAATCTGCCTACTTTGATGATCAGGCTGAATCGACTGCGCCTGAAGTAGAAGATGCAGAATACTACGAAGAGGAATCCTACGGCAGTGGCTTTGAAACGGAATTCGATACTGTATACGAACAGCAAGAGTTCACCGATACCCAATATGCTCCTGAAGTGCGCAGCCCATTGTCCCGGGAGTCTCGTGCTGCTGAGCCACTACTGTCATTGGAAGTAGAGCAGATGATCGTAAGAGAAAAGTTGCGTCAAGGCATTACTGATGAGGAGGAACTGACGGATAGCATTTTTTTCAACCGCTATCCCTATCTACAGGGAGAGCAAATGTATGAACAAAGTGAGTTCGTGGAGGATGAATGGTGGAACGTGTTCAAGAGCGTAGTAAAACCAGTTCGTCGCTTTTTTGGCTCCTCCTCTTCCAGTACTGCTGGATCGACAGCCACACCCACGCAACCAAGTACACCCGCACCAAACATTGACCGCGCAAAAGCCAGCAGACTCAATATGCGCTATAGCGCACGACTTGGCTGGAACCAATACATGAGCAAGATCAATCGACTATTGAATACTTCTTATGCTAATCCAGGAAGTAGTACACTCGCTGTAGCCGCAGCACGCTGGCAACGCTCAAAAGGAATGTCTGACATAGATGGCATCATCGGGCCAAATACCTGGCGACGCATGAAAGATGCCCTGGGAATTGGCAGCAGCTCCAGCATACCAACTCCAGTAGCTCCAACGCCATCCGGTGGAAGCTCCTTAGGCGCCAGAGCTGCCAGTATTGCCATTAGAGAGTGGGAGCGTTGGAGTCGAGGCCGAAAGAAGGAAGGAGATGCAAGCATGCGTGCAACGATTACTGACTACTGGCGAAGCGGAGTAAGATGGCTACCAAGCAAAAGTAGCTGGTGGTCAACAGTTCCTTGGAGTGCAGCATTTATCTCCTGGGTGATGCGCAAGGCAGGTGCGGGAGGCAGCTTCAAATATTCTGCAAGGCATACAGTGTATGTTGGACAGGCGAAGCGAAATCGAGTTTCAGGAAGCAGCAATCCTTTCAAGGCATACCGAATCAGCGAAATAGCCCCTAGAATCGGAGATTTAGTATGCATCGAGCGCTCTGGTAGCGGAGTGAACTATGACAATGTAGATAGAGGGTCTTATGCTTCCCACTGCGATATCGTAGTAGCTGTGCACAGCAGCTATGTGGAAACCATCGGAGGAAATGTGAGCAATTCTGTATATCGCAAGCGAGTGCCTGTAGACTCGTCCGGGAAAGTCGCTAAGAGCGGTTACTATGCCATTGTTCGAGTGGAATAGCTGCAATACAGCGAGTGGCAGGATATTGAACTAAGTAGATCTAAGCGCAATTATTTGCTGTCCATAATCATACTGCAAATCAGGGTGTAATGCCTTTAGCTTGCGTTCTACAGCCAGCAATTCGCGATCGAGTATTCCAGACAGCACCTTGCTGCGGGAGATGCTCGGTCGCAGTGCTTTTAGGCATTCACAAAAGTACAGCGATAGTTCGATCTCCGTTTCTTTGTGTGGAGAGAATCGTGCATGCTTACGAATCAAACGCTGGATCTTTCGAACGGTTTTCTTCATCAAGAAATAGCGCGAGCGATTCATGGCTTCAAAAGAATCATCAATTTCCTCCTTAACCAATGATATATATCCTGCCTCGTCTGATGACTCAAAAAGCAGATAGGTCAGCAACTCCTTGTTCTCCTTCTTGAATTTCGACAAACGCAGGCAGATATTCATAAGTTCTTCTTGCTCAAGTTGCAAAAGCTCCTGCTTGATCTCCTTTACACTTGCTGGTTTCATACGACATTGTTCATCAAACTGCAAAGTTTCCAAGATAAGGAATGTTGCGCGAATGCGAACCTACCCCCTACTCTCTACTCTATACTCTCTACTCTATACTCTCTACTCTCTACTCTCTACTCTATACTCTTTACTCTTTGCTTCTGCGAAGGAGAACTGGTGCAAAATAGCCCCGGGCGAAACGGTATGAG
>JAHDEE010000094.1 GCA_020629005.1 Chitinophagales bacterium
GAGCGCCCAGCGGGCGGGGCTGCATTAGCAAGACCCGCCCGCTGGTGCAGCGAAGGCCCTGCATAGTGCCCGCATTATAGCGGACAGCCTGACTACAGCTTACGCGCTGGTGTCTATGTCGCTCCTAAAAATCAAGAATTCTTGCAAAACTAATTGTACTTCTACGGTAGCTTTTCAGAGCTCGCAGCTGAGGGGGCCTGTATATCGCTGCTTCTCTGGAGCTTTTCAAGCACTTATGCAGCGATTCGCTTGCTAATCGCTATAGGTATTTCTATTTTCGAATCATGGAAATCACCAGAGAGCAAGAAACCGCCAAAGTATTGACTAGCAAGCGCTTCAGTCATAACTTTTATAGTAGCGATCTTATTTTGCAGAATTACGTAAGCCTAAAGATCAGCGAGAAAGGCCTTAGCTATATGGCGGATAAATATGCATGGATCGGCGAGCAAGCTGCCGGGCCTATGAATGAGCTCTCGATGGAAGCCGATAGAAATGAACCGCGGCTGATTACTCGAAATGCCTACGGTGAAGACAAGCAGGAAATCCGCTTCCATCCATCTTATTGGAGTTTGATGGATATTGCGCTCAAGTCGGAGATGTTTTATGTGAAGTGGAATCCCGCTCTGAGAGAAGAATTCAAAGAAGAACGGCACCGTCTTGGTTTTGTTTCCGGACAAATCTATGGCATGAGTGAGCTGGGGCAATACTGTCCTATCGCGATGACGGATGGCGCTGCCAGGTTGATCTATCGATACGCTGATGCGGCTGACCAGGAGCGACTATTGCCAAAGATCCTAACGATGAAAGGACAGGATCTCTTTACAGGGGCGATGTTCCTTACGGAAAAGTCGGGTGGCTCAGATGTTGGGAAAAACCAAACTCTTGCCACTCTTTCGGAAGACGGTTATTATCTGCTCAATGGCGAAAAGTGGTTTTGTAGTAACGTAAACGCTGAGCTAACCTTTGTTTTGGCGAGAACCGAAGGGGCAAAGCCTGGTACTAGGGGACTTTCGCTGTTTCTCGTAGAGCGCATGCTTGAAGATGGCAGCAGAAATGATTTCTTTATTCCACGAATCAAGGAAAAACTGGGTGTTCGCTCTATGGCTACCGGTGAAGCGATATTCCGCGACACTAAAGCCCGGATGTTTGGTGAGCCTGGCCAGGGACTCAAAATCATGCTGGACATGGTGGGCCTTATGAGGCTTTACAACGCCATCTCCGCCATTTCCAGCACTAGAAGAGCCATTGTTGAAGCCTATCAACACTTGCTAAATCGGACGCTCTTTGACAAGAATGGCCTTGAACATCCACTAATTCGTGATCAATTCGAAGAAATCTGCAGTTTGTATCTGGCAGACTTCTACCTTACCTGGCGCACCGTCGAAGCTCTTGACCTTGCAGATAATGGTGACCAACAGGAATCACAGCTATTCCGCATCCTGGTTCCAATGATAAAGTATTGGACATCACAAAATGCTGTCTATATTGCTCGAGAATGCATGGAACTAATGGGCGGTCTGGGTTATATCGAGGACATGGTTATGCCCAAGCTTTTTAGAGATGTCCAGGTTTTGCCTATTTGGGAAGGATCTAGCAACGTTATAGTTTTGGATATGCTTCGTGCTCTGCTAAAGGAACCCGAGACCATAGAAATACTCTTTTCAAATATCCAACAAGCAACAGACAAACACAACGAGTCCTATCCCGCCTTTAAGGAAAAAGCCCTGAAACTGCAAAGCCAGCTGGAAATGCTCCGGCATATGGATCGTGATTCCTTGGAATCAGCCGCCAAACAATTTTTTGATCGCCTCATACCGCTGTACCAATGTAGCTTGATGCTTGATATTCGAGATGAGGAAAACAGTAAATGGATTGATCCAGCTCTGAGCTTCTTTACAAAAAAAATGAAGAATGATGCTGGCTTCCAAAAGCCTGTATCCGTGGAACTTATCCATGAGCTGATGGCCTGGATTCCTGAATAATCAGACATCGACTGTTTACCTTTTTTCGACTTATCGTTCTAGTAGTGCAAGACATGAATTAGCGGTCAACTCACACTAGAGATTCCATGCTTTCAAGTCGGCATATGTGATCATTCACATACTATTCTCGAATAAATTTTATTGCCTGAAGAGGTATGCTATGCCATAATCTGGTAAATGTGTACTTAAAATGCTATTGATTATCAATTAGTTAGGTCGGAAATCACCTCAATTCAAGTCTAAATGTCCGTTGATTTTTGCGATTTTTTGTCCTTTGTTCGAATGAGAACGTCGGTTACCTTCGATCTATAAACACCAGGAAAATTTCTTGCCAGCGAAAAAAATTTCCGAATCGAGGGTAACAAGTCGTCTTCTTGGACATAGTATTATGAAGGACAAAGAATTTGACCCAAATCATAATAATTGTTTATCACCCTAAAATAATACCCATGAGAACCTTAATTCCAAGCCTGATATTCTTGCTTATACTCTGTTGTTCGACTAATGTAAGCGCTCAGGAGAAAGCTGAAGAAACAACAAAGAAAGAAGAGATAAAAAAAGAGCGTCAACGCAAGCATTCTTGCAAGCATTATCATGCAAAAACGCCCTATCGAATCGGTCTTACGATGAAAAGCGGGTTGATTCAATTGCAAAATCTACAGTCACTTACAGCAACTGAGATGGGAAGCACGTTTGCTTTCGGAATTGCAGCAGAGCGCTATTTGGCCGAAAATAGCCTGACGCTTGTGAGTGGACTTGAGTTAACTAATGAGCAGCTGCAGTATGATCGCACCGAAACGGTAACGTACAAGGGCGAAGATTCAGAGCGCACCTTTACCATGCACAGTGCAGGTAATTACATATCAGTACCCTTGGGAATTCGCTATCGATCTCCGCTGATCATGAAAAGAGCGAAATCATACCTGAGTGCAACTGTTGATAACTCCTTCCTCATTCTAGGGAGTTCTTCGAAAGAGGACCCAGAGCGTGGTACCGATCAGATTATGAAAAATGACCTCACACGACACAATATTGGATTGACAATGGGAGCAGGATTTGAATTCTCCCTTCCCAACTGCAAAATAGCCTCCGTCGGAATGCAGTATAAGAACAACTTTAAAGAGGTGAAGACCAATGAAATTGTAAAAGCGAATACCTATCAACTACAGTTAGGATTCTACTTCTAGTGATGCTTGGCATAAGTATCGAACTGGCAAAATGCCACCACTAGTAAACACCCGGGGTCTTCCAACGTGAGAATTATGGAATATGATGATGAGTTTTCCCCAGAAATGTAACCTTTCGCCCCAAAGACCCTGAAAGAATTAGTGCTGTTTAATTATACTTTAACCCTGTCTCTCTGACCCGAGACAGGGTTTTTTTGTCCTGGGCCTAGGCCTTGGGAACAAAGTTCTGGACAGTACTTTGTTCCCAGGGCGTTAGTTTGTTAGTTTCTTAATGGCACGCTGATTATAAAAGATAAACTCGGCTCCAGAATAGACCGTCACACACATGGCAACAAATGCTAAGAGTATGATAAAGTTGCGCTGAACATCAGTGTCCAATATTGGATTAAGATTACTCTTGAAGATTAGCATCAAATAAACGCTGATCAGAACCCCAATTTGAATTATCGTCTTTATTTTTCCTGATCCCCGCGCAGCAAGCACGACCTTCTTAGGTAACAGTAGCAATCGAATCACAGTAAGCGCAATTTCCCTGATAACGATAAGAGCTGTTAAGACCACCGGCACCACTCCATTATAGGTAAAGGCCATGAAGACGCCGAGAATTAAGGTCTTGTCGGCAATTGGGTCCACGATTTTTCCGAATGTAGATACGATCTTCCATTTCCTCGCCAGGAAACCGTCGAGAAAATCTGTTGCAGATGCAATCAGAAAAATGCTAAGTGAGATTGCCAGATAGTTCGGCTTGTGTGCCATTGCAAAATACACACAAAGGAAGGCCATCGGTATTCGAAAGCAGGTCAGTATGTTAGGTATTTGCCGCTTGATCTCTTGTTCCATACTAAAATCTTCTAGCCAGGAATTCCGGCATCACAGCCTGGCAATATTTGTTGGTTAATGATAAGCTAATACAATAGGCAATATAGCCGGTGGACAAAGCAAAAAGCCTTAGCAAGCAGATCAAAAAAGGAAAGACCGTAGCTTCGAATCCACTATATAGATACGAAGGTACGGCCTTAAGTTACAATAGTCCAGATTAAGAATCGAACTGTAATACCCTATTGTAGGTTAATTAACATCTTTAGTGCAAGACTATTCGCTCAGAGATCTTGATTTTTCCGCTGGTAAATTGTACAAAATAGACACCTCTGGACACATCCTGCAGGTCAAGTACCGCCTTTTCACTATCTACCGGCATTTGTCGTACCACTTTTCCTGTAGCATCACGAACTTCGATTTTTCCTTGCCTAACACCATCTATATCCAATTGTACAAGGCCGGCACTCGGATTTGGGTATAGCGACATCGAGATAACCGCGTTCGAACCATCCTCAATGCCGGTTGGATTACTCTCCAAAAGCCCTTCACGATAAAGTGTCAGCATTTCCCGCATTACGCCCACCTGCTGCATTGTAAACATGTTTTGGCATTGCTCCGTGGAATAATCCATATAGTTTTCGATCATGTCAGGATAGGCCAAAGCATCATCAATTCCATCAAGAACCTCATCGTCTGGGCAAGTATCCTGACTTGGGTTACAAACCTGTTGTGAACTACTGGTAGCTCTTGGAGTATCATCGATGAAGTCATCCTCATCACAAGTACCAGGAGTCCCCAATAAAGGATTACCTCCATCTCCCCAAATGTGGCGCAGCCCTAAATAATGCCCCATCTCATGTACACAGGTTCGACCTTCGCTGTTAGTTTCAGCTAAGGTACCATTACCCAAGTCAATTGTTTCCGCAATGGGGTTGTTCCTTCCGAAAACCCGGTAATCGATACAAACTCCATCAACCTCGTCAATATTGCTAGGGAAGGTCTCCGGAGGAAACAGTGTCGACTCAACGGGAGCATATGCAAAACCCAAAACGCCAACTTGCTCCAACCCAAATAGGTCAAAGGCAAAATTTCCAACCCAAATATTGATGTACTTCTCCGGATCCCAAGGGTCAGACCCACCGGTAGCGGATGACTTGATGTTATCCAATCCACCGTTTTCACCACCACCTAGAAAGTCGACAAAGTAATAGTTTGGAGACTCCACACGAACAATTCCAGTCGTTGGCTCTCCATCCGGGTCTGTTTCAGCTAGGTAAAACTCGATATTTGCAGATGCAGCAAAAGGCTGAAAAATTTCTCTTGTCTCAGAGGCATTTTCATTCAATCTGTTAAAACTCTCATTGAGCACTTCGATCTGTGAGTAGACCAAATCATCGCTAATTTCCTGCTCAGGTACATTATGAACCAAATGAACAACGACCGGCAAACGATAGAATTCTTCATCAGCTGTCTTGGAGGATCGAGCATAATACCTGGCCTTGGCATTTTCCAGGGCTGCATCTGCAGCCTCAAGATAGCCAGGAAACCTTGCCTCCTGATAGTGACGGGCATTGTCAAATGCGCAGAAATGATCCTGTGCATTGACCACGGATCCCACAAGTAGAAAGCTTGCAAGAAAACTGCAAAGTAGTTTCTTAAACATAAAAATTATTTATACACGTGAAATTTTCTGATTTTACTGTAGTCCTTTCCATCTAATTTGATGATATAGACTCCTGCTGGAATAGCTGAGATATCTAGCCGGTAATGCCCCTGCGCTGCTATAGTCTTAAGTAGTTTTCTACCTGCCATATCAAAGATTTCTACTGCCAATTCCTGATCTTCAGAATGAAAAATGAAAATTTCTTCACTCGCTGGGTTTGGATAAAGCCCAAACTCGTCATTGAACAACCATTCACCCGAAATTGAAAAAGACTTCGAAGAAGAGCAGCCGGTCTCCAGATTTGTCAACCTAACCGAGTATTCTCCAGGGGCAATCCCATCGAGAGAATAATCTGAAGATTCCGAATTCGACCAGGATATCGAATAGGCACTTTCGTTCTCAACAATAACTGAAGCCACACCATTATCCTCGCCATTCGAAGTGTCCTCGACTCGTAATTCAAAATTGAAGGCCTCCTCAACTGTCACAAAAGAACTGTACTGTCTGGACTCTCCATTGAGAACCAAAATAACATCATAATTGCCAACGGCGCTGTATCGTACAGAAGGATATGCTTCTGAACTACTTTCCTCATCAGCTCCTGGAAATTCCCAGCTTATGGAATCGTCAGGACCAAAGCAAAATGCGCTGGACAAATCGATACTCTTAGATGCACAGGTTGTGATCCCTTTGCTGAGTTGCAGATCAATTTCAGTTTCGCACCCAAATGAATCTTCAATGCTGACTTCAAAGGCATCTGTTTGAACCTCGGTGCTACTACCTTCAATTTCAACGTTGTCAAGATTTACAACATATTCTGATGCAGCTTCGACATTGTTAACGGTTACCCTCCCGGGCTTGCTATCCGAAGCCGGAAGCAAGCAAGTCTCAAAGCTTGGCTCAGCCACAACCTCAAATTCAAGGCTAACCGAATCATTATTAGCATCCTGATCCGCCATTCCATTGAGATTTGTTATGTCAATTTCCAAACTATGCGTTCCAATTGAAATATTGGAAGATTCCAGGCTCATGATTGCATTTCCTCCTGGCTCTACACTTCCCTCCCAGATGCTTTCAATAGGTGGTCCACCATCAATGGAATAATTTATGTTCATGGAAAGAATGGTCTCAGTTCCCATGTTTTCTACAATGATTGCCGGAGCAATCTCATCACCACATGACTGCCCAACCGGTGAGGCTATCGAGCTCAATGCCATATCCAGAGCTTTTACTGCGCAGTCCATCCCAAGTACATCCTCGCTGTCTGTTCCAGCCGGATCCAACCAAACACTCAAGCTCCCCCCTGTCGTTCCATTTCCGTCAAAAGACAAGTTGAACTTTCCGTACTCATCATAGCCAAGGAAATTCTGACAGGAAGCTGAGCCGCCATAGAGCTGGCCAACAATCAGTTTGTCTTCATTGTAGATTGGCGATCCTGAAGATCCACCCTCTGTGGTACCCTCTTCCCAGGCATTAACCCTCCAATAACTTCCCGAGCTGACAAGCCCCTCTTCATTAAAACTAATTTTTTTGATATCTCCAGCCGGATGATGAATGCAAGTCGCAGAGCTTGCTGCACTAGTCCGTTTTGACCATCCCGAGTAATAGACATTATAGTCTGAAGGGGGTTCCATACTGAGCTCCAGCAACATGAAGTCGGTGCCCGATCCCCTTGCCTTGACCTCACAACCAACTACTGACATGTCTGTTGGACCATCTTGATTAGCGCATCCTTCAGATTCATAATTGAACATAAACATCCACTGTGGTGTCTGACTTCCGTAACAGTGATTAGCAGTCAGGAAGTACGGAGTACAATCAAAGGCAGCATTATTGATCATTGCTCCTGTGCAGAGTCTAAAGCCAGAATACAAGATCATCGCTACGGATCTGGATTGTTCTTGCCAGTCACTTCCAAGCGGACATTGAACGTTGATATTACAGCTACCTGAATCTGTGTAATCTCTATTCGTCTCCGTCGGATAGCCCTCTCCATAGTCGCGATATCCGTGCACAATTGAAGAAATAGAGATTGTACCCTCTCCAGCTACTTCGAAAGGTTCATAATACTCCAGAATGCTGATTCCCCCTTCCAACAAGCCAGTCGCAAATTTTCCATGTCTCTTATTGTTTGCATGAATGAATGCACCAAGCAAATCAGTCTTATCTGAGTTATATATGTGAAATTTAGCCCCTAGTGGTATCCAAAACTGATCATAAAGCAGGTTGATGCTGACAGCATCTTTACAATCAATACGCAACCTCCAGATTCGATCCCCATTTGCCAAAGTCGTCCATGTGCCTGAGTTGGTCAGATTGAAATTTACGGCAAACTCATAACCAAAGCGAAAGGCTTCTGACTTATCCGTCACGAGGGCATCTTCTGCAAGAAGTGTTGCTACATCTATGGCAGGCATGCTTACTACTTCAGGCGCCTCAACCTCAGCTGCATTATACCAGGAATAGGGTGTTCCCCCATGACTGATTTGGGCACTAATTTGGTAACAAAACAGCAAACCAAAGATAAGGACACTTGCAGATCGAAGAAAAGCATTCATACAATCAATTTGGAAGGAAGAAACATGGATAAAGCCAGAATTAGCGGCAAATTGTGCTGGTATCAAAAATAATAAATTGGCATCCGTCAGCCAGTTTTTGATTGTCTAGTAACGGTCAAATCGGCTTATTAGCCTTGCCAAAGTCGATTTCGAGCTGCTCGGCTTCTGGCAGCAATCGAAAACTCCTGCGATGGAAGGGAGTAGGACCGTACAATCGTATGCCTTCACGATGTTTCGGTGTAGGATATCCCTTATTATTTTGCCAATCGTATTGAGGATGAACTTCATGCATTTGCTCCATAAAATCATCCCGATAAGTCTTTGCTAGAATGGAAGCAGCAGCAATAGAGGCAAATTTCGAATCCCCCTTGACGATGCACTCGAATGCGATCTCCCGGTAGGGATTAAATCGATTACCATCAACCAGAATCAGTTCAGGGGTGAGAGATAATTGATCTAGAGCCCGATGCATTGCCTTGAATGAGGCATTCAGTATGTTGATCTCATCGATCTCATGATTGTCCAACGAACCTACTGCCCAGGCCAATGCACGTTTTTCAATTTTCTCTCGAAGAGCTAGTCTCTGTTCAAGATTGAGCTTCTTTGAGTCATCAAGTCCCTTCATTCGAAATCTAGGAGGCAGTATAACAGCGGCAGCGAACACAGGACCTGCGAGGCAGCCTCTGCCAGCTTCATCGCAGCCGGCTTCGATCTTGTTTTTGGAGAATTTAGACTTGAGCATCTTGGGGTACTTGCTTCTTTACTTCTTCAAGCGTGGGTCCCTCAAGATACATTATTTTGAAGAGATGACTGTGCTTTCGCTATCTTTGGAAAGCTTTTAAACACACAGTTTATGCGTCTTTTAGCGGCAGTAATTCTTTGTTTCCTGTCTGTGCCATTATATGCTCAGACAACTGTGTCCGGAAAAGTGACGGACGGAAAGGGAATCGAAATCCCTGGAGCAAATGTCACACTTAAAGACACCTATGATGGGGCTTCGACAGATGATTCCGGAAACTATTCATTTGTAACATACGAAGAGGGATTGCAGGTGCTGAGCATCTCCTACATCGGTTTTGAAGCCTATGAAGACAGCATTGAATTGACCGGCGGTCAGCTGGTCAAGGATGTAATCCTTCAGGAAGAAATCAGTTCTTTACGAACCGTGGTTATTACTGCTGGAGCTTTTGAAGCCAGTGATGAGAAAAAGGCCGTTGTATTACGACCACTTGATATCGTAACAACTGCTGGGGCGGGAGGGGACATTGCTGGTGCCTTAAATACACTCCCGGGTACGACCACCGTTGGCGAAGAGGGTACCCTATTTGTTCGCGGTGGTGAAAGTTATGAGACGAAACAATTCATTGATGGATTGCTGGTGCAAAACCCATATTCTGCTGGCGTTCCAGATGTACCATCGAGAGGTCGTTTTAGTCCCTTCTTGTTCAAGGGCACGATATTCAGCACCGGTGGCTACTCAGCTGAATACGGGCAAGCCCTTTCCTCAGCCTTAATACTAAATAGCCAGGATTTAGCCCCTCGTGACAATATTGGAATAAGTCTTACACCCCTGAGCTGGGGATTATCGCAGACAAAAGCCTGGGAAAAAACCAGCCTTTCTCTCAGTGCTAACTATGGGAATCTTAAGCCTTATTTTGAGATTCTTAAACAGAATGTTGATTGGGAGAGACCTCCTGAGTTCGGTGGAGGTGAATTGATCTTTCGCCAGAAAACTTCCAAGACCGGCCTTTTCAAACTGTACAGCACTTTTTCCAGTTCCAGACAAGCGATTCGCTATCAGGATTTACTAAACGAGACCTCTGGACGCTTTGCCAGTAAAGCCAAAAGAACCTATGTGAACACCTCTTTGCAAGAGATTTTAGGGGATAAATGGACGCTGTATCTGGGAGCAGGTTTTTCATGTGATAAAGATGATTTTGATCCAGAAATTGTGGATGTAGGAGAACGACTTCGCTCCGCTCAAGCCAAAACCACTCTTTCTCGTATTCTTAATGACGATGTTCGAATTAAATTTGGCACCGAAGTACTTTCACAGCAATACAAGCTCTTGGTAACAGAAAAGGAGACCGAGCAAGAGTATACCAACACCAAACTCAAGGAATCATTTGCGGCAGCATTTGTAGAAAGCGATATCTACTTGACTAACAAGCTTATTGTGCGATTGGGGCTACGTGGAGAATATTCTAACCTACTGGATGATCAAAGTTTGATGCCTCGCCTCTCTCTGGCCTATAAAACCGGAGAGTATAGCCAGGTATCTTTGGCATATGGACAATTCTATCAAAGCCCAGGATATGATATCCTTCGTGCAGATCACGAGAATCTGGGCTTCGAAAAAGCGGATCATTACATTGCCAACTATCAATTAATTAAGGATAAACGTACATTCAGAGTTGAAAGCTATTACAAACAATACAAGAATCTGATTCGCTACAGTCTGGAAAACGAATTGGATTTTTTGCTAGTTGATCAGAGCTACCTTGACATCCAGACTCCAGCGAACAACGGAGAGGGTTATGCACGGGGCTTGGACCTATTCTATCGAGACCAAAAAAGCATCAAAGACGGAGATTTCTGGATTTCCTATTCCTTTCTGGATTCTGAACGGCAGTATCTTTACTATCCTATCAAAGCAGTTCCTCGCTTCGTATCATCCCATAACTTGTCAATTGTTTACAAGCACTATTTTGCGAAGCTGCGTACTCAGTTGGGTGCAACACTTACTTATGGCAGTCCCAGACCTTACTACAATCCAAATGATGTGACATTCCATGATAGCAGGACTCCGGCATTCAAAGATCTAAGCGTAAATGCCAGCTATTTGACAAGTATTAAGGGCAATTTTACCGTGGTGTATGCATCGCTCAGCAATGTGCCCGGTTTTAACAACATCTTCGGATACCGTTACAGTGCCGATGGAAGTGCCCGGACTGCCATTGAACAACCCAATAAACGCTTCTTCTTTCTAGGCTGTTTCATCTCAATTGGAAACTGATTCTTAGTGCTCAAGATTATTCTGCTATCGCTAGAACGGCTAACGCAGACGCAGCTTTCCAAGAATCAGAAGAAAGAGGACTGATCCGACTGTGCCCATTATTATAGGCCCCAGATATGCCCCCGTGGTTTCGATGTTTAGTAAGTCAAAGACAAAGTGACCTAACATACCACCAATAATGCCAACAAAAGTATTTGTCAGTATACCTGAATCACGTTTCATGATGATGCAGGATAACCAACCTGCAATGGCTCCAATGAAAATCGTGTAAATCATATTGCTAAGTTTGAACTATTGATACTGCAGTTGGAAGGACCAGGTTCTGGATACCCTCTCAAAATAGTAAATACTGCAGCCCTTCTAAAGGTTCCCTTCAGCAAAATTCTAATAGTTATACAATCCTAGCAAGGCTTCTTCGAGGCGTTGCTTTGGCAGATAGTTTTGTTCCAGTACTGCATTAAACGGAACAGGTGTATCCAGTGAACCCACGCGCATTACTGGACCATCCAGGAATTCGAAACACTGCTGTGCAATCATACTTGCAATCTCACCCCCAATACCACCTCTGAAACTATCCTCATGCAGCACAAGCGCTTTACCGGTTTTCTTGACAGACTGTAAAACGGCATCTGTATCCATGGGCACAAGTGTCCGCAAATCCAAGACGTCGGCGGAGATATCCTTATGTTTATCCAATACTTCTATAGCCCAATGAACACCCATACCGTAGGTGATAATAGATAAATCTGTTCCTTCTCTGCACAAGCTTGCTTTCCCGATTTCTACCATATATGGGTCATCCGGAATCTCGCTACTTATACTGCGATAAAGTGCCTTATGCTCAAAATACATGACCGGATTTGGATCTTCGATGGCAGCCATCAGCAGTCCCTTTGCATCAAAAGGATTGGATGGGTAGACGATTTTCAATCCCGGAGAATGGAAAAACCAGGCCTCATTTGATTGAGAATGGAAAGGACCTGCCGCTACGCCTCCTCCAGTGGGCATTCGAACCACTACATCGGCATTCTGCCCCCAGCGATAATGTGACTTACTTAGATTGTTAATAATCTGGTTGAATCCGCAAGTCACGAAATCTGCAAATTGCATTTCCACTACCGACTTATAACCCTTGATAGATAGGCCTAAGCCAATACCAAGTATGGCCGATTCGCATAGCGGAGTGTTGCGCACCCGTTCCCTGCCAAACTCATCCATGAATCCGTCCGTAATCTTAAACACACCACCGTAATCTGCAACATCCTGCCCCATGATCAGCAGCTTATCGTGCCTTTGCATACTTTGTTTCAAGCCATCCGAAATTGCATCAACAAAACGCCGCTCACTTTGATGCTCAAAATCCGGTTCCAGTATGGCTACTTCATCCTGACAATAGAGACTACTGAGTTCTTGATCAGTATTGGCTTCTGTAATCTCGTCGAAGTCATATGCCGTCTGCAACGATTCTTCGATCCCACTTTTGATCTCGGCTCTGAGTGCTGCTATTTGCTTTTCAGTGAGAACCTTTTCTTTCTTCAAATAGTCCTCAAAATTCTGTACCGGATCTTTCTTTGCCCAGTACTCCATTAGCTCCTTGGGTACGTATTTGGTTCCAGATGCCTCTTCATGCCCCCGCATTCTGAAAGTTTCGCACTCCACCATTACTGGTCTCGGATCTTTCAAAATCGATTTACGCAGCTTTTTGATCAACCGATGTACCTCAAGGACATTATTGCCATCAATGCGATGCGCTTCCATTCCATAGCCAATTCCACGGTCTGACAAATGCTCGCATTTATATTGCTCAGAAACAGGAGTGGAGAGACCGTATCCATTGTTCTCAATGACAAAGATGATCGGAATATTCCAAACAGCAGCAACATTCATCGCTTCATGAAAATCACCCTCACTGGTCCCACCATCACCGGTAAAGGCAACAGTAATTAAGGCCTCGTCAGCCAGGCTATTTGCCAGGGAAATACCGCTTCCAACCGCTAATTGCGGACCCAAATGGGAGATCATTCCCACAATTCTGTGCTCATTGGTTCCAAAATGAAAGCTGCGATCTCGCCCAGTGGTAAATCCTGCCTCCTTACCTTGAAATTGCGCAAAAAGGCGCTCTAACGGTATCTCTCTGGAGGTGAAAACACCCAGATTTCGATGCATTGGAAGGATATAATCATCCTTTTCCAAAGCCGCTGCGACCCCTATCGCAATGGCTTCCTGACCAATACCGGAAAACCATTTGCTAATTCTGCCCTGTCGCAGCAAAACAAGCATCTTTTCTTCTATCATTCTGGGATAGAGAATCTGCTTGTACAGCTCAAGCAGCTGCTTCTTGTTATAACCTTTCTTGTTAAATCGCAAAGCTTGGAGTTTTGTTGGGAAAATTTGCGGCAAAGGTAAGCTATGCTGGATCAATATTCGTGCTAGTGACGTCAAATATCAGCGATCTGGATATTCTGCTCGAATTCTGTTGGAGATCAACTAGCCGCGCTACATCATTTCTTCTTCTTCCCACGCTGCCTGATTCCACATTTGGTTGAAAGTAGGGGAGGAGTGGGCTGGTAAAAACTGATCACCCTCAAAAAAGAAATCCGACAGCATGTTCTTGATCATTGGGCTGCTGTTCATTCGACTTCTACTGCTCGTATACCAGTGCCAACCCTTCCACATCCAGCGCTCCCGAAAACCGAGATTGGCAGTCGCTTGTTGGTCACGACGCATATCTTCAATCAATTGATTCAAGTTGATCTGAACCGGACAATTCATCGGTGCAATATCGTGGCTTGGGTAGCCTTTCATATCACGAGGTCGGCGACCATTATACTCAGCTAGCTTATTCTCAAGCAACTGTTCAACAGGAGTGCGATACGGTAGCTGCACATTTGAATGCCGGTTTTGATGCAAAATGCTGGACTTTCGGCAGGCCTGGCAATTGATGCAGTACAGGATTTCCCAGTCTGCATTTTGAATCATCTCAGCTCGGCCGTTGTCAATCAGGATTAGATAGAGTTCTGCTGGGCCCTCATTGTCTTTCCCTCGTCTAGGTCCACTGAGGATAGTCTGATGATTTTGCTCTTGCTTTCCATGACCGAAAGATGCCATCAATGACCAAAAGTCAAAAAGATCATCAATATTCGGTAGAAGCTTGTCGATTGGAGCCAATACAATGTTAGCTTTGACCCCCATCGATATCTGAACAGCATTGGAGGCCTCATCTGAAATAGCCACCAAGCCTTGCTCTGCTACCAGAAAATCAGCTGCACTAATTCCAACCTCCACCTCTTCTCCCGGAGGGCAAAATGCTATGCTGTGCTTTAGATCCTGATGTTTGCCCAATTCTTGCAGGTCAAACTCCTCCAGATGTGGAGAGCGACTGACAGACACGTTGTATGCAGACCTATCCAGCAATATCTGTCTTATCTGCTGTCTCGCCTCAACACTATCTGTGGCGAATCGAATCTTTCCGCCTCGTTCAGTAAATGATCGTTCAAATTGTAGTATTAAGCTGTGAAGGTTATTAAGTACCTCCCAGCGCAGTTGCTTTGCCTTTCTTTGAGCCCTCTCCACGTCGATAAAGTGTTTGCTTGCCGTATATATATTACTGCCAACCATATCCGCCTTTTTCTTCCTCAGTTCCCTATAGTGGAATCTTTTGTTTGTTTATTCAGCACTGCCGTGGGACCTATAATGCTGTAATATAACAGTGACAATCTTATGTATTTCCACTAATAGTCCGAAAGTTAAACTTTTAACGCCATTGACAAAGCAAAAAGTACTGATTATTATTCCTGCGGTACATCGACTTCGATCCTATGATCTTGATTAACAAGCTGCCAGGCAGTAAGAAAAATAAGTTGCGCCCGCTCGCGCATTCTGTCAAAGTCAATCTTTTCAACTGTGTCTGTTGGTTGATGGTAATCATCATGAGTACCATTAAAATAAAAGATGACTGGAATATTATGCTTGGCAAAATTGTAGTGGTCAGAACGATAATAGAACCGGTTTGGGTCATCAGGTTCATTGTAGGTATAATCGAGGTTGAGCTTGGTATATTGCTGGTTCAAGCGATCGTTGATATCATGTAATTCCGTACTAAGTCTGTCTGCACCAATGACATAAACGTAATTTTGCTTGTCATCTTTGTGCAGATCATCTGTTCTACCCACCATGTCAATGTTCAGATTCGCAACCGTTTTCGACAAAGGGAAGATAGGATTCTCACTGTAGTACTCAGAACCCAAAAGCCCCTTTTCTTCGCCGGATACAGCCATAAAAAGAATACTCCTTCGTGGCCCCTTGCCAGCAGCTTTGGCATTGGCAAAGGATTCTGCAATCTCCAGCACACAAGAAGTGCCCGATCCATCATCATCGGCACCGTTGTATATCCGATTCCCCTTCTTGCCCAAATGATCATAGTGAGCCGTAATCACCAACACTTCATCCTTAAGGTCACTACCTTCGAGATAGCCCAGTACATTCTCCGTTTTTGTGTATTCAACATCTTTGGTCACATCGACCGAGACATTGGATTTTCTCTTTTTCGGTTTGCCCTTGCCCTTTGTTACGAGACGCGACTGTAGCTTGTTAAGTCTGCCTGGCGTGTATCCCAGGAGCTTAGCAGCCATCTTGCCGCTAATCGAAAAATTAGGCGGGTACTTTCGATCGTCGTCAGACACTGGGTCAGCGAGACGCATAGAGTTGCTCATGATTCTGAAACGTTGTATCTCAATGTTTCGCTTGAGATTGGGCGTAATCACAAAAACCGCCTTTGCTCCTTTGGACTTGGCCAAAATCAGTTTTTTTCGCCAGTTTGACGACCATTCTGATGCCTCATTACTCCCACTGAGCAAAAATTTGCCATCCTTTGTTTTCGGCTCGCCTTTGTACATTACCAGCACCTTGCCTTCAACAGATTTGCCAGCATAATCCGAGTAGCGACTCTCCTCAATACCATATCCAACAAAGTAGACTTGTTTTGTCGAGAATTTCATCTCTGGTACTGAGCGCGGCATACAGAAAAAATCCTGCATGAAACCAAAATCTTCTCCATTGATGCTGATTTTCACCTCATCCCATTTCTCCTTGACCAGCCTTACCTCCTGATTATATCCATCCGTTTGTGCAAGTGGCGGCAAGCCTAGCGAAGAAAAGTGATCTGCTATGTAACGGGCAGCCTTTCGCTGACCTTCGGTTCCGGTCTCTCTGCCCTCAAACTCGTCCGATGCCAGTATTTCCAGATGTCTCCTCAAATCTTCGTTGCGAATATCCTGATAGTACTTCTTCGCAGATGCTTCTTCCACCAACTGTGCAAACAATGAGGCCGTTGATAAAAGCACAAAGAGCAGTAGCTTGATAAGCTTCATAGATTTCGTTTCTGCTGCCATTTAGCAGCCATCAGTAATTTTCCTTACGCGACGCTCATGCCTACCACCCTCAAAACGCGAAGCCAAAAAGCGTCTCACGATCTGTTTAGCGGTCGCCAGGTCAATAAAACGGCATGGAATACAAAGCACATTAGCATCGTTATGCTGCCTGCTAAGCGCTGCTAATTCGGCTGTCCAGGCAATGGCAGCTCTAACCTCAAAATGCTTATTTGCCGTAATTGCAACGCCGTTGGCTGTGCCGCAAAAGAGCACTGCTAGTTCGGCTCGCTCATCCTCAATAGCGTCTGATACTGGATGAACGAAATCAGGATAATCCACTGATGAGGAGGTGAAAGTCCCGAAATCCATGACCTCGTGATCTTCTTCCAACATTTTAAGAATTGCTTCTTTATACTCGAATCCCGCATGGTCCGCCCCCAAAGCTATTCTGTATGTTTCCACCATTTGTTCCATGTACAGATTTTACTAAATGAGTAACAGAAGAAAGACCTTGTGAGCGAAGATAGAGCTAATACCTTTCAGATATTGTGTCAGGCGCTTAGTAGCGTAAATAACGTCACTAACTTTACAAAAACATTAAACAATATTATTATGAGTATCCTGTAATTATCTTGGCTCATCAAGTTTCAAAATCCTCTCCTTCTCTTCAGCTTTTCGGTAGACGTATCGACTGATGAAAATGCTGATTTCGTATAGAAAGTATACCGGTAAGGTCACCAAAACCTGAGTTCCTACATCCGCAGGAGTGATTAAAGCTGCCACAACCAATATGATGACAAAGGCATGTCGTCGATGAGCACGCATCAATTCGGGGGATATCAGACCGATTTTGGAAAGAAAATACACCACCATTGGAAGTTCAAACATAATTCCACTGGCCATTACAATGGTCGAAAGAATTGAGACATACGAACCCAAGGTAATCTTGTTGGCAATCTGATCAGAAATCGAATACCCGGCAAAGAAATTAATCGATAGAGGCGCTAGCACCAAATAGCCAAAGGACACACCTATAAAGAACAGTAGAGAGCTAAAGAACACAATGCCCCTGGTATATTGGGCTTCATCTTCATGTAATCCCGGACGTATAAAACGCCAGAATTCCCAAAACACGTAGGGAAATGCCACCGTGAAACCCAAAATTGCAGATACCTTCAAGTGCGCCAGGAATTGCTCCGTAAGATCTGTTACAATGATCTCAAAATCAACCGGTGTGAGGCACAAACCGAGACCCATACCCAAATAGTCGGATAGCCTGCAAGCAAAATTATAGAGTGGAAACTCAGTAGACCTGGGTCCAAAAATCAGCACATCTATCACGAAACGATAGCTGAAGAAAGCAATGGCCATAAACACCCCTATAGCCAACAGGGACCGAATCAAATGCCATCTCAGCTCTTCAAGATGATCCAGAAAGCTCATCTCCGAGTTGTTACTTTCGCTCACGTATCTGATTTTGCCATAAAAAAAACAAATTTAGCAGTTTAGGGCTATCCTGCTCCACTTGTAGTAAACAGATTGAACTGTTTTTAAGATTTGTACCTTCACGCTAAGATCGAGGAAATATGGTTCGTAGAGTTTTTGTTGGGCTGCCTTTGAGCGATCAACTACGCATTTCTTTTGCAGAATTTGCCTGGCAACATCGGGATCACCCCGGAATTAGACTTGTCCACCCTTCCAATTATCACCTTACCCTTTGCTTTATTGGGGAGATTCCTGAAGAGCTACTACAAAACCTGTTGTCGACCGTACAGTTGGTTTGTAACAGGCATCAAAGCTTCACTTTGCGATTCAACAGATATAGTTTGGCACCCGCCCGCCGGGATGCGAGAATGATATGGGCAAAGTTCCTTGTAGAGGGTGCATTTTCTCAACTCTCAAAAGATTTATGCCAAACATTCAGACAATTCTCCATCAAACACAAATACCACGAAAACCCTATACCGCATGTCACACTCGCTAGATTTCCGGAAGCTCAGTATCCCGAGTTAAAGTCTGCGAATCATCTATCTTTGCAGCTGACAGCCAGACGAGTTTGCGTCTGGGAGTCCATTGTTGAGCACGACCAAAGAATCTACCAACCCTTGTCTTTTTTCTATCTGAAGTAAAAAATAGACAATCTGACCACTTTCGTAGTACAAACGGCAGGATTGCAATCCACATGGCATTCACTGTCAAGGCTCACGAAAAAATTTTCAACTTTTTTTCATGTCACTTTTAAACTGAAAATCAGACACTTGCGTCAATTTGATTGTGGCGCAAATTATACTGGTGGCACTTTGGCAGAATTCTTGGTCTGTAGGGTGTCAGGAGGCGTCACGGGGATTTATCCACATTGATGCCATTTACATCTTTAATTCAGCAACTATGAAAATGTCCGTCTTAAAACGCAACTGTATATTGGCAGTGCTTAGCTTTTTGTGGATATCGCAGTCAAGCGCCTCGGCAAGCCAGCCGATTCGCTTTCACGGAGGTAACTTTGATGATGCACAGACGCAGGCCAGGCAACTAAACAAAGGAGTATTCGTAGAAATTTACGCTTCCTGGTGTGGTCCATGTAAGAATCTGGAGCAAAATGTGTTTACAGACGGCGATGTTGGAAAGTTCTTCAACGAGAGCTTTGTAAGTGTGAAGATCGATATCGATTCTCCAGAAGGAAAGGCTTTTCAAAGTATGTACAATGTAACCGGCTTGCCCGATCTGCTCTTCTTCGATGCCAATGGAAACATTGTTTACAGACAAAATGGACTACAAGACAAGCATACCTTGCTGGGAATGGCACATAGAGTACTTAATTTACCTTATCGAGTAGTTGTATCCGAAGAAAAGCCTCAGGTGCAAAACAAGAGAAAGAGAGGATTCTGGACGAAAAAGCGGACCAAGAAGAATACAGCAAAAAACAAGCAAAGAAAATCAGGGAAAAAGAAGGGGCTGGGAAATCCTTTTAGCAAATGGAGTAACAACAGCCAGGGCTTAAGTCCATCGAATGACAAGAAGACGCGCAAAGAGCGTCAGCTCGAAGAAGGGGAGCCGGAACTGCTCGAATATTACAGCGATTCGCCAAATAATTACGGGGATATCCGCCAAGCCAGGCGCACAAAGAAGAGACTTTTTGCATTTGACTTGAGAATGCCGAGATTCCTACAGAGAAAAACAGATAAAGGAATGTCCGGGAAAGTAATAGGGCAAGAACGCCAACACGGATATGTTGATGTAGAATTAACCGAAGAGCCAGTCACTTTTATGGACGAAGATAGCCGCAGCGCTCAACGCTCAGATTACAGCTACACGGAGCCATACACGAACAATGGGAGAGAGGCTGCCTCCGATCCAACCGCGAGAATGGATGTAGCAAGTGAAGACTATCGCCACAACGACGCACCAGACCAACAATATAGCGACGTACCCACCACCAGACGTGGAGAATGGCGCCCTGAAAGCCACGCAGATAGAGCCTACCTCAAAGGAGAGAGAGACCTCGACTTCTTACGAGACTACTGCTACCAACTACGTGAAGAAGGAAAACCACACGCAGAGATTGTCGACAAATACCTGAATCGGGTGTACATAAAGGAAAAGACGGGCCAGGAGATAAGCTACGAAGAACGCAGTCAATTTGTCTACGACTTCTCTGACAATGTAAGAGCAGGAGCTATTGACTACATGCTCGAAAACCGATCAAAATTCTATTATCGTTTTGGTCATGATCACACAGATATTAAAATTCGCTCAATTCTGATGGATGGTGTGCAGGAAGCAATCCAATATCAGGACTACGCACTGTTTCAAAGAGTAGTTAACCTGGCAAGAAAGGGAGACTTCCTCGACGAACTAGATCTTGTATTCAGCCTCCAGGCAACTTACTTCAAAGGAACCGGCGACATGGAGCGCTACGTGTATACGGTGAGTAAGTTTGTGAGCAAAGTAGATTCATTCGATCCGGTATTCCTGAATCAATTTGCAGAAGAAGTCTGCATCTACTCGGACAATCGCGGCTACTTGCGCAAAGCATTGAAATGGTCGGACAGAGCCGTATCGCTTGCTCCCAATAGCCACAACTATAACACGCATGCCCAGCTCAGCTACAAAATGGGCAAAAGAGATCAGGCATATGCCAGCGCTAGAAAAGCGATTCAACTCGCAAATGATAGTAAAAATGAATGTTTAGCTTCGGAAGAGCTGCTTGCCAAGCTCCAGCGTGGCTACAGCGCAGCTTACTGATGCTTCGGTTTTGTATTTTGGTGATAACGATGAAGAAAAGGGCAGCCTGCATGGCTGCCCTTTTTCGTTCTATCCTTTTGTCCCTTATTCTCTCACAGAGGCGACCAAATCACTCATCACACATTTTCAGAAAGAGCGTAACACCTCTCTTGCCCCAATTTGGATGAATAGTCGTTACAGGCTTAGCGACTTCATACTTTTCAGCAGCCTGCTTGATATAAGGACAAGCAGCTGCCTTTCCTCCACCCCACATTTCCGGTGTATACAGCAAACTCTGACCAGTCAAGTAGTAAACTCTTGGGTTTTCCTCATTTTCCAATCGAGCCTGTTCAATCAGCGTACCAGCGATAGAACCGTACTTCTGTCCCCTTGTCATCGGATCTACCATAATGCGCGCCTGTGCTGCATAAGCCTGCAACAACCAAACCTCGTCTTTAGCATGGTCCATTGCCTGCGCAATTTTCAACTGCGCATCTGCCTGATCCAAAAAGGCATCAGCTTTTGTTGGATCATCGCCCATAAAAGCAAGATTGATATTGGCATATGCGGCATAATAATAGGGCAACCATTGTTCTTTCTCGGCCTCCGCCACACGAATGAAGCGATTGGCCAGATCCTGCATCACAGAAAGCTCGATGGTAGTGTCCATTTGCGCAATATTGCGCTCCATCGTTTGGATATATTTGTCGCTTTGTGCTGACAGGGAAAGGGCAATGAGAATGCTGACAAGACTTAACAGGGTTGTTTTCATAATACGCTGGTTTATTTTAATTTCGAGAAAGATACTTATTAACTCAGAAAAAGAACGCACTCCAGGCCTTAAACAGGCGGCAGCTTGCAGTGAGTTTTCCCTCACAATGAGAACATTATGTACAGAATACTCACCATACTGATTGGTTTAATCTACTTTAGCTGTTCTGCCCAAACGGTCAGCGATTTCACCTTCGTCGACATCAATGGCGACTCGTACAATCTGTACGAAAACCTCGAACAGGGAAAAGCCGTAGGCATCTATTTCTTCTTCGTCAATTGTGGTTTCTGTCAAACCACAACGCCCATGATGCAGACCATTTTCGCCAACGAAGGTCCCGACTGCCTCGATATCATCGCCCTTAGCGTGGATCAAAACGACACCGAATCTGCTATACAAACTTACAAAGACAGCAAAGGAGCCGAATTCGATTTCTTCACCAGCGCAGGCACCAACAATCAGGTTTTTGGGATATTGAGCCAACACTTCGGCAATTCCATCGATACACCTTCCTTCCTGCTGGTCAATCCTGATAAGAGCGTGGAGGCACAGCATATGGGAATCAGCGAGTTTAGCGCCTCTGCCGCCACCGATGTGAATGCCCTGGTTTCCGATCTCGATTGTGCAACCACAATCAACAATCCACTAGACCTCGGCTTGACCATCCAGCAGACTGGCAGCGGAAGCTGGGCCATCACAAACGAAACACAGAATAATTATGAGTTGTCTTTCCTTAGCCCTGCTGGCCGCATAGTGGCGCAATCCCAGCTGAATCCAGGTGCTAATCTTCTATCGCCTTCCATACCGGCTGGCCTTTATTTCATCCATTTTCATTCGGGCAATACCCAATACTTCAAAACTGTGATGAAGTACTAAGACCTACGTGAGTGTACCCATCCGTATGCCCCAGGTTTTTCTCAGTTGAAAGGCAATGCCAAATTATAGACTTGGTGAATTTTCTTTTGGAGCGAAGCTATGCCCAGCGCGTTGACGGCCTACCCGCTGTCCAGTCCAATGCAACTACCATCTGCACGCTTCCTGTATCCACTGCCGTGGTCTCTCCGGCAAGCTCCGAGCCCCCGCCAGTGGCACAGTCAGTCGTGCAGCTGGCAGCTGCATTTCCCTTTCCATCGGGGCTATTTTGCACCTTACTCCACCGCTCCAGAGTTAGTAAAAACCCAATTAGGAGTCTTCAACGGTCGCTGGTCGAAGTCGAAGCGTCCGGCCTGGGCTCCGTCAATGGTTTTTACTCACTCTGGCTAAGTATTCGGAATCTGTTGAAGATAAAATCAGGCTTACTGCAATCGCTGGCATTGACCAACCCTAGTGCTGCGTAAACAAAGTTCGTGACACCTTTTAGGAGCTTATCTTTTT
>JAHDEE010000095.1 GCA_020629005.1 Chitinophagales bacterium
GTAGCAAGTGTTATTGAGCAGCGAGATAGCAGCATTTGTGAGGGGGAGAGTTTGTTTGCCGGCGGCGATTGGCAGTTCGAAGCGGGAACCTACTATGATACCCTTTCCACCTCCTACGGTTGCGATAGTCTTATTGTCACCACTCTGGACTTTGGAGCAAGCGTTATTGAGCAGCGAGACACCACCATTTGTGCGGGCGACAGTCTGTTTGTCGGTGGTGCCTATCAAGGGCAGTCTGGTTCCTATACGGATAGCCTCCTTGCCATCACCGTTTGCGACAGTCTTTTAGTCACAAATCTCAATATTGAAGATTGCGGGGAACCCTACAACATCCCCAACGCCTTCTCCCCCAATGGTGACGGTCTTAATGACATCTTCAGAGTCACCGGCGACTATCTGGATTTCTACCAGTTGCATGTCTTCAATCGTTGGGGTGAATTGCTGTACGAGGGTCCCGATGGCTGGGATGGCACTTTCGATGGAGAAGCGCAGGATCTGGGAACTTATGTTTATTATGCCAAAGTCTTCCTAACAGATGGCCGTGAAGATTTTGCTAAGGGAAATATTAGTTTAATTCGATAGTCTAAATATATTAACTGCATTTTGATCAGGAGCAAAAGGTCACTCCGCCGCGCTATCTACTTCTCGCTATCCATTCCAATGTAGCTGCACTCCAGCTGCTTCGCTGCAAGCACCATTGCTGTCTCTTTTTGGAGCCAGCTCTGGCGCTGCGACTCAGCGGCTGGAGTGCAGCTACATTTCCATTGCTATCGAGGCTATTTTGGTAAGGGCAGTCCTTCGCCCAATAGGGCTATAGATAAAGTCCCGCCTCCTGGCTCAGTTTTTCGTGACTATGATGTCAACACAATTGCCAGTACAACAGGAATCGGGTGCTAAGTAGTAGGCAGAGATGCCGCAGGCAAGGTTGTCATCGACAAAGGCTATGTCAAGGCTTGTGATTCCAGTGCCTAGTGGCAGCCCGCTTATTCTAATTGTTTCCGGACTGCTTCCGGAAGTCGGATAAATTGTGCCGTCTATGAGGAGATCGCCACCTCCAACTGCATATTCTACAGTTACATCAATGTAGTAGCTTTGACTCGTTGGGTCGCAGAGACCTACAACAACTGCCACATAGTCGATACTAGGTGATACGGTAATGGTGCCAGTGGCTTCAGCCTCACAGCCCTGTAAATCCGTAATTACTGCCACCTCATAGGCGGTATCCGAGCTAGCAACGATTGTCAGTGAATCTCCTACAGTTCCGTCACTCCAGTTGTAGGTATAAGGGGGAACACCGCCGCTGATGGATTCTATCTTTAGAGTGGCTGGTTCTCCATAGCACGCCTGAGCATCAGTCATGTTTACGGCTAAGGGTTGACACACGCAAGCACTAAAACCATCCAGTCTGATCGCCTGATCATCGCTCACTCCATTGCTTGCTCCATGGGTGTCAGACCACCAGGAGTACAGCTCCGGACTACTTGCCTCCGCTGCTGCGTCATCTTCACCGTTGGAATAGGCCAAATAGAAACAGCTAATAGCAGACTCCGTGTTAATCAGGACCATTCCATTTGGATCATTTGCGCTCAATCCTCCATTTTGAGTTGAGGCATAGTCGGCTTTCGCTGACTGTCCCGAAACAATGACATTATCACCGACTGGAATGATGCTGACCGGAACGTCATTTCCATCTCCGTCTAACGCCCAAACCGTGATTTTATCCTGAAAGCTATTGCCCAATACTTCGTATGGCGAAAAGTACTGGGCAGTAAAATCAACCCCTACAAAATCTATGTCTGAAACTTCAAAGTCTTGTATCAGCACGAGCTGGTCAAAACAAAACTCGAAGACGACTTCTTCTTCTTGATCCTCGAAGTAACTCGTGAAGGTCAGATAGCCTGGACCGTAACCACCGTTGCTTTGAGTCCAAAGCGGACCGCAATCCGAATCCCAGGGGTCCACAATGGATCCGTCACCAGCGATCTGGTCCACCTCAGTACTTCCCGGGTAGGGCAGACAACCACCTGACGGATCAAAGGGGTGACTGCCAGCATCGTGTGAATCAGAATCCACATTTCGGTTTGCGGAGTCAATCAAATTTACTGTCATCACCAGAGGCGTAGCACCGGTGGCTATAGTGTAGGTGTTTTGTTGGTCGTGCGCGCCCCAGACCAGACCGGAGCCAGTTCCATCTTCCCAGTCTACGACAGTTGATGCGCAAGAGCCTGCAGAAACCTGCTCATCACAAGCATACACATCTACCAGTTCCAGTTGTACATATTCGCCTGCATCAGTAAAACCGCAGATTTCAAATCTGATCGTGACAGTTTGTCCGAGGTAGGCATCCAGCTCATAAGTTTGAATTCTTGAATCCGTGTCTTGCACTGGCAAGGTGCCTAAAAGGTCGTAGGTGTTGCCATCGGTAGAGACATATGTTCGAAGAATATCGGCAGTGGGGTTTAGGGCAGAACGCATGGCGTAGTCAAAGCTAAGTATGGCATCTGCATACTGACTCAAATCTACACTTCGCTCTATAGATATACAACCACTGCTGGAACCATTCATGTTTAGTACACTTAAGCTTGGAGAAGCACTAATGCTTATATTACCTGTAGACGGACTACCGTCATCACCTGCTTCCACCCAGGAGTCTGACCAATGGCTTTCAGTTGCATTATTTGAATAGCTGACAGCATCGAACTCATCAAGGTAGAAATTGCATGAGGCTATTGCGAGGCTACTGACACATAATAGCGAAACAAAACAAATGAGTGTCATAGTGATGTGATCGAACTGAAAGCGACTAAATGGAGGCGCTTTTAGCTTTGTTTGGCAATCGTAAATTATCATGGTATAGTTGACCTTCCTATTCGTCCAATTATGGCTTTTTTCGATTGGCTTTCGGCAAAAAGTGTTCCATATACGCTGTTGTTGAAATAAACAAAGTGTGTTCTTTGGTATATAATGCGCGTAAATGGGATTCTGCAAAACGAAGCGGAAGTTGTGTAAAGTGGCCACTGCCTTGGTCCCGAGGCACTAGTGCTGCGTAAACAAAGTTGTTACATTCTCTTAGCCGCAATCTCCTTAGCCGACTTCCCATAAGTCTTTTGCATCCACACAAAAGGGTTGCCCTGTTCATCGCGGGTGAGCAGTTTGACAAGAAGGCGGTAGCCACGACCGTATTTGTCGTCGCGCTCAGAAATGCCGAGAGCATTTTGATTGTAATTCTTTCCCGGTTCGTTGTGGTGCAGACTATTCCAGAATTCAACCTCTATCCAGCAAGGATGACCTTCAACAAGTAAAGGGCCGTATTGTTTTCGCAGGTCAGCCATGTTGAGATTCTGGTATTGCCAGATGTGTGTGAACTCATGCAGTAGTGTTGAGAGCGTTTGTTCTTGAGACCAATTGTCTTCAACCATGATCTTTAGTTGGCCACTAAAGGCAAGACCAACTGCCCGGCGATCGAAGGAGCGGGTAGGACGGAAGGGGGAGGCAGAATACTTGGAGATTGCTTTTGCAGATGTAAACTCCACAGGGATACTGTTTGGCACATGAGCATTCCACTCATTGCGTAATATTTGACGTGCCTGGGCGATCAGGTATTCTTGTTGCTCTTGGCTTGTGACTGCTTGCTGTTTGCAGCTGTCGCACTGGTAGCGCCCATCATCAAGTCGAAGCATGTTTTCCTGATCATCAAGCTTACCACAGAAATCACAAGTTTGTTTGCCCGGAGCTATGTGTACGCCTGGCTCTAGTTGATCAAATGCCAGTCTCGCTTTTGTTCTTTTGTTCTTAGGGAAGTACTGATCAATCAGTCGGAAAAGTCCATTGATGTCGATGGATTCCGGAGGTCCACCTTTGTCGAGGTTTCTGCCGTAATGAAGGAAGTTGTCATACTTCATCGGTACGGAGATATCGTCAATATCGAGTACTTGCACCCGACCTCGCTGCAAATCAGAACTATGGTTTTGCACCTCCCAATGCAAGAAGTCTCCCAGAATCCGGAAGATGTATTTGTAGTGAAGCAATATGCTTCCGATCAATCCTACATCCCGGCTGGAGTCTTCGAAGATAAAGACCTGGAAATTGTGTTCGTCTATATGTTCGCTTCGAAGGTCCTCGTCCAGTTGCATGGTGGTGAAATACTCCCGAAGTTCCTCATCTTTCTTCAGCGAAGCTGGGAGGTGAGGCACCGAGACCTTGAGATATTGATAATTCTCAGGAAACAGTGTGCGGAAAAGTTCGCGAAGCAAGAGTGCCAGGCTAAAGTTGATTTTAGGATCAAACTCTATAGAGCGGATCGGTTCAAAATCGATCATCAGGCAGCGTCCATAAGTATAGTGCCGGTCAGCGATATTGTTTTGAGGAGTATAGGCATCCTGAGAATTGTCTAGATGGATACCTCTGGTGAACTCAAAGTAGCCATCTGTCGAAATACTGAAGTCGCCTTCGAAGTGTAACAAGCGGCCAGTCCTCCTGATGGGACGATCATCCAGTAAATGCAGCTTGCGAACTTTGATTCGATTATTCTGTACATAATGGCTGATAACCACTGGTGATTCTTCCGCCTGAACATGTACCGTATTAGTTGATTCATCGATCGATCTTATGCGGTAGGTTCTTCCCTGAAAGCTATGTGCTTGCCCGACGGCAAAGTTTTGGTGCAAATGATCCCTCTCCACTTTTGCGCAGATGCGCTGCTGCCGATCTTTGAAAGTGTATACTTGAAAAGGACTGATCCTTGCTCTAGACTCCTTAGAAATATGAATATGGAATACGGTTTCCAGTCGACCGTTTTGGTGTTTGATTTCCTCTTTGCTTAGCCGACAGTTGTTGCCTTGCAGCAGGTCAACTTTAAAGATCTGCTTCCAAAGGGACTGCAACTGTTCAAGCACTGTGTCTCCGCTGGGATCCAGTGGAGAAAGCAGATCGATGATTTCTGGTTCTGGGACTGGAGATTTGACCAGGCGCTCCAGTAAGTAAATGGCAGTAGATACTCTACAGTTGTTGAGCAATATGGTAGGCAGAGGTTTTACGGGATCTTCTCTCGTAAACAAATAGTTAGTTGCAAAGTAATTACGTAGCAGGTAGGGCTTGCTGATTACATTGATGAAACTAATGCTTCTACCGTAATTCTCCATCTTACGTATCAGAAAGGGAAAATTGTTGAGCTCATCATAAAGCATTGCCCCAAACTCCTCCTTTTGATCAAGATTGATCGTGGAGACGTTCATAGGGCACTTTTCTGCAATTGACTCTTTCAGACGGAATTTCGGAACGAGATTCTGCTTATTCTTCTCCAGGTTTTCCCGATACTCTAACATAGGAATGTCGAAGAGTTCGATCATATGTAGTTCAGTCGGTGCCTCATTAATGAACAAAGGGCTGAGGCAAGCGGCGGCTCCCAAATTGGTGGAGCCTCCTCCTGTGAATGCAGTTTGATCAAAGTCGGATTCGTATTGCCAGACGAGCACATAAGGCTCAGCAGAAAAGCTGTCTGGTACTCTGGCCTCCTCAAAGTTTCGACTGATGTTAAAATTATTACTAATCGAATTTTGAATTGAGTAAAAGTCCTCCGCAAATACAAAGATTCTTGGTGGCTCTTTCAGTCCTCTTTTGGCTGCAATTAGTCGGAACAAGGTATCGGTGGAGGAGGGGTAAAAGGCCAGCAAATGCTGGGCATCCATCATCAGTATGTTGTCGATCTCATTGAAGAAATCATGCAGCCGGTTGGTTGCGCCTGTGGCCTCGCCAAAATCTTCATCCAAAATTTCTTCCGGGTTTGCAGCAAAGAAATTATACTCATCCAGTCTTTCAAAGGAAAGGGCTTTGTCACAAAATTTGAGCAATTCCTGAATCTCTTCAAACAGACCAAGTACATAGGTTTCTACTTCTTTGTAGTAGGTCTTGCTGCTCTTTGCATTGCGCTTTTTATCAACCTGTACATGCCTCTTTTTGGGCAGCAGGATCAAAAACTTTTCCCCCTTCAGGATTTTGTGGTAGAGGATAGATTTCAGGTTTTCCTTGATTTGGAAAAAGTGTGAATTGACAAGGATGATATCCTGATCTTGTTCGAAAAAATCCTGAAGCTGCTTAGGTTCTGGCTGCGCACGTGGGTCCGGGTCTATTCTGTGGTAAGCTAGAAGAAAGTGTTCTGAAAACTCTTCCTGGTATCGCTTCCAAAGATTGTAGTAGTTGTATTCCCTTTCAAAGTCTTCTGGTTCTTCCTCTTGCAGTTGGTGGCTAATCGGCAACACATCTGGTTGTAAAAAAAGAAAGTGTTCGAAGCAGAATACAAGGAACATGACCAGAATAGCGGGAAAAGCTTTGTAGGTTTTAATTTCGTGCAATGCACCAAAAAGAAAGAAAATCAGGATGACGCAAACGATCACAAAAAATGTTCTCAGTCCCTTGAACTGTGGATGCATCCCTACCTGATTGTCCTGGTAATG
Organism: Chitinophagales bacterium; assembly: GCA_020629005.1. GTDB lineage: Bacteria > Bacteroidota > Bacteroidia > Chitinophagales > UBA2359 > JAHDDV01. Next base: position 6,453 of record JAHDEE010000095.1, read on the forward strand.
GTAGAAAGGTCGCGCATGTCCAATGTATTCGCGTAGATTGTTCTTTTCTTCTTTGTGCAGGAAATCGAATAGCTTAAGTAGCCAACCCTTGAGAAAAAGAAAGATCAGCAGCATCTTGGCGGTAAAGACGAGAATGCACAGGTGCTCTCCCCAGCTTCCATCAAGTCCCAGCGCTTTTACAAGACCACCCAGCCAGGAGTACTCAAATTCATATTTGAAGTAGATCAGCATGCCGATGTAACAGCAGAGCCAAAACATCAACAGGTAATTGCTATAGACTTGCTTAAACCGCTGCTCCAGTTTCGGTGAAGTGAACCAGCAAGCCAGCAGTAATCCCACTACGATTACTACAAATACAATTGATATGGTAACGATATCATTCATTCCGCAGTAGTAGGAAGTTTACGTGCTTCACATGAAAGCAACAGAAATCACCGGATTCAGCAAAGATCTTGTTTTCGTGCATTACAGTTGTGCTCTGAATCCGATTTCTGATTTTTGAACATTCTTCGATCACAACAGTAAGCTCATCATTATGCTCTTGCCCTAGTTCCCGATGGCTCACGCCAATGATGTCTTCGAGACCAGCTCTACAGTAGTAGGCTTCGATGATTTGATTTTCAATCTGACTCCTTTTGTTTTCGTAGGCTTCGTTTCGAAGCTCTTCATTGCGGAGAGCAAGTAATCTTTCCAGTTTTTCAACATGTCTTTCTGCCAATTTTACCAGTCTGGCTTCTTGCGTTCTGGTAAGTTTCTGGGCATCAATGCGTAGCAGTCTTACAGATTTGAAGATTCGTTCTGCAACGAAGATCATGGCGACAATGTACGAGAGCGAGAGCATCATCAGTAAGACATAGTACCAGAATCCCATAGATTCGTGTAGCAGCACGACAAAAAGCATATGACAGAAGAAGAGTAAAGAAGGGAACAACCAGAAAGTAAAATGTCGCGGGAAAGTTGCGATTTCCTTAACGCACTTGTGCTCCAGGTTTCTCAATTGCTGCGAGAGCCAGGTCCGTTCCTCCGGTACTTCGTGAAGTCGCAGGTCCTTTTGCGCAGAAAGACCCTTGTTGGGGTTCCACTGTCCATCCATCAGGTCTCTTCGCAATATTGTTTCCTCTCTCATTGCCTGGTTGTCGGCGGTTTGCAACAGATGGTCTCCATACTGTTGCGTCTTAATAGCCAGTTCTTCTGCTACCGCATCTAATTGGGATTGCAAATCAGCTTCAAAACCACTCTTAAATGAGCTTCTAAAGGCTGGCACCTCAGGCACATGTATAAAGCTCAGCGGAAAGCCCTCCAAATTTGCTTTGAACTTTGTTTTCAAGCTGGGATCTACAACATGTCTGAGATAGGGGATCGTCACTGTATCGCGCTGTTGCAAGTCCTCAGACAAGCTATCGCAGAGTCGGCCGTAAAGCTGCTCAACAGCCTCGGTTTCTGTTTTCATCATTTGCTCTGGTTTGAATTCAAAGACCAAATGATGAATGTTTCCCATCAGTGTTTCCCGGTAGAGTTTTCTCTGTTGCAGAATCTGTAAGATGGCTCCAAGCTCTTTCCAATTGTTGCTGTTCGACAAACGGACCAGGTTTATGGAAGAAAGTTGTTGGCCGGTAAAGTTCTGAGAAAAGGTGGCAAAGTGCTTCAATCGGTCTCCCTTGCCGTTCGAGCCAGACTGCTCATTACCGAACCAAAACTCCACATTTTGCTCTTCCCGTTCTGCTGCAAGCCGGGTCTTGAAGTCAAGCAGTGGGTCGTTGAGATGGATAATATGATGGACCAGGATATCCCGATCAAGCAATTGCTTGCTTCTCTCTGCAAGCTGTTGACAGTCATGGAGCCACTGCAGCATGGAAAAGCTCTCACCACTTCTGCTAAAAGTGCTCTCATCTACAAGGAAAACCAGGTTCATCCAACTATGCTCCTGGTTGCCATAGATACTGCTTTGTGCAGCTGAGAAGTAATGCTTCAAATCCTTGTCTTCGCTGTTTCCACTTCCAACCACCAGTTCGTGTTGCTGATTTTGACACAGCATCAACAGTTTCGCCTGACTGATGGCGAATCCTGATAGATTATGAAAATGGGTCAATGACATAGCGGCTGTTAATCGATTTCTCTCAAGTGTCGAGGCCTTGCTCCTTTTCTATTGCAAGCAGACTGAGCAGTTCGGTTCCGTTTGCCGAGAGTTGCTTGTATTCGTCAGCTCCCGCCTTAAGGGATCGCTTTAGCAAATTCTCCACATCTTCTTTGATCGTGTTCTTATTGTCGTTCCCCACCGCATTGCCAACAATTTCCTTAAGCACAGCGATGAAGCTTGCGTACATCCTTCCGCCAAACTGCAATTGCTCGCTGCGATACTTGTTGTCATTGAAATAACTGACAATGATGTCTAGTAGATTGTGATCTTGATCTTTGATCAGAGCAGGTTGTTTGATGCCCTTGATTGTCTGATAGCTTTTCCAGTCCTTACCGTGTTTTTCAAGATCTGCTTCCAGTTGCAACTTCCAGTCTTCGTGTATGTCTGAGATCAGGATAGGGTTTTCATTTAGGCAGCGAATGAGGTCGCGCGTAGATGCACCTTGAATGAGATTGCCCTCATGATCCTTTAACAGTGCTCCTTTGTATGACCAGCTCACTTTTCTATCCTTCTCAATTTGGCTAATGGACTTTAGGGCAATGCCCTTGGCAATTCCTTCGAGGAACAATTTTTCCCGATGCTGCTCCAGCTTTGGGTTGAGTTCTGGAAGGAAGCTAGGTAAGTGCCAGCGCTTATCAATATGCGGTGAAATATTGCGATCCGGATCAGCATAAAGATTGCGTATACGTTCCTGATAGTTGGTATAGTAAGGGCCTGGGCCTCCGCTATCCAGTTCTGTCTTGAATTTCGGGAAGTCCTCGATTAGCAGTCCGTAGGCATAGGAACAGTAGTAGATTTTTCGTTTGTCAAAACCATCATTGTCGATCAACTGTGGCTTTGTTTTCGCATTGGTGAAAATGTCTGGCAGATTAGCCTCCATATATTGTGCGCAAAAAGAACGATTGCAGCCTATGAAGGTGGTGGAGTTGTCGCGCTTCGCCGGGACCGTTGCCGGACCAAAATTGACGCCTCTTTGTTCCAGCTGCTGTATCTGATTACGTGTGTATTCGGCAGGGTCTTCCTGTAGTAGCTTTGCTTCCAGCGAAAGTGCCTGGATGATGTCCAGGTCAAGGGCTTTGTTTTCTTCGAAGCCCTGTCTGGCTGGCTCAAGCAAGCCTTTCACGGTAAGCTCCAACATATTTTGACTCTCCTTTCTACTCAAATTCTGATGTGGCAATCTGTCAGTGTCCAGATATTCCAGCAGCTCTTTGTACCTGGCGAGGTAGTAAGCAGTTTTGGTTTCCTGCGCCATTTCCTCAATGTCTACTTCCTTTTGTACTTCATCGTAGAGCTTATTTAGCAGCTTGTAGTCGCCGAGGGTATAAACAATATTGCCCCCATCCCTGTTGCTTCTTGGAATGACCTCATCCCTGATTCGTGACATTCGGAGATCCAATTCATCATCCACCTGCTCCAGGGTCGTAAAGTACCACTCATAAATTTCGATGAAGCGCTTGATCACTCTGTGTAGTCCGGTGAAGCAATCGTACTGCATCTTGAGCAGCAGATAATCTTGTACTGCCTCCTTTTGTTTTAGCGCTTTAAGCTTGTAGGAGCGACCAAATTCTTCCAGAGCTTTCTTGTCTTTGAAGAATAGTAGTTTTCGTTTGTCGAGTATCTGGGAAGCCAGTTCTTGAGGTCCGACTCCTACAGAGTCCCCATCTTCGGTTTTGGTTTGGAATTGTTTGTCGTATTCATTTATGCTCTGCTCCAGATCTGCAACATCATCTCTCTTGACGAGCAAAAAATCATTAATGGCTTGCTCCACCTCGTAAAGGAAATACCTGGCGGCCATGGGATGCATTCCGTTGTTGCTAAGAATCCAGCTGTTGAGAGAATAAGGGATCGCATCATCATAACCTTTGGGACGCTTTCGCAGATCGACATCGTAGCATTGACGATAAAAGCCACTATAGTTTGCGCTGATGCCACGGCCAGTTTTCTCGAGCTTGTCTAATTCCGCCTCAATGTTGGCAATGGTGTTTAGCACATTATCTTCTGTGAGGGACTCTTGCGAGAATTGAATTCTATCAGCAATGGTAGCAAAGCCGTCCGAAGCTTCGACCAGAGATTCCAGTTTCTTCATTATGCTCGACAGAAAGCCGATGGCCTTAGGTCGGTCTTTTAAGATTTTACCTTCGTCGTCTTCCATAAACAACTGAGCGTAAATCTCTGAAAAGAAAGGGTCCGGATTGCTGCTGCTAAGTTGTAAGTCAATGTAATTTCGGTACTCTTTGCTCTTTGTCGGTTTTGGTAAATCATTGCCAGAATATTTGTTCTTTTTAAAACGCTGCATCGCTTCTTTGAACTTGTCGTCCGGAGCAAGCCACTTCGAACCCAGCAGCACATCAGTGCTTTTGATGGCAAAGAAGTCGATCACCCGCTGATATGGATACTCCAAGGTGCTACTGCCTGCAGAGCCAAATCTATTCAGGTAGCCTTCGCCGATAAGGTCAACTACAAGATTGTCGAGAACACTAAAGCCTTTGGCAGACATTGGAGAAAGCAGGTCCAGATAAACCACATCGGCTATCATCTTTTCGTAACTCTTCAGGGAGCGAAGGCTATTGCCTTGTTTAGTGGTGTCCTCAAAAAGAAGCATGTAATTGTATGGGACATTGCCCGGTTCCAGCGCTGTAGCGTCTTTACCGGGGTCTACATCTAATTCAAGGGTGTGCCGGCTTGCATCTTCACCTTTGTTTTGCAGTGTTGCGCAATATTCCTTGATGGAAGCGAAAGCATTACTTTGCACATTTCTCTGGTCACCCGGCCGGGTGATGGTGGAAGTGGTAATATAAGGGCTAGGCATCAGGAAGTAGCCCTTGATGATGAGACTTTCGATGCCGCGACTCTTGAAAAGCTTTTTCATGTACAGAGCTACCTGCAAGAAGTTGCCAGAGCCAGTCCCACCCGCTAGAGAGCCTACGATTCCAATACGATAGCCGCTTTGCATTCCGGTGCCGTGTAGTTCGGTGATGCGCTGTAGCTCTCCATCAAATTTGCCCAACTGCCCGCTTTCTACTGCAGCTCGCATGCCAAGTCGCGAGATCATACGAACCTGACCTGCTCCATCTGTCATTCCCCGCTCTTTGCAGAAAATGGGTAATTCGGATGATTTGACCATCCATTTCTCTACGTTTTCGCGAACCGGATCAGCAAGAGATTGCACATACTGCTCGATTGTCAAAGCCCTGCTTGTTTGTATCAGGTGGTCTCTTGGTATCGACAATTCATCGAGGGTATTAATGTCTGTATCAAGCACGAAGAAGCTAAATTGATCTCGTTTGTCCTTCGGCAGGTTTTGGTAGACTCGTTCCACGATACGTGCTCCGGTACCGCCTACGCCTATGATAATAGTTGGGATTAATGACATTAACTATAAAAATTTAGGTGGTGTAGTAATAGTAAATTTTCTTTTTGCCTTTTTCTTCAACCATGATGAATTCATCTTTTGAAAGCTCATAGTCATATTTACCCGCATCTTGTAGTTTTTTCCTTTCGTCTATCTTAAGTTCGCCCCCTTGAGATTTCTTTGCCAAGAGGATATAGCTCTTATTATTGCCGGCAATGTATTCGAGTCTGAAAGCTTTATTACGCTCAGAACGGAATGGCACCAACCAGCGAGTAATGCCTGCCACCAAGCCGGACTTGCGTAGCTTCGCAGTGTTTTCTCCACCGATCACTTCCCACTCCCCGAATGCTCCGCTCTTCTCTTTGGTGATTCTTTTGATCCTGGCATTTCGATGGAATCGGGGTTTGCGAATAAGGGCAATAATATAGAATAGGGTTAGCAGGAATCCCAGTAGTAGAAGCACGCAGGTCTTACATTTGGCCCACAGGCTATCCTTGTCTTCGACAGTAAGATGCCAGGTCGTATTGAAGCTTGGTTTGCCAGGCAGTAGACTTTCAAATTCAGCTCTTCCCGAATATTCTCCCGGACTGACAAAACAGTTGCAATAGATGGCGGGCAGCCTGGGACAAATCTGAAATTCGTTTCCAACCTTAGTGATGTGGAAGTTCATCCAATGTGGTGCATCATGAAGGGTCAACTTGTAGTTGTTTACATCTTGCGGGTTTAGTCTTAGATCGAGCACGCTTCTTAGGCGACAGGGTTTTTCTTCAAAGTCTAAGACACCACGTTGTTCGAAATCTATTCTGAGCTTTGTGTGATCTATGATTTGCTCCGGACAGCTGTCTCGAACAATGGTAAAGATTTGCGATCGACGGTCAAAGTAGCCACTGTAATTTGCTCCGATTGAGAATACCGTGGTATCTTGCTCCAGCACAATCTTGCTGCGATAGGCGCCTGCTCCATAAGTGAGAGGGAGTTTTTTTCCGGCGCCCATTAGCGCTTCAACTTTGGCTTCCTTCAGGACGCTTTCCGGCAGGCCGGTGTTATCATACTTGGTTAGACTTGCTACAATTCCCAGATTCTCGGTGGTATCGCAGACCACATATATATTTCGGATCGTATCGCTGCTTTTGAAAGTTCCTTCAGGTCCTGCGTGCAGACTGATAGCTACGAAGGGAACAATGAGCACTTTGCTAGCGTCTATATCCTTGTCAAACTCCATTCGGATTTCCGTTGCTTCCCGAAGTACCTTATTGTCTTCTAGCTGAATGAGTCGTGCTCTACCAGAAAGTTTGCTGTCCAGATTTTTTCCTGCATGTATGCCAAAGTTGGAGGCTAGGAAGCTCTTATCCTTCTTGACTTTTTCTCCACCCGCAGAGACTTTCTTGATGTTGGGGAAATTGTTCGGTGCTTTATTGTCCTGATAGATGAAGAAGCATTTGTACAGAGGGACGGCTGGCTTAAATATGATCACATTGGAATCTTCCTGCTTTGCCTTTACGTCGATGGCTGAAACACCAACAACCCGCTTTGCTACCGTCTCCATTGATTTGCGAACGGCACTATTATCGCCAGAGTTGGTCATAAGTTTTTCAATCTGGGGATAATGGTCGAGGATAGAGGACTCCAGGAGGGACCTATCTGATAGTGCCTCAGGTCTGTCCATTCTCAGGAAGATTGTCTGTGGTTTGATCTCGGTATAAACCTGTTGAAATCTTGGCACAGCCCTTTGCACTCCCCTCCAATGGCCATCACCACAAATGATCAGGAAGTTCTCCTTTAGTTTCTTGCTTTCTAAAATTTGCAGAGCCGGTTCGATATTGTGGTATTCACTCTTGACCTGCTGTGGTACTCTGGCGGCTATATTGTCGATCGAGGCTTGCTTGTTAGCAAGGTCTATTTCATGAGCCACTCCGTTCTTGATAAGATAGAATGCATCCTGATCATCGAGTACACTTGCGATCAGCTGAATACCGTAGTTCGCTCCTTCGTACTTTGCTCCCCTCATGGAACCAGAATCGTCAAGTGTCATCACAACAAGACGATCTTTCGCGACACAAGTCAGGAAGGTGAGCATGAAGAACAATAAGGAGCAAAGAATTCTTCTCATCTAAAAAATCATTTCAGCTGGAATATCAAAAAATAGTTCTGAAATCAAAGATACCAAAGGGCTTCGAAGCATGAGCGCAATGCTAATCATTAGACTTGCCAGCAGCACTGCCGGACCGACCTTGTTTTCTGACATACGTTTGAACTCGGAAACATTGGTTGTCAGCATCGTGAAAACCATTACGGCTATTGTGATGATCATCATTGTGAATACCAGCGTCAAAACATTGAACGCAACTAATCGGAAGAAAGCTCCCGCAAAATTGCCTTCACTGCCGATTTCCATTAGACCAAGGTAGCTGTGAAAGGCTTCGAAGTTAGGAGCCATCAGCAATGCCATGGAGATGAAGGCTCCACCTGTAAATATAGAAAAGGCCAGATTCATACTTTCTACCGCAGGGAACATTCGCTTGAACATGCCTTGTAAGAAGCGAAACACGATAAACATGAAGAGTACCAATACAAGACAGCCAAATACCAGTTCTCCGAGTATAAAGAACACATTGTTTCCCGTCATGTCAAATGAGTTTTATTTTCCATGTATCTTGACTAAAGTATCGATTGGAGTATACTCCAATTCTGGTCTGTTTTCTGTGAAAGCCTGTTGTTTCCAGTAGATAGTACTTTTTGCCCTTAAACTTGTAGTATTTGTAACCACTTGGATTGGGCACATTGACGCCCAGTAGTGCATGGCCTGAGCCGGGTCCGCTAGGACCCGTAAGCATGATTACATCTAGCTCCAAAGACTTCAGGATACCAAAAAGAAAGGTGGTTCTGGAGTCACAGTCGCCCATTTGATGCCACATGAATTCAAGCGGAGATACAACCCCATTGGGTTCAATACTTTCCAGGCAGCCACCAATTTGATCTAGTGGGCTGACTTTTCGTCTTTTTTTGTCGTGATAAGTTTTGATGAAATTGGCATCACCTTTTGTGTCCCAATAGCTGTGTGAATTATGATGGACCAGGGTGTAAGGAATTTGCTGAACCGATGCTGCAATGGTTTCAATGCTTTGGGTGACTGACAAAGCGTCATTCTTGACCAAAGACCGGTACTTATTAATCAGGTCTTGCATTTTGGGTAGGTCATGCTTCACCAGGTCATAATAGAGTTTGTCGCCACGGACCGATATTCTGTTTGTAGTGGCCTTTTCATAATCTTCTTTGCAGAGCCAGGCGTCTACTGTTCTTGGTTTGGAGGCGTAGTCTGTCCAGTTGAAGACTGCGCTTTTTCCATCACAAGCTCCAGGAGGAGGAATTGGAGTAGGATTCGGGCTTTTGGTGGAATCTGGTATCGGTGCCGGGATAGGGATCGGACTCGGTGAGGGCTTGGGACCCGGACGAGGAATAGGGTTGGGATTTGGATTTGGTACAGGGACCGGGGTTGGACCAGGAGAGGGAGGGCTGCTGTTGCGATCTTGCCCAATATAACTTGCAAAGATGATCAGCAGAATGATCAATAACTGTATGATGAGGCTTGTGAGGAGCTTGATTCGCATTGCTGCCGGTGATGAAAGTAAGACTCCGTTGGATATGAATTTGCCAACAGTTGAATATAAGTAACTAAATGTACTAATGCTTGAGCATTTCTCACAATGTCAATGGCCCTTATGTCATACAATAGTAAGAATTGTTTTTGCTGGACATAATATACCGGTTTGCGTGTAGCTGAGCGCGGTTGAGAAGCGAGGCTTTATGATTGATCTGATAAAATTTGCCCTCGAATCGTGAGCCTAGGAGATTTTGGGACTCTATACTAGTGAACGGTTTTACATGATTACCAGAATTAGTGTAGTGTTTCCTCTACAATGGCCGTCTGATCGCAGGCGGCCATTTTTTTGCTGCTGATTTGTCTGCCGCTTAGGTGAGACATGAATCAGGAGGAGTTGGAGTGTTGAGCTACGGAGCAGTGCACGATCTCTTAGCCTTGATCGAAACGGCTATGAGTGCCGCTGATGCCGTGGCGGAAGCTCGCCTGGTGTGGCTCGACCATAGGAGAGACGCAGCAGGTGATGCTGGAGCAGGCAGCAGTGGTACGAATAATAGTGGAGAGCAAGCAAGCCGGTAGCTAGAGCTATTCTGTTTCGCTCCAAAAAATATTCGCCGTGCAAAGATTGGCTACAATTTGCTTTTGCGGTAGTCAAACTTGCTGTACAGTCAGCTTCAGTGCTGTTGAACTGCGACAAGTGCAATTGCTGGCCCTGATGAAGTGTATTTCTGTGCAACTTTAGATCGGCCATCCGGTGTTTTGATGACTCGGCGTACCAGGTTTCTCATTGGAGTAAGGCATTGATTTGGTTGCGTCCTCTCCTTAAGATAACGGTTGGCAGCTTTGTCACCAAACATCGGAAGTTGCGCCCTGAGTAAGGGCTTGTTAGAAATCGCAGTAGGGAATTTGAAAGGTTTTAGATCAGTCTTCAAAGACGCCGGGTCTCTTTTGCATACTAGCTACAAAAGCTTCCTGTAAGTCTTTAGAAAGGAGCATCCCAGCATTCCATAGAGCTACCTGTTTCAGGCCTTCGTCCACAGAGTGGTCTCGGCTATGAAGCAGTATTTGCTTGGTTCCCCTTATTACTAAGGGGGACTTTGCCGCGATTTGCCGGGCAATTTCCATTACCCCAGCAAGCATTTCATCGCGGTTAGCGTATACTTTATTGACGAGTCCGCATTGCTCCGCCTCACCAGCCGTCAATTTGCGACCGGTATAAGCTAGCTCTGCAACCAGGCCAGGCGATATAATCTTTGGAAGACGCTGTAAGGTGCCTAAATCGGCTACCAATCCCATATCCACCTCCTTTATGCAAAAGTAGGTGTTGTCTGTGCAGTAACGTATATCACAAGCCGCCACTATATCTACACCCCCTCCAATGCAGCCATTGTGAATGGCTGCCAAGACAGGTTTCCGGCAGTGCTCAATCGCGTTGATTTTGTCTTGCAGCATCTTAACGGTGCTTCTGACTTTTTCCGCGCGTTTGCCTCCGCATTCGATCTGAGTGAATTGCCCGATATCCATCAGGAGTTCCAGATCAATGCCGGCACAAAAGTGTTTTCCCTCGCCGCTAAGAACAATCACTCTGACATCGGGATTTTCGTCCAGGTCAGTGAAAGCTTTACTGAGTTCCAGCCAGGCATCTTTATGCAAAGCATTTGCCTTTTGAGGGCGATTAAAGCTAAGTTTAGCTACGCCCTGCTCAATATGTAGAAGATAATGGTGGTAAACCTGCATCGTATCTTTTTGTTAGACAAGATACAAGCTATTTCGGCATTCAGTAAACCCTCGGTTGTCTGCTGCTTTCCAGAGTTTCCGGGTTGTACATTACTGTTCGCTACAGCGGTCTGGTGGCACCGCGCAGCGTTAAACATGGTTTTCCCTTTCTAAAGCTTAGTCTGTTTCCAGATCATCCCAAGCCATTCCGATCTGATAGTCGGTATCCTGGATTGCCGCTTTGTTGTCCACTGTGATCTCGTAAATCTCTTGCTGAGAAAAATCATCCTTAGAATCTACAGAAATGATTCCTAGCATACATAGTACCCAAATTAGATAAGCCATCGTTGGAGTGTTTTGTTATGAAGCGAATTTCCGTCAAACCAGAGGCGAAATCAAAGAAAGAAAGTCAAAAAAATCAGAGACTTTTGTGTACCTTGTGGAGGTGTAAATTATTGATATTGAACTCTATGTTTGCCGTATCGCATGAAAAAAATCAGAGAAATAGTCAGCAAGCTTAATCGTGGGGAAAAGGGTATTATCCTGAATTATTGTTTTGCAAAGCTCCAAAGCAAAGATTCTAAAAAATACCAGCTCTTGCGATTCCTCGTGAAAGGGACCGAATGGGATGAAGAAGAAATGCAAAGACAGCTTTATGGAAAGCAACAAACAAAAGCCTTTCGCCAACTGAAAACAGAGGTTCGAGAGGAATTGATGTCTTTGTTATTAATTCAACCTGCAAAATCAAAATACCGCTCTGCGAAAGGTATGGCCGCCTATAGTGTAAAGCGGGATTACCTGTTTGCAGAGCTTCTTTATGTAAAAGGGCTTGGTAAACAAGCGAAGTCCTACATAAACCGAGCCTTAAAAACCGCCGAGAAGTATAATCTCATTTGGGATCAAATCCAATGTTATGAAAGGCTAAGGATGCATGAAGGATTTCGTTACGGTCTTCCGGCCTTTGAAAAGATGAAGGAAAAGCATCTGTCCAAGCTAGAGGAGTATCGTATCAATACTGAATTGATCAACCAGCATCAGGAATTAGTTATCCCTTTTGTGTTCCATGTTAACAAAGATAAAACACAGCAAGAAGTTTCTGCAACGGCCCTGAAAAAAATTGAAGAGGCCTATAAAAGCTCAGAATCGCCGGAAATCGGGTATTTGTATTATAATATCCAGATACACAATCACTTTCACAATCGGGAGTACCCGGAATCCAAGGACGTAGCTTTAAAGTTTCTCGATTTTCTTGAGCAAAACCCGTCGGTAAACACCGCAGCAAAGGTGCCTGGAACCTATATGCAGTTGGCTACAATTAGTTTGCACCTTGGAGATTACCAGGAAGCCAAGCCCTATATTCTAAAAGCCATTAAGGGATTTGTGCCTGGAAAGCTTAATGAGCTGAACGCAATGATGGTTCTGTTTTATTGTCTATTTCGTCAGGCAGACTATGCAGCTGCCCTTGAACTTTGCGGCAAAGCCCTAAAGCATCAGCGTATCTCCACCAGAGCTATTTCAGAGTCGATATGGCAATTTTTTAAGGTGGCTTGCCACTACCGGATGAACAACATCGAGAAGGCCTCCTATGGCCTCAATTACTGCAATCAGCTAATGGAAGATCGGTCAGGCTGGCAGATGGGCTACAGGTTGTTGCAGATTCAAATCAGATTACATGAAGATCGGGATGATACTGCCGATTTTCTGGTGGATAACTTTGTTAAACTTTTGCAGCGACAAAAGGAATCTGACATCGAACGCATTCGACTTATTTTGAAGCTTTTAACCATTTTGAGGAAGTACAGTGGAAACTTTAAGGCTCTTTCGCAAAACCATCGAGATCTGCTAAAACTACTTGAGGATGGTGAAGGAGCCTATTATTGGGACCCAGTGGGCTATGAAATCATTCGCTTTGACCAGTGGATTTTGGACATGACTGCCTGATTTTTGAAGCTTTTTTACGGACCTAATTTATTGTCTGTCAATTAATTAGTAGCTAATCTAACCTTATTTACCTTACTGATTAAAATTGAGAGGTTTCTTTGTTTGCGCTTGCTTTCAGGCCGTATATTAGTGCTATGAATGGCGGATAACTGAAGATTTAAATGCCAACTTAAGACACGTCTTTTCAGATTACACTACTGGAAAGTAAATGAGTTAACATTTAATATCTACTAGGAAACTGGGAATAAAGAGACTATTAATACACTATGTCTTCGCCATCTTTCGTCCTTGAGCAAAGGGCACTGGGGACAATTGCAGTTGCTCATGGAACGTTACGAAACAATCCTCCGCCCTGGAGGAGAAGGTTTTAGATTTGTTATAGGGGGGAGGCCCCTCACCTATTCCTGCGGTGACTGCTTTCCGCATAGGTGTACCTTCCCCCTCTTTTTCGTACTTGCCGACTAACTTGCCAGCTTATAGCGCAAATTAGTTCCGGGAAGGAGCATCCGAGAAAAATGCTCCAAGGGGGCGAAGTATGGACAGACAAAGATAACACACTATTTGGGATATAGAAGTTAGATTCAATAGAATTTTGATCCCTATACAAGGATTTTTATTTGCCACTTGTAAACTGCTTTGGCCCACAAGAAATTATAGGAATTTCTGCCCTAATATCATGTAGCTGCCAAAAACAATTTCATTTCAGATTTGCACTTCATTGGAATTCCATTTAGATTAGCGCTCAATGAAGCAATGTAATTCAATCAATCGCCATTCAAATTACTCGATCTCTCCGGTCGAGCAGGCGAATGATGCGCGAATTACTTCCAACACTTGTATGAATAGCTGTTGTTGTATGTGTATGTGCTGTTGTTGCACTGGCATGCAGAAGCTATTCTAATCCTGATCCAAATTTACGATCCGATAAACCGATAGCTGATGCGAGAGCCCAGCTATTCGGGCTATTTGCATTTGCTGAAATTAGAGATACAATAGTTTTATTCAAATAAGAAAATACAATAATCATGAGCGATCAAAATCTGCGATTCGAAACACTGCAACTTCACGCCGGACAAAGCATTGACCCTGCAACCAAGAGTCGGGCAGTGCCTATTTACCAGACAACCTCCTATGTCTTTGACAATTCTGAACATGCTGCGAATTTGTTCGGATTGAAGGAATTCGGGAATATCTATACACGGATCATGAATCCGACTACCGATGTTTTTGAAAAGAGAATTGCCGCATTGGAAGGTGGTACGGCCGCTGTCGCTGTGGCATCTGGACAAGCTGCACAATTCATCGCCCTAAACAACATTCTAAGCGCTGGCGATAATCTTGTATCCTCCTCTTACGTATACGGAGGAACCTACAACCAATTCAAAGTAAACTTCAAGAGACTTGGCATCGAAGCCCGATTTGCCAATGGCAATGAGATCGATAGCTTTAGAAGCCTAATCGATGAGAATACAAAAGCTCTTTATGTAGAAAGTATTGGGAATCCAAGATTTGCGGTGCCTGATTTTGAAGCACTGGCTAAACTTGCACAGGAGTTTGATATTCCACTTGTGGTTGATAATACTTTCGGAGCAGCGGGATATCTCCTAAAACCCATTGAGCATGGGGCGAATGTAGTCGTACAATCCGCTACCAAGTGGGTAGGAGGACATGGAACCAGCATAGGCGGAGTGATCGTTGATGCAGGCAATTATAACTGGGGCAATGGCAAGTATCCACAATTCTCACAACCTTCAGAAGGCTACAATGGATTGGTATTTTGGGATGTATTTGGCGAAGGAAACCCGCTAGGTCTCCCAAATGTAGCTTTTGGAATTCGCGCAAGAGTGGAAGGACTTCGAGACTTCGGTCCTGCCCTTAGCCCTTTCAATTCTTTCTTGCTGCTGCAAGGCCTCGAAACGCTTTCGCTTCGCGTTCAACGCACCGTCGACAATGCCTTGGAGATTGCCACCTGGCTTGAAGCGCAGGAAGACGTTGTTTGGGTAAATTATCCAGGTTTGGCCTCCAGCCCGGAATACCATCTGGCCCAAAAATACCTAAAGAGAGGTTTCGGAGGAGTGCTCAGCTTCAAGGTAAAAGGAGGCAAGGAACAAGCCGATGAACTGGTCAACAATGTCAAACTCATTTCGCACCTCGCCAATGTGGGAGACGCCAAAACACTGATCATCCATCCATCCTCAACCACCCATGATCAATTAAGCCCAGAAGCACAAAAAGCCGCAGGAGTGGAGCCAGGATTGCTTCGCCTCTCCGTCGGTATTGAGCATGTCGAAGACATTCGTGAAGACCTAAGTCAAGCACTGGTGGCAAGCAGGCAAGGGCGCCAACTACAGGAAGCATAAATATCTATCCAGTTTATTGGGCTGCCAGTCAGGTCAGGTGATTCGTAATCACGTGCCAGACTGGCGCCTGTTACTGCACTATCATCCAAACCCTTAGACAAAATGACTAAGTTTTTCAAAGTACCGCACAACATCCAACTGGAGAGCGGCCAAAGTCTACAACAGCCAAGGATCGCCTATCATACCTATGGACAGCCAAACGCAGATGCCAGCAATATCATCTGGGTCTGCCATGCCCTTACAGCCAACAGCGATGTATTTGACTGGTGGAAGGGGCTTTTTGGTCCCGATTCCCTTTTCAATCCGGAAGACCACTATATCATCTGCGCCAATATGCTCGGTTCGCACTACGGCACCGAAGGCCCCTTGGCTGAAGCTCCGGGTACCGGGCTTCCCTACTTCCATAGCTTCCCGGAAATTTCGATTAGAGATATGGTCAAGCTACACCAAGAGCTTGCAAAACATCTCAAAATCAAGCAAATCAAATTGCTCATAGGCGGATCTATGGGCGGACAGCAGTCCCTGGAATGGGCCATTGTCGAGCCGAATCGGTTTGAGCATCTGGCTTTAATAGCGACTAATGCACTGCACTCACCCTGGGGCGTGGCCTTCAATGCCTCCCAAAGAATGGCTATTGCAAACGACGCAACCTGGACTGAGAGTCATCCCGATGCTGGTAAAAAAGGTATGGAAGTGGCACGATCCATCGCACTACTGTCCTATAGAAATGCGACAGCATATAACAAAACCCAACAAGCCACTAACCCCGATGAAATTTATCCCGATCGTGCCGGTTCCTACCAGCAGTATCAGGGACGAAAACTAGCAGCCCGATTCAATGCATTTTCCTATTGGCATTTGAGCAAAGCAATGGACAGCCACAATGTGGGGCGTGGACGCGGAGGTGTAGAGCAGGCACTGAGCCTGGTCCAAGCCAAAACCCTTGTCGTTACCATCGAAGACGATGTGCTTTTCCCGCCAAAAGATCAGCAGCGCCTTATCAATGGCATTGCCCATGCTAAAGCAGCATTCATTCCCAGCGATTTCGGTCACGACGGCTTCCTGCTGGAAACTAAAGGGCTGAGCAAATTATTGTCGGATTTCCTGCAGCTTAAGAAAGAGGAACCAGAAAAAAAGAAATCAGCATTACAAAACAGGTAGTTCAGAAATTTAGATAATGACAATGAATAGGAGCGAAGCAGCTGGACTCGTGGCAAGTTCCTTCGCGCTATCCGTTCCAATGCAGCAACCATTCATGGGCTTCATGCATCTGCTATTGTGGTCTACTCCTAAGGTCGTAGCCCCCACTAGCAGCGCATTCAGTCCCATGTCTGGCAGCTGCATTTCCTCTTCTAT
>JAHDEE010000096.1 GCA_020629005.1 Chitinophagales bacterium
CAATGACGGTCCTTGAGCGGAGTCGAAAGGCCCGTTATTGGCGGACTACGGAGCACAATATTCGAATTGCACAAAGTCCTCATTACACCGGACCACGTGGAATCGGTTCGATTGGGATTCTCGGTCCGCAATTTTGCTTCCGCTTTTCAAACCTCCCTAAAAATCTTGATTCTGTAATCTGTAATCCCAAATCTTGGTCTTTCATTTTCTGAAGCGAGGGGGATCGCTGCAAAATAGCCCGGATGGAAACGAAAATGAAGCCTGCAGACAGGCGACTGAGTGTGCCAGCAGCGGGGGCTCGACGATAGGAGAGACCCTGATGCTGGATACACGAAGCGACTGGATGCTGGCTTCATTGTAGTGGACAGCCGGTAGTGATTTTCCACGTGCTCTTTTGTTTCGCTCCTAAATAAAAGTGTATTAATATTGTAAGTTTATAAACTGATTTTCAACAATGAGCTGGAAAGAATACTACAACAAAAAGGGCATGAAGCCGAGTGAATCACTGAGACGAGCTCTGGATTATTTTAATCTTAATCCTCCTGAGGTCAAGACGGCAATTGATCTTGGATGTGGAAATGGGAGGGACACTTTGCCTTTGCTGAATGCGGGCTGGAAAGTTTATGCCATTGATTCTGCGCCTGACGCTATCAGCTTGCTTGAGGAAAACGTAACTGCTGAGATGTCAGAGCAGCTGGAATTGCAGCTGTGTGGATTTGCTGATGTAAAGTGGCGTCCTGTGAGTCTGATCAACGCCAGCCTCTCCCTCCCATTTTGTGAGCAAGAGCATTTTGCGAGGGTATGGGAAAATATTTCGGAGTCTTTATTGCCAAATGGAATTTTTACGGGACATTTTTTTGGTATCAATGATGATTGGAAGCAGCTAAGTCTGGTAAGTGCGCAAGATATTGAAAGCATGTTTAATGCCTATGAGTTTCTGTTTAAAGAGGAAAAGGAGTTGGATCGAGAGAGTGTGACTGGTCCGCTCAAACACTGGCATATTTTTGAGGTGACTGCTCGAAAAAGGAGTTGATAAGAAAGGTTAATTTATGGACTTTAGAAATTAAAATAGGCTAACTTCGGTCTCGATCTTTCAGAAGGAGTATCAGTCGAAAATCCGAAAAAAGAGTAGGCATAACCGAAATCAACCGACAATGATGAATCTAAAATTTTGGCTGCTGCTATGCAGCCTTTGCACACTTATGTTTATTAGTCAATCCTGTAGCGATGATGATGATGGGGCTGACTGTGCAGTGATCAACTGCAACACCGGAACCCTGGATACCAATAGCTGCGAATGTGATTGTCCTTCAGGCTTTACAGGTACAAATTGTGAGATTGAAGAAGACTGCACTACCACCGGTTGTGAAAATGGTGCTACTTGCGTCGATGGAGTTTGTATGTGCCCGGAAGGTTATACCGGCCCGAATTGTGATCAGTTGATCAGCAGCACACTCTTGGGCAGCTATGATGTGGAGGAACTTTGTCAGGGTGATCCTTTTAATGAGTATTACTATGTAATGACCTTTCGTTCCAGCAGTCAAGGTGCCAACTACTTTGAGATAGAAAATATCTTTAATTTTGAAAGCAAGGGAGAAACAATAGATGACACAAGAGTAACTGCAACAATTACCGGTGATTCCAGTTTTGAGATTGGAGAGCAATTCCTGGTGGGAAATGCGACCAATTACAAGGTATGGGGAGAAGGTACTTTCGAGGGAAATGTATTGACGATGATCTACAGCGTACGAAATACCAATTATTCGCCAGGCTCACAGAATTTTGAGGATGAATGTGAACCGACCTTGACCAAGCAGTGATCGTACTTTCTATATGACGGAGCAATTGACCTTGATTGAATTCTTCAGGTACTGATTTCAACATACTCAGCCTTCCAATCTACGGAGAAAAGTAATTTTGCGGCAGTAGTTTCACCCTGTCCAAATCCCAGTAAGAACATAGGATCGGCTGTGTCTTCTTACCAAGCTTCCTTGTTTCCTTCTGTATATGAAGGATTGCTGCTAAAGAGTGGGCAGAAATAGAAAAAAACTGTAGCTTCAGGGCTCGGCCGGAGTAGTATTGCAAAGTCACTATCCCCTAAATTGACCCAAAATGAAACATTTGATTGTCCTGGTGCTTTTTCTCGCCTTGCTGTACACTGCAGATGCACAAACACTTAGTCTTGATTTAAAACCTGCTTCGGATCCCATTGAGTTGGGTAACAAAGCTTGGTACGGACTCAAAATAACCAATGATACGGATGAGAATTTAGTTCTGTTTCGTAACATGATGCAAGAATATGGGGTTGGTGGCTATGAGTACACTGTCCTCTGTAACGGAAAGGAAATATTGCATAAGAAGACCTGGGGACTTGATACTAACAGCAAATTCAAAGAGCAGCAGATTGTGCAACTGGCTCCGGGTGATTCGCAAGGTCTGCTGGGACTATGGAAGATCAAGCTAGAGGAGCCGGGCGAGTATGAAATAAGACTGACCTACTTTCAGGATCCCTCTGGCCTCGACGGGAGATACGCTAAAAACGGGAAAGCTAAGAAGCTGGCAAAGACCATTACTTCGTTCAAAACTGAAATAGTACACAAATTTGACGTTGAGTAGTGAGAAAATATACGGGTAGATGTTTGATTTTCGCCATGAAGAAATAAGTCCAGGAACTACCAGGTATCGAATTTGTTTAGATGGAACCTACTTGACTTTTCGTTCCTGGATACAACAATTGAAAAACTCCGAGCGCTTTGTTCGTAGCTATGTACAAGCCTTGCAAGACAGTCCTTATCCCGCCTTTTTCTGGGAGGTGAAGCCGATTAAACTTCAAGATATAGACCAAGCATTTGAGTATGTGCTGGTGCATAGCGATAGTTTGCCTGGCATAATAGCGAACAGTAATTCCTTCAAGGACTATTTTGGAGCAGACGAAGCAGTGGTTTCCTTCCCTAATCTGAGTGGCGATGCGCTGTTGGTCGTGCCGACTCAACTTTCTGATGAAAGCAACTACAATCATCTGGCAACTTTTGTTCGGAATGCTCCGCATACTCAGGTGGTCAACTTTTGGCAGAAGGTTGCTGTTGAATATGAAAAGCTAATTGGAGTCGAGACCAAGTGGCTTAGCACCGCTGGGCTGGGAGTTTACTGGTTGCACGTCCGTATTGACTCGCGACCGAAATATTATCGACATGGAGCTTACCGTCACTAGTTAATCTGCTGTTCAAATTGAAAAAAATCGCAATGGAGAATAGAGAGCTAATCGAAAAATTTTATTCAGCATTTGCTGACGGAGACTCAGAGCGGATGGTGCAATGTTACCATGACAATATAGTATTCGAAGATCCTGCCTTCGGAGTTTTAGAAGGTTCAAGGGCCGGCAAGATGTGGCAGATGTTGTTATCCCAAAAGAAAGCCGCTACCAAAATTACTTTTAGCAATGTGCAATCTAATGGGCAGAAGGGCAGCGCTGATTGGACTGCGGAGTATTTCTATGGTCCGAAGCGTAGAAGAGTCTTGAACCATATTAGGGCTGAATTCAAATTCAAAGACGGCAAGATCATTGACCATCGCGATCATTTCGATCTTTGGAAATGGTCGAGACAAGCCCTAGGACCCGCAGGTACCTTGCTCGGTTGGACCCCCTTGATCAAAAACAAGATTCGAACTACTGCCAATAAACGACTTGATGAATTTATAGAGAAAACCTAAATTACCCCAATATGGATTACCGAGACATTGAACCTCAGAGATTGAAAGACTGGTTCAAGACTTTTGCGGAGAACGAATGCAAGGGTGTAAGCCCAATGTATTTTGCACTTTCTAACAAGATATCAGAAGATGACGAATTGATTACTCTGGCTTCCTACTGCAAAAGCAGACAACCGATGCCCAACTTGTTCCTTGCTTCTGTACAATACCTGCTCTTCAAAGAGCCATCAAGTGAGCTTGCACACTATTACCCATCAATACATAGTCAATACAAAGAAGATCCGCCATTTGCGCTATTCAAAGAGTTCTGTTTGAAGCGTCGCGATCAAATTATTGAGCTAGAGCAATCCAGGTTGGTGCAAACTAACTCACTCAATCGATGTGCCTATTTAATGCCCATTTTTTCAAGTTATAGTAGGGGAGAAGAAGTCATTTTAGTAGATATCGGCACCAGCGCAGGTTTGACCCTGAACATGGATCGCTACGCGTATTTTTACGACGATGTTCATACATTTGGAAGAAGTGATGTAAAAATACAAAGCGAAGAAAGAGGAGGTAAAATGCCGGCATTTGATCAAATGGTTAGCTTCAGAAGCAAGCTTGGTATTGATCAGAATCCCTTGGACCTCTCCGACCAGAATAATGTGGACTGGTTAAGAGCACTTGTTTGGGCAGACCGACTTCCCAGACATGAAAAAATTAGTGCAGCAATTAGTTTGGCACAGAAGGAGAACCTTCAATTTGAAAAAGCTAGCACGATTCCTGAATTTGAACGTATTATTGAATCACAAGATGATGACGCCCCATTGCTGGTATTTCACACACATGTACTCTATCAGTTTAGCAAAGGAGAACGAGTAGAGTTTACAAACATGATGGAGAGGATTGGAAGCCATCGAGATCTCCTTTACCTGGCCGCGGAACACAGCTCTGTACTGCAAAACGATCATGGCATGGATGGAGTGCTGGTAGAGTCGACCGAATTCAAGAAAGGAACAAAGTCCATTCGACTCCATGCTCAAACCAATGGCCATGCTAATTGGATTAAATGGAATTGATCTGTAAGTCAGGCCTAAAATATACCCCAAAGCTCCCATGCACCGGAACTGAAACGACCCCCTATGATCAAGAAATACATACCCGCCTCTGTCAAGACGATGGTCAAAATGGCTTTGTATTCCGGCACTAAATATGAATGCCCCATTTGCGGATTTAAAGCCAAGGAACTCTACCCAATCGGTTGTGATTTTCCTGTGCTAAAGGAAATGCAGATCATTGGTGCCGGTCCGAGGGCAGGTGGATGCTATAAGTGTAATTCTTCAGATCGCGAGAGGCTTGTGTACACTTATTTACGAGACAAGCTTAAGGTTTGGGATAAGAAGCAAATGAGCATTTTGCATTTGGCGCCTGAGAAGAACATCTCCAGATTGCTTAGCGAGACCGGATTTGACAATTATGTCTGTGGCGACCTGTTTACCGAAGGTTATGACTATCCCGACTATGTACAAAACATGAACGTGTTGGACATACCCTTTGAAGACAACTCTTTCGACCTAATAATCTGCAATCACCTTTTGGAACATGTACCGACAGATGCCGCTGCGATGGCCGAACTCTATCGTGTGCTAAGGCCAGAAGGACAAGCGATATTGCAAGTTCCCATCTCGCCAATACTCGAAAACACTTATGAAGATTTGTCGATTGTAGATCCTGCCGAAAGGGAAAAGGCTTTTGGTCAGTTTGACCATGTAAGAATTTACGGTCAAGACTATCCTGGCAAACTGGAGGCGGCTGGATTTACGGTGCGGAAGCAAAATATTTCTGCTGAATATCCCAAGTACGGACTGTCTTTGCAGGAGGATTTGTACTTAGCTACTAAGGCAGCCGATTAGTTTGCGGACTCTGGCAAAGTTCATTGTGTAGCCTTCTCAAAATAGTACTTACTAAAATCCTTCATCCTGAAGTACTTTTCGGGCAATTCGCGATAAGGAAACACGCCCCACATAGTGATAAAATTGTCTGTAGATTCCTTGGCCCAATATAGTTTTTCCGGGCTGTCTGTTGCCAGGATCGAACGACTTTCCCCACCATCTAAGGTGGAAAGCAACCAAAACTCATAAGGTGTGGCCCAGTGCATAAGCATGATCTGCTTGTCCAGCTTAGAAGCTGGAATAATTCGTTTCAATGGTGGCTCATCACGCGTTGCTTCCAGGTGGCTCTGAAGGTAAGCAACTCTGGTGCTGTATTGCTGATGATTCCAGCCGATATGACCAATACGAAAAGCCAGAAAAAGAAACAGGGCTATTAGCAAACTGCGTCGAGGCAGTAAATCAATCAAATCAAAAACGACTGGAAATATAACAAAAATACTGAGCGGCAAATATAGGTTCTCCATATAAAACTGATGCTCACCATGAGGATAGGAGACGTTTACCAGGAGTACATAACCGGCAAAAAACGAACAGAGCAGTAACAGCTTTTTGTACTTTCGTTTCCAGATGTAAAATGCTATAGACGCAAACAGAAGCAAGAACAAGAGATTATAATCTTTGATAGCGTAGTAGAGTAAATCTCTGTTGGATTGTATGCTAAAATAGTTCGGAAAGAGCTCGGCAAAATTCTTCAAACCTCTCATCGATCCGGACTCATAGACTGTGCGAAAAAAAACCGCTTTGGTCACAAACATCAGCAGGAAGGAGACTAGGCTGACCTTTAGTATGTCTTTGTCCGTCTTGCCATGTAAATACAAAAATACACCTGTAAACAGAAATGGGAACAACAGCAAGGGGTGGAAAAAGACGAGCGCGAAAATGAAGATAAACAGGATCGGATATTGATACCATTGCCTTTCTGCTTTCTGGTCGCTTCGGAATTGCAACAAGGCGAAAAACAGAACCAATGTCGCGAGACCTTGCCCAAACTCCGATTGAATCCAATAGAAGGTATCGGTCACCATGATTGTACTGAGCAACAACATTGCCAAGGCAAATCGATACGACCTGCAAACCAATAGGCAGAGGGCAAAAACCAGATAATAGTAGAAGACAAAAGAGCAGGAATAGAGTTGCATAATCGATTTGAGACTCATTCCAATTTTTGATCCCAGCAAAGGAAATATCTGAGTCACCCCCGCACCAAATCTGTTGTTTTGAATGGCGAAGTCACCATTCTTGATGATGTAAAAGAGGTGAAAGGCAATGTCCAGAAAAGCAGTTCTCTCCAGGTAAAATACCAATGCCAAGACTGCGAGCACCAAATAGGCCAAACTTCCAATCAAAAAGACAGGTTTGTGAAGGCTTTTTTCGCTTCTTGTAGGGGTTAAAGTGCTCAGCATAGTTTCAGGACGCCAAGATAGCAAAATTTGTTGCAGGCTGGTGCTGTATAGGCACTTCTTCGGCAGCTGCAAACCTGATCCGAAGCTCTGGCCCCCAAGGAAGATTTAGTACTTGTTTGGCGCGATTCACAAATTGTTGATGTATCTTGTATTTTGGTTTTGCGGATCTGCAAAAAAAATGATTACCTCCTTCCTGGGAGATCACAAACTTTCCTCATCCCATGTTAGTTACCAAAGGAATAAGCATCTTCAAGCTGATTAAATGGACTGCCCATCACTTCGCCTGGCTCTTCGTCCTGGTGGGCAGTATTGCTGCTATGTACCACTACAATCTGATTGAAGTCAGTCTGCCCTGGCTGCCTGTTTCCGTAATTGGTACCGCCGTTGCATTCTATGTCGGTTTCAAGAACAATCAGGCCTACGACCGTATGTGGGAAGCCAGAAAGATTTGGGGAGGTATCATCAATGATAGTCGCACCTGGGGAATGATGGTAGACGGATTTGTTTCCAACCAGTTTGCAGACAGTAAGCATAGCGATCACGAGATTCAGTCCATCAAAAAGCGACTGATCTACAGACATATTGGCTGGCTGTATGCGCACAGAAGCCAATTGCTGGTCTCAACTCCCTGGGAACATGCCAGTCAATCGGGTCACATAGGAAGAACGGCGAAGTATTATCAGGAAAAATTTGGCATCGGATTGATCGATGACGAAGTAACCAGGTCGGAACTGAAAAACTTTCTACCTGCAAACGAGCATGATCGCCTTATTGGATATGTAAATACTGCCACGCAAATCATCAATGAACAGTCTCGCGACCTGGCTGAGCTTAGGCAACGAGGGCTTATTGAGGACTTTCGCCATATGGAATTGGCCAATATGCTGAAAAGTTTTTACACCTTACAAGGCAAGAATGAAAGAATCAAGAAGTTTCCACTGCCTCGTCAATATGCAAACATGAGCCGCTACTTCGTGGCAATATTCATCTTTTTTCTGCCTTTCAGTATGGTGCCAGAGCTGATGAAGCTAGGTACTACAGGCTTTTACCTTTCTATTCCAATTACAGTGCTCATTGGCTGGGTATACGTAATGATGGAAGTGGTTGGCGATTATTCGGAGAATCCGTTTCAGGGGATGGCAAACGATATCCCTATGATGTCACTCTGTAGAGTAATCGAGATTGATCTTCGGGAAATGCTGGGTGAAACAGAGCTTCCACCCTCGGTGAAAGCAAAAGATGGTGTTTTGATGTAAGTTCTTCTAGCACCCAAACAGCCTTTGCCAATGGACAAACTGATCAAAACAAGCATCTTGCTGATCTTGGCAGTATCGCTTCTCGTCTGTAACTGTAATGCACAATCTGTTTTGGATTCCATCAGACGGAGCTTGGCAGGAACATATAGGGTACAGTTGGATTCAACTGGAATGGGAGTCAATGTGGAACGTTATGTGGATAGTGAAGGTCTTGTAAAATACCTGTTTTACCTGCATGAAGCACGCTCCTCAGAGTGGACAGGATTCCAGCGAGTAGTCTATCTGGAAAACTTGCATGATAGTTTGGGAAGAACGATCGAGCAACGATATTTTGACCGTTTTGGCAAGGCCCATTGCACCGATAAGCGAAACAAATCGGCACGTGTTTTCCCTTCAAGGTGGGAATACGACTATGATGAAGAGAATCTCCTGGTAGAAAAGCGAGCTTATCGTTGTGGGAAAGAGCTGATGAAAGAGCAGGCTATTTGGAGAATGTCCTACAATGAGGAAGGATATTTAGTAGAGAGACGACAATTTGATGGTCGCGGGAAGCAAAAAAAACGAACGGGGCATCGCAGCATTGAATATCGGGACTCCGGAAGAGTCGCTATTGTCTCATTCTGGAAAACCAATGGAAAGCTGCTAAGGACTCGAGGAACCGAGAAATACGCTTACCGATTTGAGGACTCAACACAGGCAAACATCGTCGAAATTAGATATCTCGACAACAGCGAAAATCTTGTTAATCGCAGAAGCAAGTCGGATGGCCCTTCCGTCGCCAGAGTAACTTATCGTTACTTTCCCCAATCTCACGAAGCTAGGGTTAACAAATTCGACAAGCGCGGAAAGCTTCTGAGCTCGGCAAGAACAAGGCGTGTTTACAACAAGGGGCTTAGCAAGCCTTGGTGGGACAAATGAAAAGGCATCGTTCTGGCCTTAGAGCATCACCATTATAAAGAGTTTGGCATCAATGCAAAGGCCTCTGGAGCTCCTTGACAGACATGAGCATGCTCAGGATTCTCCTGCTTTTACCGGCATTTCTGCACTGGGTATAGGCTCTCCAGAATCTATTGACTCAATGGGAAAGGTCAAGTAGAAGCTAGCGCCTTTGCCCGGCTCACTTTCGACGCGAATACTACCCCCAAGTACCTCTACAATTTTCTTGCTCAGCGAAAGACCCAGCCCAGTACCCTCGTATTCTGTACCGTTGTGAAGCCTTGTAAACATATTGAAAATGCGCTCCTGATATTCCTTTGCAATCCCAATGCCGTTGTCTTGAATGCAGCACTGATGAAACCGATCCGTTTTCTCATAGGAAATGTTGACCTCTGGCTGAAATTGTTCATTGTATTTCACCCCATTTTCGATCAGGTTTTTAAACAGCAGATAGAGCCTGGTTTTGTTTGCCCTGATTGTGGGTAGCGTCCCATTTACCTTAACCTTTGCGTTTTTCTTGCTCAGATAGTGGGATATTGAATCTTGAATCTCTGCGATTACTACGTTCAAATCGACCGGACTGGTATTGTCGACCGGGGCTGTCAATCGGGAGTATTCTAGCACATCATTGATGAGTTCATTCATCTTCAGACTTCCATCCTTTATGAAGCCAAAGTACTGGTCTATTTTTGGATCCTTCAGGGGAGAGATTTCTTCTTCAAGCAAGCGAGAAAAGCTAATGATATTATTTAATGGCGTCTTAAGATCGTGAGAAGCAATGTAGGCAAATCGTTCTAATTCCTGATTGCTCGCCTCCAGCTCTTTGCTGCGCTCCTTTAGCAGCGCATTGCTTGCCAGCAGCTCGGTTTGCTGCTCTTTTAGACGCCTTCGTTGTTCTTCGATGCGATTGCGTTGGATGCGTTCGTAACGTCTGATAATCCGTAGAAAACAGAGCATCATCAGCAAATAGGCCATACTGTCCCAAAAATGATCTGTATCTGTCCCTATATTCAATAAGTCTATTGCCGGGTCACTGCAGTAATAATAGAAGACAAGCAAGGAAACACAAAATGTTGTGAAGGCAAATGTTCCTTTTCCAAGAGCAAAGTTGACCAGAATCAAAATTACGCCCAACCATTTTATATTGTAGGAAAAAATGTTTCCCGTGTTGCAAATGTTGATAACTGCGTATGCTGTTCCACCGATCATCATGCCCGACAGGGCCAGGTTCTCTGTGACCCGAAATTTCAATGCAATTTGTGCGAGTAAGCAGATGGCCAGAAGATAAAAGGTGTCTTCTTCCTTGTAATGCCCAAACTGCTGTAGAATCACCATAAAGAGGCAGACCATGTTCAGCACAATAAAGATCAAGGCAAGTGACCTCTTTTTAAAGCGCTCTTCTGGCGGCATCAAATCACGCTCGTATATCAAGTAATCCAAAAGATGCGTGAATCTCGTCATTGAAGCCTTCGATTAGGTACCTGTGCTGGCACATCCAAAATTGTGCCTACAGTAGTAACAAAGTGTATTTTGTAGCCATTACCAGGCAATTGACAATCTGGCAGAAAAAATAGCTGCGCGATGGAGAGGCGGATCAAAATAGCCGTGGGCGCAGCGGTACAGCCTGCCTGTATGCGCCAGTGACTGCCAGGCCAATGGTGGCTCGGCCTCAAGCCGAGACGACAGTGGCCCGGCAGGAACAAGCAGACAGGTAGGTGGTACAAGCGGAGCACGCGCCTGCAGCAACCACGGCCATACTTGTATCGCTCCTAATAAAGATCAATTTTCTTTTGCAGAAAAAATGTGACAAACCAATGACGCCTCTGTCTCTAATCCGGACTGGCAATTGACAATGCCACAAAACCTATGGCGAGAAACACTTGATTCGATCCCCCGAGACCTCAGGGTCACAATCCCTGGCTTCGAGTCTTATCACACATTATATCACACTCATTTCAATAATCATGACTAACATTCAAAAGATGTTGTTGGCATTGCTATGCCTGTTCGTAGCCTCTGAGGCTAGGGCGCAGGTCTCCGGTATCAGCTACACCTTCTCACCCTCTGTAGATTACGAATTTCGCGGAGAACAAACCGGACTCTCAGACGGGCTCTTGCTGGGCGGCAAGATCGGCTTTGGCTTCGGGCAGTTCTTTGAACTTCGTGGTCAGTATATGACTTCAGCGGACTTAACAACTGATTTTACTGACCTTGCCCTTCCCAACTTTGTAGATTCTCTGCAAGCCAATCATGAAGTGAATCTCAAGCGCTACGGTGGGGAAGTGAAGGCGAATTTGAGTAAGGGTAAATTGCTGCCCTTTGTTACGCTTGGTACGGGTGTGCAGAGCATTCAATTGCTCAGTAGAGAAGAACAGAAGCAAATTTACCTAAGTGCAGGGGCAGGTATCGTGCTGAGCCTGGCCGATCGCTATACGCTCACTTTGGAGGCCAGAAATACGAACTACCGTTTCAATACAGGTCGCCATTTGATGACTGCCTTTGACCATGAGGATTATGGTACAAGTCCAGCAGATTTTGACTCTGAAGATCACAGCAACTGGGCTGCTTCGGCTTCGCTTCAGCTATATCTGGGTGGGCGTCGTCCGGACAAGATGTCCGAACTCGATAAAGCTTATTTTTCCAGCCTTACCAATGGCATCAATGGACTACGGGGTACGCTGGAGCCTTCTGCTGGTAAAATGTTTTTCCATGATGATCTACCTTTCAGAGATACCTGGATGGCAGGGGTAAGTGCTGGGATGGACTTTGGACCTTATGTGGGTATTCGTGGTTTCTACTGGCAAGGTTTGGAAGATGATGAATTGACTAAATTTGATAAAGTTTCCATGTATGGAGGGGAGATGCGCATGCGTCTCAATACCAACACAGGAGTGGTTCCATTGCTGATGCTCGGAGGTGGAAAAATCGATGTCAACGAAGATGAATACCTGGGCAAGCCGCTGGAGTCTGATAGCCTCAATACTGTCTACGGCGCTGAGGATAAAGGATTTGCGATGGGTGGACTGGGCCTCAATATTCCGCTTACCAGCAATTTGAATGTATTTGGAAGCGGTCGTGCAATTCTCACTTCAGGCACGCCAGTTGATGATCTGGATGAACCTAGTGAGATTCAAACCAGTATGTTTTACTCAGCGGGAGTTCGTTTGAGTTTTGGAAAACGTGCGGAGGATCCGAATGCACTGGTAAGTAGCAAGATGGACGCGGCCCTGGCTATGCAGCAGAGCAAGAATGACGAAGAAGCAAACTTGCTCAAAGCACAACATGAGGCACGTGTCGTAGAGCTGGAACGTCGATTAAATGAAGCCTACGAAGAGAATGATGCTGAGCGAGTAGAGAGCTTGCAGAAGGAAAAGGAGTTGGTTCAGGGCATTCTGGGTGAGCTTGATTCCCGAGAAGCTCGTCGCAAGCAACAGGAAATGCAGGCAGCGCAAAACGCCGCTCAAATGCAGATGGGTGGCGGAAGCATCATCCAAATGACGCCGGCAGAGTTTGAAAGTCTGATCGAAGAGATCAAGGAGAATCCAAATGGCGGCGCTCCGGCTCAGCAAGTAGCACCAGCTGCACCAGACAATTCTGCGGTAGACGCTGTTAAAGAACAGGAAATGAATCGTCGATTTGGTGAGATAGAAAAAATGTTGATCCAAATGCAGGAGCGTCAGAACAATCCGCCGCCATCTGATTCCAAGGAGAAGAGTGACAACAGTGGTGGAGATTCTGAATACAATATGGCGATGTTGGAGTTATTGCGTGAAATGAATAGCAAATTGGATGACCGTGACAAGCAGCTTAGCCAGCAGTTGGAGCGGCAAGCAAGAGCAGCAAAGAAAGACCGCAAGAAGCAGAGCAGATGGATGAAAAACACCGAGAAGCAGCGCAAAGAAGAATCTCGAATTCTGGAGCCAATGCTGGACAACTATATTGTCAACGATAGTATACCAGTAAACCCCGATCTGCCAGAAGACTCCTTCTTCCGTCAGATTCGTTACAGCGGAATGTCGGCTTTCACAGGCTTCAATTTGGGCGGTAGCAACACCTGGAATCTTGGCCTTCGCTGGCATTACGGTTTGGGCGCAAAGCAAAAAGTAGAGTTCATGCCGGAAGCATTTTTTGGTGTCGGCTCATCTGCCGCATATGGTATCACTGGTAACCTTGTGGTGCCGGTAAGCATCAAACAATTGCCGGCTATGAAGCCGTATTTCGGTACGGGTTTTGGCATCATGCAGATCGAGCAGGGCGAAAGCGAAAAAGCGCGTGGCGCATTTAATATCATCATAGGTTCCTATCTCGACGTCGGCAAAGGTAGGCTTTATGTAGACCTCACCGGAAGAAACCTGTTCCGAAACAACCAGCTGATTGCTGGCTACAGGTTGCCATTCTAGTGCCAGCAGCAATAGGGTGATCGCAATCAGCCGGTAAGCAAATCCGGTAAAAGGTCAACATAACAAAGAGTCGCTTCGATATATTGAAGCGACTCTTTTTTATTTTTTGGAGCGATATAAATTCCAGCGCGTAAACGGTCTACCCGCCTTCCGCTATTATTCACCTTGTGCAGGTCGGTTCGGCTTATGCCTGCTGTGGTCTCTCCGCAGGCTCCGAGCCCCCATCAGGCATGCCTCACTCGCCCTGCCCGGCGGCTCATACCACTTCAGTCGGGGCTATTTTGCACAGTCTCTCCTCCGCCCAAATCAAGGTGTAGATACTGGGACTAGCCCAGTTCAAAGCCTAAGGGATAGGGAATCAATAACTGTCCGATTTTGACGCCGCTGGAAATGATTTAGACTAGGCATTTTTTGACAGCATCCTTGTTATTGGCTATCTTGCCGGAAGGTAATTGCAAATCGCAAAAAGCTGGATATGAATCATCTGGGCTCTAGATATCTTTTGTTAGCCTTTTGGGAAGGAGTGGGGGTAATGGCTATGGAGATTGCTACAGCTCGCATTCTTAGCCCTGTTTTTGGTGCTTCATTTGTAATTTGGACATTTACCATTTGCCTTGTGATGGCCGGTTTAGCAATCGGTTATTTTGTTGGGAGCCACATTTTGTCTGATGAGTACAGAGGCATAAAGCCTTATATATTTTATCCAGCTCCCGTTCTGGCCATTTGTGCTTTGGTGTTGATTTGGATTGGGTCGAGGTTATACTCCATACCTGTCTATTCTTTGCTTATAATTGGTCCTGTATTCATCTTGCCACAATTTGTTGCGCTGGGTCTTCTTACGCCTTTGGTGGTTCGGGCTATTGTTGAAGAAGGCCGAAGTGAGGGTTTTGCCAGTGGCTTGGTTTTCGCAGTTTCAACCCTTGGTGGAATCTTGATGGCCCTCGTAGGCGGTTTGTTATTGATTCCGGAATTAGGCAGCTCCTATACAATTCTGGCCTATCTAATTACCTATGTGCTGACAACATTTGCAATCGTTAGGCTTTCGCCTGGACATTTGGTTAATCTGCTGTCTGTTCTTGTTTTTGCCAGCTTACTATTTTTGATGCGTACAGATTCCTCAGGACTTTTGATGCACAAAGAGGGAATTTTGGGAGAGGTGGTTGTGGCAGACCTGCCCAGCCCTGTTAGGGATAATACAACTGATCGAATCCTCTTTGTCAATAGAATTGGGCAGACCTGGGTGGATGCAACATATGGCGCATCTTACTGGTCCTATCCCAACTATCTTACCGTCATCGCCAGCAGCCTTCCAAAGGGTGGAGATGCCTTGGTTCTAGGACTTGGTGGAGCCACAGTCGCTAACTTGCTCACCATAAATAGGGGAATGAATGTAGATGCCGTGGAGTTGGATGAACAGGTGTTGGACGCTGCAAGACAGCACTTTCATTTACAGAAAAGTATTCGATGCTTTGTTGACGACGGTCGACATTTCTTGAAAACAATGGATAAGCAATACGACTACATCGTTGTAGATGTATTTCAGGGAGAGTCTCCACCAAATCATATGCTTAGTACAGAGGCTTTGCAGGAAATGAAAAGGAAGTTGAAAAGCGGCGGGCTACTGGTTATTAACTTTAATGGATTTTGGGAGGGTGATGTTGGTCTGCCGGCAAGAGTAATAGCAAATACAATTCTGCAGACTGGGTTTCATTGTAAGGTTGTTCCCACCTATGAAGACGAAGAGCAAAGAAATCTTCTCTTTGTGGCTTCTTTAGTCCCGATAGACCTTGATGCTACAGAAATCGATCTCATGATTGAAGGCGAAACGGCCTCTTTGGAAGAACAATCACTGACCTTATCAGAGGCTAAATTGTCCAACCTTCCGGTGTTGACTGATGATCGCCCAATTTTGGAAACCTTACACTTTGGCACCTCACGGATCTGGCGCACTCGATATCTCGAAGAGTTTAGAAAACGCTTCTTCGGAGAAGTCGAGTGAGAGCATGTTCAAGGTATTCCAAGCTTTTACTCAATAGAATTGAACACCGCCATCCCATAAGGGCTGCAGCACCGATTTGATGCTGTTTTCGCGAAAGAGTTGGACTGTTTTGGTTCTCAGCACATCCAAAATGGGCTTATCGTCATACATAATCTGTCCTCCTTCGTATGAATAAGCCAAAAATACCTGATCCGATTGATCAAAGTCTACACCCGTTGGAATTACTGGAAGTCTGTTAAAATTGAAAACGATGTCTGAACTCTTAGAAGCATAAAGCATCAATTCGCAGAGTTGCCCCTGCCGAGGATTAGTGTTGATAAGGTTAGGGAAAAAATTGCCGGCAGATAAAGTTTTCCCAAGTGAGGAAAGAACCTGAGAAGGGTCCTCATAGAAATCCGGAAAATGTATCAAAAAGAAACCATCATCGAAAAGCACAGAGTGGACGTTTTCGAAAGCTTCTTTGGTGTACAAATGTGAGGGCTGTCCTTCTGAAAGGGAAATGTCGTAGATTAGGATGTCGTATTGTTCTTTGGTGCTGCGCAAATGATGTCTGATGTCATCTTCGAAAAATCTGATTTTCATCGCCTCGTCGGGATGCAAGAAGTACTCTTCGGCAATCTGCATCATTCGCTTGTCAATATCAACGACATCTACTATAAATCCAAGTCTGAGCAATTCTTTTGCAACCATACCTCCCCCCAATCCTGCTAATAAAACCTTGCTTCCTTTAGGCTTGGTACTGCAAAAAGTCGCCAGTCTATAAACGTATGGCCAACGAGAGCGCCTGGTTGCCAAGTCCATATTGGTTTGTGAGATATTATCGATCAAAAGACTACGGTTGTTTAGATTCCGGTCTTCCGCCAACATCAATTGGCCTTGAATGCCAGATTGCTGCTGCATTAGCTGAATTTTGTCACCTTGATATTTGTCGTCACTGTTTGGATAATTGACTAAAAAAACAGATATTGATGCTAGGCATAGTAGCACTGGCATTCGATTCTTTGTATGCCATGTAAGACCTAGAGCTGCCGCAAATAGTAGAAGACTTCCGCAGAGTATAGAAGACAAACGTAGACCCAAATAGGGAATGGAATATAGACCAACAAGGAAAGTAAATAGTATTCCTCCTGTGGTGGAAATTCCATAAACAATTCCGGAAATTTTACCACTATCACTGGCATCTTTGCTAACAATGCCTATGATCAATGGTGATGCTGTGCCTAGCAACACTAGAATCGGGAAGAAGAACAAGAGCGCACTAAGGAAGATGGCCGCAATCAGAGGTAGTTGGAGAAAGCTCGACATTATTAGCTGACTCCACCAGGGCATAATCAATAGCAGTACCCCCGCCGCTGCTAGGCTAAACGTAAGAAAACCAACGCTTTGCCCTTTGCCGGAGAGAATGCCTCCAAGAAAATAACCGCAAGTAAGTCCTGCAAGAGTGAGTGCTAAAACGACGCTCCAAACATACAGTGAGCTGCCGAAAAAGGGGGCAATCATTTTCGCTGAAATAAGTTCAGTGCCGAGCACACAGCCTCCTTCAATAAACGCAATGAGAAAGAATAATTTGTCTTTCATTAGATGAAGCTAAATGATGAATGAGCGGGTCTCAAAGGTAGCATTAAGTTTTTTGCTGATAGAATTCATTATCTTTATTTTTTATCAGTTGATTAAATGAGGTACTATGCAGAACGTAGGTAAAATGACGCTATTTCTTCAAGCGGCTCTGCTCGGTTTTTTCTTTGTTCTTTTGCCTGCTGAGACAGCTGCTCAAAACACTTTTGGAGGTGTATATAGTATCGGGCAGGAACACGAAGTTGGCTATGATGTCATCGAAACGAGCGAAGGATCGATCCTCGTAGTTGGGTTTGCTACAGAGCTGGCAGGAACAAGATATAGAACAAGCATAACAGAGTTTTCTGATGACGGTACAATCGGTGAGACTCGATATTATGGATCTGGAAATGACAGTGGCGCATACAGGGTCGAGGAGATACCTGGGCAAGGGTTTGTTTTGGGAGGCTACACTTATGATCCCATGTTAGGTACGTATCAGTTCAATGTGATTCACCTTGACCAGAATTTTGACTTTGTGTGGGAAACTGCCATCGCGACTGGTCCCCACAGTTGGTCGGAGGAGCCGGATATTGGAATGTGCGTGACTGCTGCAGGGGATATCATTGTGGTAGGTAACGACTACCTTGGGCTGGATTATAATGCTGTAATGCACAAACTAAGCTTGGAAGATGGTAGCATTCTCTGGTCCAGGGAATATGACAATGCTGACGCTGCTCTAAAGCTAGCTGCATGTAAAGAGTTACCAGACGGCACTATCATGTCGATTGGCACTGCAAATGCTCTTAGTAATGGTAACAACAATTTATTGCTGCTTCAAACAGATGCAAATGGTGAGGAGCTTAGTCTGCAGATAATTGGTGGTTCAAACATCAATCAGATTGGCCGGGACTTTGAAATTCTCAGTGACGGAGTTCTTGTGGGCGGAAAAGCGCTTGGGGATGGTTGGGAAGCGTCCTTGACAAAACTGAACTTTGATGGAGATTTACTTTGGAACAAAACCTATCCAGATGGTGATTCTGGATTCGACGACTTTTTCTCAGTTGACGAAATGGAAGATGGGGGTTTCGTGCTTGCAGGATATGTTGGGGCTGGACCTGATAAACAACCCTACTTATTGCGCACAGATGACGAGGGGGACTTACTGCTCAATGAAAACCTGAGTCTATCTAATACTCAAATCTTGTACTCTGTAAAGTCGGCAACTGATGGCGGCATTATTGTCTGCGGATATCATACTATTGGCGGTGACTGGGATTTGTTTGTTCGCAAACTAGACGCTTCAGCTAATCTTGCCTGCAATACTTATCCTGTTCCCGGCAATCTCAGCCCAGCTTCACTGGAACTTGGAGATGCAGCGGCTTTAAGTGTTGATGTACCTGGAGGAAATGCTGGTTTGACTTTTCTTTGGCAAGGTGCCATCAGCAGTTCAGAGGTAAGTCCCACTTTTGAGCCCAATGAAGAGGGTGTTAATGAAGTAGCGCTTACTCTGTCCGACGAATTAGGCTGCTCTTCGGTAAATTCCTTTGAAATTACTGTCAGT
Organism: Chitinophagales bacterium; assembly: GCA_020629005.1. GTDB lineage: Bacteria > Bacteroidota > Bacteroidia > Chitinophagales > UBA2359 > JAHDDV01. The sequence continues at coordinate 18,755 of JAHDEE010000096.1, forward strand.
CAGGGGGCTGGCGCTTCATTAGAGTCTTTCGACCGTAACATGATAATTTTCGGTCCCAACCCCACAACGGGTTGGGTCAATTTTAAGGGCTCTCTTGGGATTGGTGCTGTTGAATTATATGACCTCAAAGGAAGAACATTACCAATAAACTGCAATCAGGATTGGCAATGTTTGATCTCCAACAAGCAGGGAAATTACCTTTTGAAAGTTTATGACAAATCATTCGCGCCAATTGGTACGCAAACTATAATCTTGAAATAATTATGCTCAAATTAATTCTTCTTCTGCCGTTCTGTATCCTGGTAGGACAATTTTCTTTTGCACAGGCAAATCAAGATAATTTTACGAAAACCAGTCCTGAAAGAACAATGGAAATCCGCTATGTAGATGATCCAATTGAAGATAATACATCATTTTATTTTCGCGGAAGGGATCATCTTTTCTTTGATACTAGAGATGAAGCAGTTCTTTATTTCAAATCCTTAACGGCAAAACAAGACCATCTCTTGGTCTTCGTCTATGGGCCAGGTAAGGAGGAAATAGAATATTTGGTAATCAAAGAGTAATCACAATCTTCTGACGAAAAACTTTAGCTTATGCGATTTGCTAAGATGACGATTTTCTTCTTGTTCCTGCTGTTTAGCTACACTCTGCTTTATGCAGGAGGGGGTGGTGGTGGAGGCTGCCTGGGAGGGACAAGCCTAAGCTGCGGAACTAGCAACACTTTTAATACGGGAAATTGTGTTGGATGTGATCCAGCCAACTCCAACAACGGAGGGGGACAATGTTGTTGGATTGGTGCAGACATTAATTGTGACGGTATTCAAGATATGTCCTACTCAATAGAAGACAGTCAGACTTACTATTATACAGTTCCTGGGCCTTCTTCTGAGTGTAATAACGACGTCACCGTCACTATCAACACTGCCGCCAATTTGCAGGGTTCAATATTCAACGAAACGCAGCAAACGGCGAATGGAAGCTTTCCAGATGCCGGCGCACAAACTACAGACCACCATGAAAGTAGTTTTATGGGAGGCGGTACTTTTAGCATGTCTAGTAATAATGCTTGCGGGGGCGATGTGATCATGATCTTTGTTGATGGCTACGCTGGAGCCACAGGTAGCTTTACAGTAGATATTCCTTGTCCTCCAACCTGTACTGCTCCTACCAATTTTTCAGCTGGTGGAGATCAGTTTATATGTGAAGGTGATGCAGTTACTATCAATGCTACTGTTTCAGGAGGAACGGTAGAGCCGAGTGTTTATTATGAATGGAGTCCGGCCGCCGGACTCAGTTGCACAAACTGTCAGGACCCTGTAGCAAGCCCAACAGGCACCACGACTTATACCCTGCTGGCTTGTAATGACGGTGCGGGTGTGAATTGCTGCGTTACAGACCAGGTCACGATTGATGTTACACCCTTATTTACGCCGAATGCTGGCGCAGATGTGACTATTTGTTCCGGTGGGTCAGCTCAATTAGGCGGTAGTGGAGGGACGCCTACAGGTCCGAATACTGCCAGCTATCTATGGACTTGTGGTGGAGCTGGTTGCGGTAGTTTTTCATTGAGTTCAACAACCGATTCAAATCCAACTGTTACCGCAACAGGGGGATCTGGAAGTGCAACCTTCACAGTAGAAGTCACCGATGGACCCTGTGTCTTTACTGACGACGTAGTAGTGACAATTGGTGCTCTTACTGCGGATGCAGGATTGGATCAACCAGTCTGTGCCGAGTCCAATTTTACACTGGGGGGGAATCCCACAGGACCAGGTGGATCCTCATTTAGTTGGTCATGCCTTTCTGGTCCTTGTCCAGGATTAGGGGGTACTGCTGGTAATGCTAATCCTTCAGTCACCGCTCCAACAGTTGCGGTGGATACCGATTTGGTGTATGAAGTAGAGGTAACTAGCGGCGCTTGCTCAAATACGGATCAAGTCACAATTACAGTTTTGGCTTTACCAGCTGTACCAAGTGCAACTGCCTCTCCCACTAATGTATGTGGAGGAGGTGCTAGTACTTTGACTGCCGGTGGCGGTGCTGGTTCAGGTACCTACACTTGGTATGATGCAGTTGGAGGAAATCAGCTAGGTAATACAAATTCAATTACAGTAAATCCTACTGCTACTACTACCTACTTTGTAGAATCGGTGGATGCAAACGGTTGTGCAAGTCCATTGGGACAAGTGACGGTGACCGTAGATGCTACTCCGGTAGCAGTGGCAGATGTAGACGCAGCAGCTTGCCTTAATGAAGCAATTAATATTGCAGGAAGCTGTAACAATTGCACAGGGCAGACCTGGTCTGTCGTTAGTGGTTTGGGTTCTTTTGGCAATTCTGGCTCTTTGTCAACCACTTTTACACCCTCATCCACTGGTGCCATCACGCTCCAATTGACTCCTTCCAGTTCAACTAGTTGTGCTCCCGTGACTGATCAGATGATTGTCAACGTTAATCCTTCACCAACTTTATCTGCTGCGGCACAAAGTCTGATCCTTTGCGAAGGTTCATTGAATTCGCTAGATGCTTTTGCTTCTGGGGGTACTCCTTTTCCTCCAATATTGACTGTTGAAAGTTTTGCTTCAACGGGAGTTCCTGTGACTGTGCCTGATGATGATGTAAATGGGCCTACTTGCGGGACCACCCTTTCGGTGCCTATTTCAGTTACTGGCATTGGCGATCCAGTTTTGGGTACGACCACGCTAGAGATTTGTGTACAAATCGACCATGATAAATTGCGTCAGTTGGAGCTAGAACTCTGCGCGCCTTCAGGTGAATGCATTATGCTCCTTCCATCCGGCGAGCTAGGCAATAACGAAAGCGATTTAATAACGACCTGCTTTACCGATGCCGCAGCCATTGATATTGGGAGTGGCACAGAGCCGTTCAATGGGAGTTTCTTGCCAGCAGGAGGGATTGCCTTGGCGGATTTGAATGGTGCAGCGACTAACGGTACATGGAATCTAAATGTAACAGATTGTGGTGGCGGTACAATTGGAGAGGTTTTGGCAATTGATTTGAATTTTACCACACCGGTTCCGCCGCCAAATGAGTACCTGTACAATTGGACCTTGATATCGGGTGGGGGTTCTATTGGTCCACCAGTTGATGAGGCAAGTGTAATCTACTCTTCCAGTGGTGTCACTGGTCCGGAGACAATTATTACGGAGGTTACCGTGACAGATTTTCTGGGTTGTATCTCTACCCAGCAAGTGACATTTGACGTCCAGGCGTCCCCAACTGCTACAATGAGTGGTACCGCTACTATTTGCAGCGGTCAAAGCGCCACGATAAATATAGATCTTACCGGAACTGCCCCATGGGATTTGACATACAATGATGGAAGTATGGATGTGACCGTGACAGGTATTGCCAGTTCACCCTATCAAATTAGTACTTCGATTGCTGGCTCCTACACATTGCTAAGTGTCAATGATGCTAATTGCAATGGGACAGTCAATGGATCTGCCGAAGTGACCACTGCGCCTGCTCCAGTTGCAGATGCAGGGGGCGACTTGAATGCTTGTGCTGGTCAGACAGTTACTATCGGTGCCTCGCCCGAAGTGTATTCCGTGGCTGGTGCAAATTACACCTGGAATGACGGTAGCACAGATATAGCGAGCGGCACATTGGTTCTGAGCGGACCACCCGCTAATCAAGACAATGGGCAAATTCAGATCAGTGCCAGCGTTACCACAACTTATACCCTTACGATTGAGGATCCACCGGGCTCAGGCTGCTTCGGCACGGATGATGTTGTGTTGACCATCGATCCTTGTAGTTGCCCTTCTTCGACCGAACCAGTAAGCAACGAGGTGTTTTGTGATGATGGTAGCTCGCTGGTTCCTGCTCTCCCGAGTAATGCAACTTTGATTTCAGACATAGGTGATGGGAATTTTGCCTTGGATGTAGATGGTAATTCTGAGCCGGACATTTTCTGGTGGAGTGATGCAGCCTACAGTGCAGCCTATGGTGGCGCTAACCTCTCTTAT
>JAHDEE010000390.1 GCA_020629005.1 Chitinophagales bacterium
TGACAAAAAGATAAGCTCCTTAAAGGTGTCACACACTTTGTTTACGCAGCACTAGCACGATGATTAACAAAGTAGGGTCGGATAATTCTGCTATTAAAAAATTGGCATGGGGGAGGGGGTTAGTTGTTTCCTGCTTGTAGTGGCCAGTAGCATAGGTTGCTCAAGACCACTCACGCTTGCAAAATAGCCGCGGGCGAAACGGTATGAGGCGGCCAGCTGCCGTGGTGAATGGCTGGCCATGGGGGCTCGGAGCTTGCGGAGAGACCACAGGGCCAGACCATGAACAGGCAGATGGCTGCCGAATAATAGTGGAGCACGGGCAGGCCGGTGGCGATGATCAATTTGTGTCGCTCCAAATTAAATCCCTAAAGAATTTAATCCACCAGTATCTTTTTGGTTTGGCCAGAGGCAAATTGCAGCATGTAGATTCCGGTCGGCAAATGTGCAAGAGAAACCTGGTTTCTGCCCGCGATGAAATCAAAATGCATCGTTTGGCTACCAACTACATTATATAAGGTAGCGGTTGAAGCATGATGCATGTGTACCGTCAGGAAATCGGCGACAATGCTCGGATAGATATGTGTGGCGGAATTGCGATCAAGCACATCCAAAGCGATGATCTCGCGCCTGCCATCCATGTTCTGTTCGGAGAGCCGATAATAGGTGAGTCCCGGGCGCGGATCGGGATCTATAAATTGATATTGTTGCGTCTGGTTGTTTTGCTGCGCAGGCTGTTCGCCTAGTAATTCGAAATACTCGGCATCGTAGCTTCGCTCCAGTTGATAGTTCGCTACATTGATAGAGCTGGCTACTGTCCAGTCAATCTGATTGTGATTGGGCATGGACTTGAGCTTAAAGTCAAGCAGTTGGATGGGAAGGCTGATGCAATCAATTGCGCTGGACAAAACAAACAGGCAGCCCCAGGCATCCGTAACTCTTATATTGAAGGCTTCTGAGCTCGGAACCTGGATGGTAATGGCCGCTTCCTCTTGCTCTGAATGAAGTTCGCCGTTTAGGGACAGCGAATCAATAAATGTCCATTTTGACTTGCTGGAAATGATTTATCCATCGTTATTTTTCTCCACCAGCCAACAAGGCTGCTGTCAAAAAATGCCTCGTCTAAATCATTTCCAGCGACGTCAAAATCGGACAGTTATTGATTCCCTATCCCTTAGCCATAGTTGTAGTGGAGGATTGACATTACCGAAGAGGATGGTGTACAGGATCTCGGCTCCGTCGTTGATACAGTCGTAGCCAAAGTCCAGCATTTGCAGATCGCATGGGAATCGCAGCGGGAAATTGAAGATTCGGGAAGCTCCACAGTTGCCGTCAAATGTTTGTATTATTGTTTCGGTAGCAAATTCCAATGGAATGATATTGCCCGGTGAAAGCTCGAAATATCCTTCGTCGATATAGACTTCATATTCGCCGGCTTGAAAGACCTCATAGCTGTAATACCCGGCAGATACCTCCGCGGTTCCCAAATAGAAACCATTCCGACGGATGATCACCGAGCCGTAGAAAAGGGGTAGCTCACCGAAGGGTTCGTTATTGATTCCATCCTGATTTTGATCTAACCACACAGTGCCTTCTATGCGACTTACATTTGTTTGTGTTAAAGGTAGGGACCAAATGAGCTGAGAACAGCTGGCTGCACAGCTGCTAGAATCTTTGATTTCGAGTCTAAAGTTGAGTAAGGAATCCGAGACTTCCGAAGCAATAAGTTCAGAGATATTGATAGAGTCATTGGAAAGGGTGTAGTCAGCAAGATCGAAGAGGCCAATGCGGTTTTCGCTTTGATCCACCATCTGATTGTTGTTTGGGTCTGGATACATAGCCAGGCCAAAATCGTTTTGATCGGCATACTCAAAATCAAGCTGTGTGAGGAACAGTGCAAGAAAGAGTTGAGATTTAATGTATCGAGTAGATTTAGTCCACTGTTGAGATCCAGATACATCACTGGCTCTAGCAAATTCGCCAGACGGGCACTTAGCAAGCTAAAGGTATACTCCAATGTATCGCAAAGCGCATTGCTGTTTTGTGATTGTTCAACTTCCAATTGCAGCTCCGAAAGCTGTGGGATAACCAGTACTTCGATCATACGTTCATCACATATATCTGAAAGACTTTCGATGGTGGGTTTGCAGGAATATAGCAAACTGATTTCCTGCATAGCCGCCTCACAACCGCGATAGTTGAAAGGAAGCCTAAGTTCGTCAGAACAATCGAAACCATCCAGATCACCCAGTAAGAGGACTTTGCTACTATCTTCGAGCAATGGAAGTTGATTTTCCGGATCAAAGTCCAGCACCGCATCTTCACCAGGAAATCGGACAAACACGTAAGGTATGCAGCACCGAACTCAATTCCAGCATAGGCATTCCCTCAATCCGCTTACCAAGACCGCAGCTACCAAAATTGATTCCGGCTTCGAATTCAATAACATAGGCCGTGTCCTGCTCAAAGGTCAAAGAACCAAACTCGTCGCTAAAGTTCATGGAAGTGACAATTTGCAGATTGCGCGTAAAAGTGGAAACAGTGGTGCTCACTCCATTGACTTGTAAGTTGCGGTAATCTAATCGCTTATCCGAAAAACCCATGAACTGAAATCCAGTAATGCCAGTCCGATTGCCAAGTTCCAAACGGTCGACTCCAACTCGGGCAGGAGAGGGAAATGAAGGATCGGTAATTGTAAATCGATACTTTTGCCATTCGCATTCGCCTATTGGTTCGACCTCAGCCGTGATAATGAGATCATTGATAAACTCAGCTTCATTGATCACAAAGACATTACTTTCCTGGCTTTGCGAATTGTTGCACTGCTGCTCAGAACAACCCCAGGTTACCCAGTTGTTATAAGTTAGATCGAGGGCATCAAGGCAGAAACCCGACCGTTTTATCAGACCAATCTGTAGGGCCTCACCAGGCTCCAGGCAACCATCAAATCCTGCCTGTTCGAGAGCACTGGCATCTACTTCTATGCTTAGCTCTGGCCCGTCTTGAAGGTACGGATAATCCATCCCCCCAAGCTGCGCACCGAGCATCTCGATCTCCTGCTCGGGTACATATTGTGTGAGCACAAACTCAGAAACGCAAGCCAGTCCACCGTTTACAATTTCGACCCACTGTGTGTCAGCGATACCTGCTGCAAAGTACTGTGGAGGGGCAAGGGATACACTCAATGCACCGTAAAGTATTTCATATGCATCTCCAAAATCATCAATTTCACCGCCTGTAAACTGAAGGCGCAAAACATCTTCCAGCACCTCTCCTGACTGCACCAGGTCTATTGCAGAGCAGACAGCTTTCCGTTGCAATTCCAGCTTGATTGCATCGCCGGCCGCTAAGGTCTCATCAATGCTTATTGCAAATGAAGGCTTGTCAGGATCGTCCTGCGACAATTCAAGATTCGCATTCCCACTTTGCAAAGTTTGACTACCGGACTCGAACAAAATGCCCTCTGGAAAATCAATCTCAAGTTGAAGGCTGCCCTGGTATTCTTCTAGCAGCAATATTTCAACTTCCAAAGTTTCACTATCTCCACAAACTACCAGATCGCTGTCCCCTGAAGACAGCAGAATAAATTGGGCCGAAGAAAGGGAATTGAAAAGGCATAATAAGGCCAGTAAGCAGCATAGCTTTTTCATGGTCGATATCGATTAGGTTCCAGGGATAGGGTCAGTTCCCGCTTTTTACAAGATAATAAACCA